>NZ_CP062005.1:1883491-2197406 GCF_014840935.1 Halomonas sp. YLGW01 | reverse complement strand
GAGCACCCGGCTGTGGCGACGGTACGGCGCCCAGGCGCTGGACATGCTCGAGGAGATACGCGAAGACCCGCGTCAGGCCGAGGTGCTGATCGAGGGTACCGAGTACCTGCGCTGCGAGATTCGACAGGCTCAGCGTCGCGAGATGATCACCCGGCTCGAGGACTTCCTGCGCCGGCGCTCGAAGATCTCGCTGGTGGTGAGCGCCGAGGAGGTTCGTAACGCCCCCGGCCTCAGGGAAGCCTGCGAGATCCTGTTCGGCGACGAGGCTAAGGCCAAGCTCGAGGAGTACCTGACGAGCCCGCTGGCCCAGGACGCCGCCGAGGTGTTGAGCGATGACTCCCATGCCGATAACCCAGCGCATTCGGAATCGCTGAAATGGCGCTGAGACCGTCATAAGAGAACCGGTCAAGAGAACCGGTCAGTCGCGAGGGCAAGGGGCCGGCGACGTCGCTCAGCCGCCATGCCGCCGCCTAGCCAATGCAGCGGGCATTGCGAAAATGAGGGCTCAGCGAACGAAATAGCGGTAGGCGATCGCCTCGTCCTTGCGAGGGCCCTGAATGGTCCAGTCGAGGCTGAAACCGTCCTCGATGATCGCGAGCCGCGCCGTGTAGCGATCCGCGCCGCACAGGTGAGGTTCAGCAGCGACCAGGCCGCTGCCGTCGTCAGCCTCGATCAGGTCGAACAGCCAGACGGCCGCCTCGCGGCCACGCCGTTCGTGAAAGAGGCGCAAGCGATCCCCTTCCAGCTCCCAGCGATAGACATTGCGAAACGCGACCTCGTGCGGCTGTCCCGCCAGCGCGAAGTGGCCCTCCTCGTGAAAGCGCAGTACATTGCCTTCCTCGCTGACCGTGACGCGGCCATGCCCTTCGCCGGACCAGTCGCACTGAGAGGCGGCGCCGGAGCGTGGCGAAAATTTCAGACGACAGATGCTTGGTAGCAGGGCGCGCACGCGTATAATGCTTGTCAACTTCATATCCTCAAGGAGTTAACCAATGGGCTATCTGGTGGGCGTCACGGCCCTGTGGGCTTTCTCGTTCTCGTTGATCGGCGCTTATCTGTCCGGTCAGGTCGACAGCTACTTCGCGGTGCTGGTGCGTATCGTGCTGGCCACGCTGGTGTTCCTGCCGTTTCTGAAGCCTCGGCTGCTGGCGCATCGTCACAAGCTGGCGCTGATGGCGATCGGCGCCGTGCAGCTGGGGCTGATGTACATCTTCTTCTATCAGTCGTTTCTGTTGTTGTCGGTGCCGGAGGTGCTGCTGTTCACCATTTTCACGCCGCTCTACGTGACCCTGATCGACGATGCCCTGGCCGGACGTTTCACGCCATTCTACCTGCTCAGTGCGGCGCTTGCCGTGGCCGGAGCCGCGGTGATCCGCTATCAGGGCGTGGATAGTGGCTTCTGGCTCGGTTTCCTGGTGGTGCAGGGGGCCAACCTGTGCTTCGCGCTGGGGCAGGTCGCCTACCGCCATCTGGCCGTTCGCCTGAATGACGGGGTGCCTCAGTACAGCATCTTCGGCTGGTTCTACTTGGGGGCGCTGGCGCTGGTGGTGGTGGCCTTCACCCTGTTCGGCAACCCCGGCAAGCTGCCCACCACTGGCCTGCAGTGGGGCGTGCTGGCCTGGCTGGGCCTGGTCGCCTCGGGGCTCGGCTACTTCCTGTGGAACAAGGGCGCAACCAAGGTCGATGCCGGGGCACTCGCGATCATGAACAACGCCCTGGTGCCGGCGGGGCTGGTGGTCAACCTGGTGCTCTGGAACCGGGATGCCGATCTGTCGCGCCTGGCGTTGGGCGGTGCCATTATCCTGGCCTCGCTCGCCATCAACGAATGGTGGGTGCGCCGTCGCCGCCTGCCGGTCTCGCCGCTGGCTTGAGGGTGTTCCGTGGGCTGGTTTGCCGCTCCCGCCGGGAGTCCGCATAATGGCGGCTCGTTGAGGCGGGAGTGCGCATGACAACCTTCAAGAACATCGGCCTGATCGGCCGCATGGGTAGTGCCAAGGTGGTGGATACCCTCAAGCGACTGATCCGTTTCCTCGATGAAGGCGGCTATCACGTCATCCTCGAGGATCGCACCGCCACAGTGATGCTGGATCACGGCCAGCAGGTAGCCAGCCGGCCGATGCTCGGTGAGATATGCGACCTGGTGATCGTGGTCGGCGGTGATGGCAGTCTGCTCGGCGCGGCGCGAGCGCTGTGCCAGAGCGGTACCCCGGTGCTCGGGGTCAATCGTGGCCGGCTGGGCTTTCTGACCGATATCTCGCCCAGTGAGCTCGAGGACAAGGTTGGCGAGGTGCTGGCCGGGCGCTACACCATCGAGGAGCGCTTCCTGCTCGATGCCGAGGTCTATCGCAGCGATGCCCTGGTCGGGAGTGCCGAGGCGCTCAACGACGTGGTGATGCATCCCGGCAAGGCGGTGCGCATGATCGAGTTCGAGCTCTTCATCGATGGCCAGTTCGTCTACAGTCAGCGCAGCGATGGCCTGATCATCGCCACCCCCACCGGCTCTACCGCCTACGCACTCTCCGGCGGGGGGCCCATCGTGCACCCCAGCATCGATGCCATCACCCTGGTGCCGATGTTTCCCCATACCCTGTCGAGCCGGCCCATCGTGGTCGATGCGGGCGCCGAGATCCGCATTCATATCGGCGAGACCAACGAAGCCTACCCCCACGTCAGCTGCGACGGTCAGACCCGTGTGGTGTCCAAGCCCGACGACATCCTTTATGTGCGCAGGAAGCCCCAGCGCCTGAAATTGGTGCATCCCTTGGGTCATAACTTCTACGAGGTCTGTCGCAGCAAGCTCGGCTGGAGCAGCCGGCTGGGGGATTGAAATGACCCTGAGCGATGGCATCGAAGGCTATGATCTGATCGGTGACGTGCACGGCTGCGGCGCTACCCTGGCGGCGCTCCTCGAGAAGCTCGGCTATCACCGTCGGCGGGGCGTCTATCGTCATCCCCGACGGCGGGTGATCTTCCTTGGCGACCTGATCGATCGTGGCCCCCGCATCCGCCTGGCGGTGACCATCGCTCGGCGCATGGTCGAGGCCGGTGAGGCGCATATCGTCATGGGCAATCATGAGTACAACGCCCTGGCCTATTGCCGCCGCGACCCCGAGGGCGGCTTCCTGCGTGCCCATACGCCGCGTCATAACCGCATCATCAAGGACACCCTCGAGCAGTACCGCGATTATCTGAACGAGTGGGACGATACCCTTGCCTGGTTCATGCAGATCCCGCTGTTCCTCGAGCGGGACGGCCTGCGGGTGGTCCACGCCTGTTGGGACCAGGCCCTGATCGACACCTTTCGCGAGGATCACCCTGACGGGTGCATGGACGATGCCTTCCTGCGCGAGTCGGCGGTCCACGGCACTAAGGCCTTCGCGATCATGGATCGGCTGACTCGCGGGAGCCACCTCACCCTGCCCGATAACCTGGAGATTCATTCCGGAGACGGCTTCAGGCGCCGCAGCTTCCGGACCCACTTCTGGGCGCGCTATCCGCAGACCTATGGCGATGTGGTCTTTCAGCCGGATAACTTGCCCGGCGATCTGGAGCTTCGCCCGCTGAGCGACGGCGAACGCGCCCGCCTGAGCTACTACGGCCCCGAGGAGCCGCCGCTCTTCATCGGCCACTACTGGTGCGAGGGCATCCCGGCGTTGCCGGCGCCCAACGTGGCCTGTCTCGACTACAGCGCCGTCAAGTTCGGCCGCCTGGTGGCCTACCGCTGGAGCGGCGAGGCGCGCCTGGACGCCAATCACTTCGTCTGGCTCAGGGTGCCCCAGGACGAGCAGGCCATGCCAAGGCCCTGGGAGATCGATTTCGATTGAATAGCGGCGGACGAACGTTTTGTTACGTTTTATTGACAAAGTGCTACATTATTTTAGGCAACGCGCATGAACTTCTTCCCGTGAGGTGTATCTCAAGGTTGTTCCCTTGAATGATCCCTTGCTTTTGTCCGGCGGCCCCCTCCGCCGGATTTTTCTTTGTGGATTCCGTTACACTGGCCTGATGGCGCCTTTCGTGGCGTATCGACGCCCCCCATTCTCCATCGGCATGATAAGGAACCCTGCATGTTGAAGGTGCTCATGCTGCCCCGAGACACCGATACCCGAGCCCTGCGCCAGGCCCTGTGGGCTCACCGCATCGGCCATCGCTTCACCGAGGACGAGGACGGCTACACCCTGTGGTTGGCGGATCCCGCCCAGTTCGACGAGCTCACCCGGCTACTGGAACGTTGGCAGCGCGGCGAGGCATTGATGCCTGCCGGTCACGCCGCCAGGAGCAGGCTCTCGGCCTCACCGCTGACGCGTCCCTTCGCCCTGGCACCGGTGACCGCCAGCCTGCTGGCGGTCTGCCTGCTGGTGTTTGCCCTGATGGGCCTGCTCGGCGACATCGTGGTGGCCATGCTGACCATCGTGCCGGTGGCCGTGGCGGGCGGCAGCCTGAGCCTCGGTACCCTGGCCGACACTTTGGGCTCGGGGCAGCTGTGGCGGCTGTTCTCCCCGGCGCTTTTGCACTTCGGTTGGATGCATCTGATCTTCAACCTGCTGTGGGTATGGTACTTCGGCCGTCAGGTCGAGGCGTTGCGCGGCGCCGGCGTCATGCTGTCCCTCACCCTGATCAGCGCCATCGCTGGCAACCTGGCTCAGTACGCCACCGGCACCGTGCTGTTCGGTGGCATGTCCGGGGTGGTCTATGCGCTGCTCGGCTATGTATGGCTGATGTCGCGTTGGGCACCGCACAGTGGCTTCTTCGTGCCCCAGATGCTGGTGGTGTTCATGCTGGGCTGGATGGTCTTCACCATGACCGACCTGGCCGGGCTGGTGGGCTTCGGCAACGTGGCCAACGAGGCTCACCTGGGTGGTCTGGTCGTGGGCCTGGTGCTGGGCTGGTATGATGCGCGCCGTGCCCGCAGGGCCTGACGCGATGGTGATGGCACTCCCTATGTCACAACAGGAAGATTGAGATGAGCGAGATGACCTTCGACAGGATGGTGGAGCAGATGACGCCGGCCATCTATGACAGCCTCAAGCAGGCGGTGTCCCTGCGCAAATGGCCCGATGGCCGGGTGCTCACCGCCGAGCAGGTCGAGCTGTGCCTCGAGGCCGTGATCAAGTATGAGGCCGAACATGGCGTGGCGCCCGACCAGCGGGTCGGCTATCTGGATCGCTCGGGCTGCGGCAGCGACGGTGGCGGTGAGAGTGGCGATGAGCGTGGCAGCGACGGCGAGGAAACCCTCACGTGGGTGAACTGATCGACACCGCCGCCCGCGGCTGTCTGAGCAAGATGGCCATTGCCCCCGGAGCGACGGGGGAGCCGGCAGACTACGCGCTGTGTCTCGACGAGGCGCGCCTGCCTCTTAATGAGCGCCTGGGCCAGCCACTGCGGCTCACCTGGACCGGCGCCATCGCCTGCACCCATTGCGGCCGTGCAACCAAGAAGAGCTTCGCCCAGGGCCACTGTTACCCCTGCTTCAAGCGCCTGGCCAGCTGCGATACCTGCATCATGAAGCCCGAGACTTGCCACTTCTTCGCCGGCACCTGCCGTGAGCCTGCGTGGGCCGAACGTCACTGCTTCCAGCCCCACGTGGTCTACCTGGCCAACTCGTCCGGGTTGAAGGTTGGCATTACCCGGCGTACCCAGGTGCCGACCCGCTGGCTCGATCAGGGCGCCATCCAGGCGCTGCCGATTCTCGAGGTCCAGACGCGTCAGCAGTCGGGCTTCGTGGAGATGCTGTTCAAGGAAGAGGTCAGCGATCGCACCAACTGGCGTGCCATGCTCAAGGGCGATGTCGAGCCGATGGATCTCATCGGTGAGCGTGACCGGCTGCTGGCCAGGCTCGAGGGTGGGCTTGCCAACCTGCGCGAGCGTTTCGGCGATGACGCCATTCGCGTTCTGGATGATGCGCCGGTCAGCCTCGATTACCCGGTGCTCGAGTTTCCCCGCAAGATCGTCTCCCACAACTTCGACAAGACCCCCGAGGTCGCCGGCACCCTGATGGGGCTGAAGGGGCAGTACCTGATCCTCGATACCGGCGTCATCAACCTGCGCAAGTTTACTGGCTACGAAGTCGAACTCGCCTGAGCCCGTCTGGCCCCAGCCGCGCCGGCCGTCGATCTGCACATGCAGCGGCGGCCGGCTGACGTGGTTCGGGGGCCCTGCCTTCTGCCTTTCGTTCCTGTCCTATTGCCGAGTCACCTTGACCGTGAGCTAGCCACCGCCGGGCTATGCTGTGAGGTGTCGCTGTCATGATGGAGCGCCTGTCATGCGTGACGCGGCGGCTATCTGGGAGCGGGGTGTCGGAAGCGGAGGCAGAGGCGATGGCGAAGACCACAGACCACAGTGAGACGATGTCGGCGATGTGCCTGGTGCGTCCGGGCGAGTCTCTGGTGGCGCGGCGCCTGCCGCGGCCATTGCCGGGCCCCGGTGAGGTGCAGCTTCGGGTGTTGGCCTGTGCGGTGTGTCGTACCGACCTGCACATCGTCGATGGCGAGCTGCCCGACCCCAAGCTGCCGCTGGTGCCGGGCCACGAGATCGTCGGCGAGGTGACGGCGCTTGGCCCGGGCGTGACGCGCTTCGCGCTGGGGGAGCGGCTCGGCGTGCCCTGGCTTGGCTGGACCTGTGGCGCCTGCGAGGCCTGCCTGGCCGGTCGCGAGAACCTCTGTCCCCGGGCCGAGTTCACCGGCTATACCCGCGACGGCGGCTACGCCGAGTACTGCGTGGCCGACGCGAATTTCTGCTTTCCTATCACCGGCTACGCGCCCGAGGCCGCGGCACCGCTGCTGTGTGCCGGGCTGATCGGTTACCGGGCCTATCGGCTCGCCGGCGAGGGCATCCGTCACCTGGGTCTTTACGGTTTCGGTGCCGCGGCGCATATCCTCGCCCAGCTGGCCGTTGCCCGGGGCGTCGCCGTCTATGCCTTCACGCGAGCCGGTGACCAGGAAGCCCAGGCCTTCGCCCGGCGCCTGGGGGCCTGCTGGGCGGGGGACAGCGACCAGGAGCCCCCCGCGTCGCTGGATGCCGCGATCATCTTCGCCCCGGTCGGCGAACTGGTGCCGCTGGCGCTTTCGCGAGTCAGACCGGGCGGTACGGTGGTCTGCGGTGGCATCCACATGTCGGACATCCCGTGCTTTCCCTATCGCCTGCTGTGGGAGGAGCGCTGCTTGCGTTCGGTGGCCAACCTGACCAGGCGCGACGGCGTGGAATTTCTGCGTCTCGCCCCCCTAGTGCCGATCCACACCGAAACCACGGCCTATCCCTTGAGTGAGGCCAATCGGGCCCTCGCCGACTTGCGCCACGGCCGGCTCAGTGGGGCGGCGGTACTGATCCCCTGATGCGCCTGAAGCCTTGGAACCGCCGATTCATCTGAACCGATTCTTCTGAACCGGTTCTTCTGAACCCGGGCCCGAGCCTCTGAGTCAGTCGAGCCAGCCCTGCTCGCGGTAGTAGCGCAGGGCGCCCTCGTGCAGCGGAGCGCTGAGCCCCTCCTGAATCATGAGCGTCGGCGTGAGTTCCGCGAAAGCGGGATGATGATCCTTGAAGCGGGGAAGGTGCTCGAAGACGGCCTTGACGGTGTCATAGACCAGGCCGGGGTCGGTGTCGCGTGAGGCGATCAGGGTGGCGCGCACGCCGAAGGTGGCAATCGCCGGCTGGTCGGGGCCGTAGAGGCCGGCCGGGATGGTGGCTCGAGAATAGTAGGGGTGTGCAGCCAGCAATGCCTCGATGACGTCACCCTCGACACCGATGATGCGGGCATCGCAGAGGCGAATCGCGTTGCCGACGCTGCGGTTGGGGTGGCCCACGGTATAGACCATGGCCTCGATGTTACCGTGGCAGAGTTCGAAGGCCTGCTGGTCGGCGGGCAGGCCGCTGGCCTGGGCGAAGTCGCTCCGCGTCCAGCCGACGGTGTCCATGACCACCTCCATAGTGCCACGCTGCCCCGACCCCGGGTTGCCCAGGTTGATGGCATGGCCGGGCAGGTCCTGAAAGCGGTCGATACCGGCGCGGCGGCGTACCACCAGGGTGAAGGGTTCGCTGTGCAGGGAAAAGACTGACCGCAGATCCGTGTCGGGGCCTGCACCTGCAAATTCTTCCAGCCCCTTCACGGCCCGGTACTGGGCGTCGGACTGCGCCAGGGCCATCGGTAAACGCCCCTCGCGAACGGCCTCGAGGTTGGCCACCGAGCCTCCTGTTCCCACCGCCAGGCAGGGCACCTCGATCACGCGGCAGATGGCGCGGCCGGTGCGATAGTAGACCCCGCTGGGACTTGCCGTGCCGATGGTCAGCGTCGGCGGCTCGACCTGTGCCGCGGCGGGGCCCAGGCCGAAGGTCAACAGGGCGCCGAGCAGCCAGAGTCCTGCCAGGAGATGCCCGGGACGTTGCGGGGAGCGGGGCGCGATCGGGAACAAGGCGTGTGTCTGAGGAGGCGAGGAAGCGAGCGACATGGGGCAGCCTCTTTCGATCAAGCAGCAGGGGAGGGATTCCACCCTTCGGTATAGCCACCCCGTTCGGCTTCCACAATATGAGTTGACTCCCCCTGCCGAGACAGGGGAATCAGGTGGCAGGACGAGGTCCTTGCTGCTAGCAGGCAGCCAGCCGAGTGTCAGGCTCTCTGTCCGGTATCAGTCATAGGATCGAATATCAGCCATAGGTGGTGCGCACGGCCGCCAGTTCCTGCTCGTGGAACCGCCGAGCCGTGTCCAGGGTCGCTGTCTGATCGACTTCGGCTGCCGCCTCGTCGTCGAGACGACCGAGCGCACGGGCGGTCGCGAAGAAGCCCGGGGCCGGCAGGTCGCGGCGCTCCCGTGACTGGCTGACCACCAGTGCGGCCAGGAAGGGGCGACCGGCCCTGGCGTCATCACGCATGCTGTCTTCCAGTAGCCGTGCCAGGGTCTGAATCATGCCAGGCGGGGTGATCCCCAGGGCGTTACAGGCATGGCGGTAGGTCACGGGCTGGCCCCTGCGGGCAACCTGTGTCAGGTAATCACGCAGGAGCGTCTGGGCAGAGGGGGTGTCGGTCATGGGGGACTTTCCTTAAGACGGGCCTTGAGCGGGCGGTCCATGATCAGAAGGCGCCCATCCTAGCAGCCGATGCCTCACCCGCCGAGGCGTCGGCTGGCCTCCATGCGTTCCAGGAACACCGCGAGGATGCGGTCATAGAGGGAACGTCCCAGCAAGGCGTCTTCCACGCCGGCATCGATATTGGGGTTGTCGTTGATCTCGATCACCACCACTCGGTCGCCGACCTGCTTCAGGTCGACGCCGTAGAGGCCGTTGCCGATCAGACGGGTCGCCTTGAGCGCCGCCTTGATGACGGCGGCGGGCACGTCTTCGGGCGCGTGAGTGCTGAAACCGCCGCTTCTGGTCTTGCCCTTGGAATGGTCATAGATCTGCCAGTGACCGCGGGCCATATAATAGCGGCTGGCAAACAGGGGCTGGCCGTCGAGCACGCCGATTCGCCAATCGAAGTCGGTGGGCAGCCATTCCTGCAGCAACAGCAGGGCCGAAGAGGCGAAAAGCCGTTCGGCCTCGGTCAATAGCGCCTCCGCGGAGGTGATCTTGACGATGCCCCGGGAGAAAGACCCATCGGGGACCTTGAGCACCATCGGGAAGCTTAGCCCTGCGGTCTTCTCGGCCAATTGGGGCAGGTCATGACGATTCAGCAAAATGCCGTCGGGAGTGGCGATGCCGCGGGTGCGCAGCAGGGTGTGCAGATACACCTTGTTGGTGCAGCGAAGGATCGAGCGCGGGTCGTCGATGACCACCAGCCCCTCATGCTCGGCGCGTCGTGCCATGCGGTAGGTATGATGATCGAGGCTCGTGGTCTCACGGATGAAAAGCCCATCGAACTCGGCCAGGCGACCCGCATCGCGTTTGGTGATCAGCGAGACATCGATGCCCAGTCTGCGCCCGGCGCGGATGAACTCCTTGAGCGCACCGCGGTTACTGGGGGGCAGGGCCTCCTGCGGGTCGATCAGCACCGCCAGGTCGAAACGATAGCGCCGGCGCGCCTTGGGAGTGCGCCAGACCTTGCGCGAGTGCCGGTTCAGGGCGCTGGCGAACAGGTCCTGTTCGTCGCCTGCGAGCGCGGTGAGGCGCAATGGCTTGAGCCGTGACAGTCGCCACAGATCCTGGCGGCGCGTGAAGCGCGCTTCAAGCAGCGGGCAGGGCAGACGTTCGAAGAGCTTGCGAGCCAGCTTTGACAGCGCCGGATGCAGGCACTCACCGAACAACACGCGCAGGGTCACACTGTCGCCGTTCAGCGAGCCACGACGCGCCAGGTCGTTGAGCAGAGGGCTCAGGGCCTCGAGCTGCAGATCGATTAGTGCCTTGCGCGACAGCTGATTGAGGGTCTCGACGCTTGGCAGCACTCGCTGGCCGCGTGCCTGGGCGAGCAGCGACACGTAGTAGCCGCTCTCCAGGTAGTCGAGCTCAGCGGACAGATTGATGACATGGGTGGCCGCGCCCTGTTCCTGTTCTTGTTCCTGTTCCGGGGCCTGAGCCTGAGCCGGTTGCGCCTCGGCCAGGTAGTCATCTGCCGTGATCAGGTCATCGCTTGGGAAGTAGGGCCGCCAGTCGGCAAGACGGTCGACGACGATTTGCAGGGGCATGGGCAGGCTCTCCTTGAGCACGGCCAAAGGTAATTTCTTGCGGTCAGCATGCGCGTGCAAGTGGATCAAGACAATATGCGTAGATGGTGAAATAAATTCATCATCCAAGGCGGTGACACTGGGTTACATGCGTCGCAAAATCTCCCTCACATACTCAAGGCATTCTTCGACATGACCGCCCTGTTGCGCCCGGCTCAGCCGGGTGACCTCGCCGCACTCTGCCAGCTCGAACAGCTCTGTTTCGAGACCGATCACTTCAGCCGCCGGCAGTTGGCTCATCTGCTGAGCCGGGCTCACGCCCTCACCTGGGTAGCCGAGGATGAAGCGCAGCGCCTGGTGGGCTATGCGACCCTGCTGCTGCGTCGCAACAGCCGTGCGGCCAGGCTCTATTCCTTCTGCGTGCATCCCGAGATCCAGGGGCAGGGAGTCGGGCGGCGCCTGCTGGATACGCTGGAAAGCGAGGCGCGAGATCGTAGCTGCGAGTGGTTGACCCTTGAGGTGCGTGCCGATAACCGACGCGCTCGCGCACTCTATCGGCGCATGGGCTTCGGGCTGCGGCGCTGGCTCGATGACTACTACGCGGATGGTTGCGCGGCCTGGCAGATGGAGAAGTCGCTGATCGCCTCGCCGATGCTGGTGGCCAACGGCTGAAGCGGTCGAGAGACGGGTGAAATGCCCGTCTCGGTGCTCTAGAATCGCACTCCTTTCCTTCATCGCCAGGATGCTCTCATGCCCTCCTTCGATATCGTTTCCGAGTTCGATAAGCACGAAGCCACGAATGCCGTGGATCAGGCCAACCGCGAGGTGCAGACCCGCTTCGACTTCCGCGGCGTCGACGCCAGTTTCACCCTCAACGACGACACCGTGTCCCTCGAGGCGCAGGCCGATTTCCAGCTAAAGCAGATGATCGACGTGCTGCGCGCCAAGCTGATTGCCCGCGGCATCGATGCCCGCTGCATGGACGAGCAGGAGCCGGAGCTCGGCGGCGTCAAGGCACGCCAAGAGGTCAAGCTGAAGCAGGGACTCGAGCAGCCGGACTGCAAGGCCATCGTCAAGCAGATCAAGGATGCCAAGCTCAAGGTCCAGGCCCAGATTCAGGGTGACAAGGTGCGCGTCACCGGCAAGAAGCGCGATGACCTGCAGCAGGTCATCGCCCTGCTGAAGAGCGAGCAGGGCCCGGATCTGGCGCTGCAGTACAATAACTTCCGCGACTGACCAATGACGGTCACGACCGGGCGGCGTCCTCGAGCCGAATCGTCGCTGACCGCCCGGGTGTCCCATTGAGTGTGGCCAGATGGCACATAGAGCCAGGCGATTTCCGTTCCCGGCGCCGATCGGGTTCAATAAGGGCATCGCTGCTAAGCTTTGGCTAGTTGCCCGTATTCGACCGTGAGCAGGAGCCCGGACATGTCTCGATCCACTGCGCGCCGCATCGCCTATCGCCTGCTGGCGCTGGCGAGCTTCGGGCTCGGTGTGATCGGCGCCTTCCTGCCGCTGATGCCGACGACCTGCTTCATGCTGGTCGCGGTGTGGGCCGGCTCCAAGGGCTCGCCGCGCTTCGCCGCCTGGATCCGACGACACCCTCGCTTCGGTCCGCCCTTGACGGCCTGGGAGCGTCAGCGGGCGATTCCCCGCCATGCCAAGCGACTGGCGATGCTGATGTTGGTCTTCTCGATCGGCGCGCTGGTCATCAGCCCGCTCTCCGGCGTCATCAAGCTTTGCGTCATCGTCTCGCTGCTGGGCCTCGCGCTCTGGATCGGCACCCGCCCCGCCCCTCGCGAGGCGATCCCGGTCTACACCATTATCTCGCCGACCCTGTCGCCCCGGGTCATGCCCCCGATTTCCCGCCGACTTTGAGCTGGTTGCCGCTGGCGCCGTACAATGATCGGCGATTACAGAACAGGAGCCTTCCTCGATGTCTGCGATGCAGCCGACCTACCTGCATGACTACCAACCGCCCGCCTATCGCGTCACTCATACCGAGCTGAAGTTCGATCTGGCGTCCTCCGCGACCCGCGTCTCGGCGCGTCTGCACCTGGAGCGTCACCCTGCCCATCGGGAGGCCGGTGACCTGCCGCTGGTGCTCGATGGCGAACAGCTCGCCTTGAAGCGCATCGCCGTCGACGGCGAGGAGCTCGACGCGGACGAATACGCACAGGATGATGTCTCGCTGACCGTGCACCGGGTGCCGGCCCGCTTCCTGCTCGACACCGAGGTCGAGATCGACCCGGCGGCCAACACCGCGCTGGAGGGGCTCTATCAGTCCAGCGGCATGTTCTGTACCCAGTGCGAGGCGGAAGGCTTCCGTCGCATCACCTTCTACCCGGATCGCCCGGATGTGATGGCGACCTTCTCGACCACGGTGATCGGTGACCGGGCGACCCTGCCGGTGCTGCTGTCCAACGGCAACCCGGTGGAATCCGGTGAGCTACCCGGTGATCGTCACTTCGTGACCTGGGAAGATCCGCATCCCAAGCCCAGCTACCTGTTCGCCCTGGTGGCCGGCGATCTGAAGAAGGTCGAGGATCACTTCACCACCCAGAGCGGCCGCGATGTCACCCTGCAGGTCTGGGTCGAGGAAGAGAACCTGTCCAAGACCGACCACGCCATGGCCTCCCTGAAGCGTGCCATGAAGTGGGACGAGGAGACCTATGGGCGCGAGTATGATCTTGACCTGTTCATGATCGTGGCGGTCAATGACTTCAACATGGGCGCCATGGAGAACAAGGGGCTCAACATCTTCAACTCGGCGGCGGTGCTGACTCACCCGCATACCGCCACCGATGCGGCCTTCCAGCGCGTCGAGAGCATCGTCGCCCACGAGTACTTCCACAACTGGTCGGGCAACCGCGTGACCTGCCGCGATTGGTTCCAGCTCTCCCTCAAGGAAGGCTTCACGGTATTCCGTGACCAGAGCTTCTCGGCGGATACCAACTCGGCGCCGGTCAAGCGCATCGAGGATGTGTCGATGTTCCGCACCGCCCAGTTCGCCGAGGATGCCGGGCCGACCGCCCACCCGATCCGCCCCGATCACTACATCGAGATCGGCAACTTCTATACCCTGACCATCTACGAGAAGGGTGCGGAAGTGGTGCGCATGCTGCAGAACCTGCTGGGCTGGGAGCTGTTCCGCCGCGGCTCGGATCTGTATTTTGAGCGCCTCGACGGTCAGGCGGCCACCATCGAGGACTTCGTCGGCTGCATGAGCGAAGTATCGGGCCTCGACCTGACCCAGTTCATGCATTGGTACTCCCAGGCCGGGACACCGGAGATCGACGCCCACGGTGAGTACGATTATGCCAAGGCCGAGTACCACCTGATCCTGCGTCAGCGCACGGCGCCGACCCCGGGACAGCCGGACAAGGTCGCGCTGCATATCCCGATCCGCCTGGGACTGGTCGGCACCAAGTCCGGCCAGGATCTCAAGATGACCCTCGATGGTGAGGCGGTGGGCACCGACACCGTGATTCACCTGCGCGAGCACGAGCAGCACTTCGTCTTCACCGAGCTGGCCGAGGCCCCGGTGCCGTCGCTGCTGCGCGGTTTCTCGGCGCCGGTCAAGCTGCGCTTTCCCTATAGCCGCGAAGACCTGGCCTTCCTGCTGCAGCAGGATTCCGATGGCTTCAACCGCTGGGATGCCGGCCAGCGCCTGGCCATGCTGGCCCTCGATGACCTGATCGCGGCGCATCGTAACGGGGTCGAGAAGGTCATGGACGTGCGCGTCACGGACGCCTTCCGCACCCTGCTGACCGGGGAGACCGACGACAAGGCCGTGCTCGCCGAGATGCTGACCCTGCCGTCGGAGGCCTACATCGCCGAGCAGCAGCCGGTCGTCGATGTGGATGCCATCCATGCCGCCCGTACCTTCGTCAAGCAGTCGCTGGCGCTTGCCCTGCGTGACGAGTTCATGGCGGTGTACCGTGCCAACCGGCTCGACGCGCCTTATGCACCGGAGCCCGAGCAGATCGCCGCGCGCAGCCTCAAGAACGTGGCGCTGTCGTACCTGGTCGCGATCGAGGACGAGGAGGCGCTGGCCCTCGCTCAGGCGCAGTTCGATGCCGATCACAACATGACCGACGTGCGCGCGGCCCTGACGCTGCTGACCCACAGCTCGCGGAACGACCTGGCCGACCCGGCACTGCGTGCCTTCGGCGAGAAGTGGGCGCACGATCCGCTGGTGATGGATCAGTGGTTCAGCATCCAGGTGACCAGGCCCCAGGCCGATGCCCTGGAGCGCGTCAAGTTCCTGATGGAGCATCCGGCGTTCTCGCTGAAGAACCCGAACAAGGTGCGTGCGCTGATCGGCGCCTTCGCCAGCAACCGGGTCAACTTCCACCGCATCGACGGCGCCGGCTATCGGCTGTTGGCCGATGTGGTGATCGAGCTCAACCGGCTCAATCCGGAAATCGCCGCGCGCCTGATCACGCCGCTGACCCGCTGGCAGCGCTTCGACGAGGCGCGTCAGGAGCTGATGAAGGCCGAGCTCGAGCGCATCCGCGCCGAGAAGCTCTCGCCCAACGTCTTCGAGGTGATCGAAAAGGCGCTGGCCGAGTGACGCCTCGATCGGCGTCGTTGTCGGCGATGCCGGTCATGGCCTGACAGATCGCGCCAGTTACAAACGGGTCGCCCCATGGGCGGCCCGTTTTGTTGGTCGGGCAGGGTGAGTCAACCCAGCTGATCGACATCGGTGATCAGGCCGGCCTCCTTGGCGGCGCTGTCGGCCAGTGCCCGGCCGGCCTCGTCATAGATGTGATAGACGGCGTTGGCACCCAGGGCCTGAATCGGCTTGATCTCGTCGGGGTACTCGACGATGGCGGTGATCTGGCCCCTGAACTCGTCCCGGTCGTGCAGTTGCTTGAGGGCGAAGAGATTACCCGCATGGTGCGGCATGGCCAGCACCACCAGCTTCAGGGTCGGTGACATCATCAGCTTGTCCCAGAAGTCCGAGTCCAGGGCATCGCCTTCCACCAGGTGATAGCCCTCCTCCTGGAGGCGCTTGACGCTGTGGGGGTTGCTGTCGATGCCCAGCACCTTGAGGCCGTACTGCTTCTGCAGCCGCTTGTAGGTGCTGCGCCCGATGCGTCCCATGCCCATGACCACGGCCTCGGCATTGCCGACCTCGATGGCATGCTCGACGCCATCCAGCTCCTCGGTCAGACGCTCGGGCAGCAGGTCGGCGAAGCGGCGATACAGGGTCTCGCTGGCGCCGTTGAGCAGAGAGGCCAGCACGAAGCTGATCGCCACCGCCAGCGACATCACCACCAGCCACTTCTCATCGAGCCAGCCCTGGCCCACCGCGAGGGCGCCGACGATCAGCCCGAACTCCGAGTAATTGGCGAGCCCCAGCGAGGCCAGCACCGAGGTGCGCAGGCGCAGCCTGAAAGCCATGAAGGTCAGCTGATAGAGCAGGGCCTTGAGGGGGATCACCAACACCAGCAGCAGCGCCAGGCCCAGCATCTCGAGATCGGGCATGGCAGTCATGCCAATGGTCAGGAAGAAGCCCACCAGCAGCAGTTCCTTGAGGCTGAACATCGAGCGAGCCAAATTCTGGGCGGCCGGATGGGGTGCCAGCAGCAGGCCCACGATCAGGGCCCCCAGGTCGCCCTTGATCCCCATGGCATCGAAGAGGCCATAGCCAAGCACCAGTGCCATCAGCATGCCGCAGAGCATCTGCATCTCGCCGTGTCCCATGTGGTCGAGCAGTCGCTGCAGTAGTGGAGCGGCAGGAATCAGCAGCAGCAATGACAGCGCCCAGGGACTCGGCAACTCGCCGGTGGAGGCGGTCAGGAACACCACCGCGAAGATGTCCTGCATGATCAGCACGCCGATCGCCAGGCGCCCATAGGCGGTCTGGGTCTCGCTGCGCTTGTCGAGTACCTTGATCACGAAGACGGTGCTGGAGAACGACAGGGCGAAACCGAGCAGCGCCAGTGTCTGCCAGGGGACCCCGTCCAGCAGCGTGAAACCGACCAGCCCGAACAGCCCCAGGGCGCCGCCCAGCAGTAGCGTCGAGCCGGCCAGGTGCAAGGACGCGCCGGCCCAGACCTCGCGGCGCAGCAGGGTGCGCACATCGAGCTTGAGGCCGATGGTGAACAGCAGCAGGGTCACACCGACGTTGGCGAGGGTGGTCAGCAGGGGCGTCTCTTGGTAGCCCAGCGCATTGAGCGTGAAGCCCCCGGCCAGAAAGCCGACCAAGGGTGGAAGTCTCAGCGCGACGGCGCCGAGCCCTCCGAGAAATGCGACCAGCAGAAAGGCCGGCTCGATCATGATGTCTCCTCGTCGTTACGTCCTTGTCCGGGGCCGGGGAAGGGCGGTCATCCGGCGCAGCAGTCGATGCCACGCCATGGTTTCCTATTGGCTGGCCTTTGCCAACCTTTTGAGCTCTCCATGCGTCGCCGCCAGCCATGGCGACGGTGTAAGATGAGCCCCATGAATTCTGATTCCCCTTTATTACGCCTGCTGGTCAACGGCAAATCGGCTCAATCGCCGGTCTTGCGCCAGGCGGTGGAAACGGCACGCCAGCAGGGAGCCCGGCTCGAGGTCCTGGTAACCTGGGAAGCTGGTGATGCCGGGAAATTCGCCCGCCAGGCGGGGGCGGACGGGGTATCTCGGCTGCTGGTAGCCGGTGGCGATGGCACCGTCAACGAGGCCGTCAATGGCCTGATGCGACTGTCCCGAGAGGCCCGTCCCGCCCTGGGCGTGCTGCCTATGGGCACCGCCAATGACCTGGCCACGGGCCTTGGCATTCCCGAGGACCTGGAGGCCGCGCTTTCGCTTTCGCTCGACGCCACTCCGCATCCCGTGGACGTGCTGCGGCTCGGAGAGCATCACTTTCTCAACATGCTGTCGGCAGGCTTCGGCGCCGAGATCACGGCCTCCACCCCCAAGACCCTCAAGCGTCTGCTCGGCGGTGGTGCCTATTCGCTGATGGGGGCGCTCAAGGCCTGGCGCTTTCGGCCCTGCCCGGCCCGGCTGAGCTGGCCGGGGGGCGAGGGCCATCGAGAGCTCTTCCTGCTGGCCATCGGCAACGGTGCCCAGGCGGGGGGAGGGCAGCGCCTGAGTCCGCTGGCCCGTCTCGACGATGGCCTGCTGGAGGTGCTGGCGGTTCGGCAGTTCTCCTCGCTTGCCGGGATGCGCCAGATGCTAGCCGAGCTGAGACGTCTCCCTGCAAGCGGAGACTACGTGGAATACTGGCAGGCCGACCGGATTCGCGTGATGGCCGATCAGCCGCTGACCCTGACCCTGGATGGTGAACCCCATCGCCTGGCACATCTTGAGGTGGGCCTGACGCCGGGCGCCATCGACCTGCTGGCTCCGCGTGACTGTCCATTGCTGACGCCCGCGGCGCCGAGCCCATGATGACAACTGGTTATGACAACTGGTTATGACAACTGGTGATGACAACAAGGAGCGCTGTCCGATGCTGACCCCTTTCCACCTGGCCGTGCAGGTGCGCGACCTCGATGAGGCGCGTGGTTTCTATGGCGATCTGCTGGGCTGTCCCGAGGGGCGATCCAGCGATACCTGGATCGATTTCAACCTCTTCGGCCATCAGTTCGTCTGCCATCTCAACCCGGAGATGACCCCGCAGCGCCATCACAATGCGGTGGATGGCCATGGGGTGCCGGTGCCGCATTTCGGCGTGGTCCTGCAGATGGCCGATTGGGAGGCGCTGGTCGACCGTCTGACCGGGGCCGGAGTGCGCTTCGAGATCGAACCCTATGTGCGCTTCCAGGGACAGCCAGGCGAGCAGGCGACCATGTTCTTCTATGACCCCAGCGGTAATGCGCTGGAGTTCAAGGCGTTTCGCGATATCGACGGCCAGCTGTTCGCGACCTGAGCGTGTCCGACGATATGCCCACTCAGCCTCAAGAGAGAGAGACGATGGACGATTTCATGCAGGCGGCGATCGACGAGGCACGCTTGGGACTCGAGGAAGGCGGGGTGCCGATCGGCTCGGTGTTGGTGCATCGGGGGACCATCATCGGTCGCGGCCACAACCAGCGCCAGCAGTGCGGTAGCGTGGTGCTTCATGGCGAGATGGATGCGCTCGAGAATGCCGGGCGCCAGCCGGCAGCAGTCTATCGAGAGTCGGTGCTCTATACCACCCTCTCGCCCTGTCCGATGTGCAGCGGAGCCATTCAGCTGTATGGCATTCCCAAGGTCGTGATCGGTGAGAACCGGACCTTCCTCGGGGCCGAGGACGCACTGCGTCAGGCTGGCGTCGAGCTTGAGGTGCGTGATGATGCTCAGTGCCGCACCCTGATGGAGACCTTTATCGCCCGTCACCCCGAGGTCTGGGCCGAGGATATTGGGAAGTGAGCCCGCGAATGAGTTGGCGCCTTGCGCCGGTTCCTGCCCTTTGCTGGAATGCCCCCACACTACGATGAGAGGACGTTGAAGATGATGAAGACGCCATACAGGTCCCTGCTGCTGGTCTTGGTGATGAGCCTGGGGCTGGCCGGATGTGGCAATGGCGACGAGCCGGCGCCCGCCGAGGTGGCGGGCGCCGACCAGCCCAGCGGCGAGCCGGTCGAGAGCGGCGCTGAAGCGAGTGTCGAGGCGAGTGGTGATGACAGCGCCGCGGCCACCGGGGCACAGTCCGCGAGCGCGCCGGTAGGCGCCGAGGATGAGGCGGCAGACAGCGCGTCGGTCTCGACCGGGATGGTCGACGCTGCAAGCGAAGACGCGACAAGTGACGATACCCAAGACGTGCAGCCGTCCATGCTTGATGAGCCGCTGACCGGCGAATCCATGTCCGGTGAAGCCATGTCTGGTGAGCCGATGACCGACCCAGGCGACGCCGCGACCCCCGCTGCGCCGTCTGGCGCCGAGATCGACGCTATGCTCAATGAGGGCGAAAACCTGGACGTGGCGCCGGGAGAGACCAGCGAGTCTGAGATCGAGGCCTTCATGGCCGAGACCGAGCGCCGGTTCGAGGAGGCTCAGCAGGAGATCGATCAGCAGTTCAAGGAGGCTGAGAGCAAGACGCCGGAGGACATGCTGCATGATGCCGGCGAGGCCCTCGAGCAGCCCTGATCGTCATGAACGATGGCTTTCGAGGGTGAGAACGGAGGCCAGCGTCTAAAGGAAAGGGTCCACTCGCGTGGACCCTTGTTCAGTCATCGGGAACCTGAGCCCCCGATGCTGCGAACCCTCTGCTGCCGTCTGCCGAGGTGCAGTGCAAGCAACTGGCGAGGGGCAGGCGCGTCGTTAGCTGACGGGCTTGATGTTGGCGGCCTGGAGGCCCTTCTTGCCCTGGGTGACGTCGAAGCTCACCTTCTGCCCGTCCTGTAGGGACTTGAAGCCCTCGGCCTGGATCTCGGAGAAATGGGCGAAGAGGTCGTCGCCGCCGTCATCCGGAGAGATAAAGCCGAAGCCCTTGGTGTCGTTGAACCACTTGACAGTGCCAGTTGCCATTTTTGATTTTCCTTACCTGACGTAATGATGATGCCGGGGGTGTCGGACCAAGCCCGACATGACCCCCTTCAATACGCGGGGCGTGTGAGGAAGACGCGCAAAGGGAGAATGTCGAAGGAATCAGTCCACGGCAAACAACTTGCAACATACCCATACACCCACCCACGTTGCGGAGATGCATCGGCAGCCGAGTTGGGTCAATATACCCGCTGAACGGCATGCCTGAATGCCCGCAAAATCACTTTAGATGGAATTACCATGCCCGTCCAGAACGTCGATTTCACCGCCGCCGACGCCCCCCAACGCTTCGTCGCCTCGCTGCGAGAGACGGGATTCGGGGTGTTGCGCAATCACCCGATTTCCGCCGAGCTGGTGGAATCCATCTATCGCCAATGGCACGACTTCTTCCAGGGAGAGGAGAAGCATGATTTTCGCTTCGACCCCGAGCGCCAGGATGGCTACTTCCCGCCCGAGGTGTCCGAGACCGCCAAGGGTCGCACGGTCAAGGACCTGAAGGAGTACTATCACGTCTATCCTTGGGGCCGGCTGCCCGAGGCCCTGGCCGACGACATCATGGAGTATTATCGTCGAGCGGAAGAGTTGGCCTCGACTCTGCTTGGCTGGATCGAAGCCGAGACACCGCCCGAGGTGGCCAGCCACTATCGGGAGCCGCTGTCGCGGATGATCGCCGAGAGCGGTCAGACCCTGCTGCGGGTCCTGCACTATCCGCCGCTGGCCGGCGACGAGGTGCCCGGCGCGGTGCGTGCCGCCGCCCATGAGGACATCAACCTGATCACCGTGCTGCCGGCGGCCAACGAGCCCGGGCTCGAGGTGAAGACCCGCGAGGGCGAGTGGCTGGCGGTTCCCTGCGATCCGGGCCAGCTGATCATCAACGTCGGCGACATGCTCCAGGAGGCCTCGGGTGGGCACTTCCCCTCGACGTCCCACCGCGTGGTCAATCCCAGTGGTCCCGCGCGCTTCCAGTCGCGTCTGTCCCTGCCGCTGTTCCTGCACCCGCGGCCGGAAGTGGTGCTGTCAGAGCGTCACACCGCCGACAGCTACCTCAAGGAGCGCCTGCGCGAGCTGGGCGTCATCTGAGTCTCGACGCCGGCGCCTGGCGCCGGCGATCGGCGGGTTACATGTTTCGCATTCTGACGAGGTATCTGACATGGCATCACTGAGCAGCGCGCCCAGCGACACCCACAGCAAGCTGATCGGCTACCTGCTGTGGATCTTCGGTTTCCTCGGCGCCCATCGTTTCTACTATGGCAAGCCGGTGACCGGCACCATCTGGTTCTTCACCCTGGGCCTCTTGGGTATCGGCTGGCTGATCGACCTGTTTCTCATTCCGAGCATGGATCGGGAGGCCGACTTCCGCTATCAGGCCGGCCCGGTCAACTACTCGCTGGCCTGGGTGCTGCTGACCTTCCTCGGCGTGTTCGGCCTGCATCGCTTCTACATGGGCAAGTGGCTGACCGGCATCCTCTACCTGCTGACCGGCGGGTTCTTCCTGCTGGGCGTGCTCTATGATTTCTGGACCCTCAACGACCAGATCTCGATGAAGCATGCCAAGCGCGGCATCTTCAACTGATCCGTGGCCGGGCATGCCCCGGCCACAGTCCATTCGCCCTTCAAGGGTGATCCCGCCCGGCAAGGAGGCCCGCCGCCCATGTTCTTCGATGCCCAGTTCTGGCCCTTTCTGGTCGCCATCACCCTGCTGACGATCAGTCCCGGGGTGGATACCCTGCTGGTGATTCGCAACACCACCCGCGGTGGCCTTAGTGACGGGGTGCTGACCAGTCTGGCCATCTGTGCCGGACTCTTCGTGCACGCCACTGTCTCGGCGCTTGGTATCTCGGTCATCCTGCTGCAGTCGGCCTGGGCCTTCTCGGCGCTCAAGCTCGCCGGGGCGGCCTATCTGATATGGCTTGGCCTGCAGAGTCTAGCGAGCGCCCGCCGGGGCACGCCTCTGCCGGTGGCGGGCTGCGCGGTCGAGCGGCAATCGGTGTCGCGCTGGGTGCCGCTGCGCGAGGGCTTCCTGTCCAATGTGCTCAACCCCAAGACGGTGGTCTTCTACATGGCCTTTCTGCCTCAGTTCATCGCCCCGGGCGATCCGGCGCTGGCCAAGTCGTTGTGGCTCGCCGGGGTGCACTTCCTGATCGCCAACCTGTGGCAGATCGGCATCGCGGTGATGCTCGGCCGGGCCGGTCACTGGCTGGCCCGGCGAGCCGTGTCCCGCACCCTGGACGGTGCCACCGGGGCGGTGATGGTGGCCTTTGGCCTCAAGCTGGCGCTGTCTCAGCGTCCCGTCTGACGCGTCGAACGACCTATCAGCCAGCCCAGACACACCACGGGCCCGCCAGAGCGGGCCCGTGGTGTGTCTGGCTTGTCGTTCTGACTTCTCGGGTCAGACTTGTCGGGTCTGGCGTGCCGAGGGCGCGCTCGGCACGCGGTCTATTGCCGGGCGAGCAGCGAGGTATCGTAGCGCCCGCCGCGCTCCGCGGCAGTCAGCAGGGCCACCTCCTGCGTCTCGCCGCCCTGGGCGAGGCTTTCGAAGATCACCCGGTAGGCCATCACCGCCTGGACGTACTGGCGGGTCTCGTGGAAGGGAATGCTCTCCACGAAGAGGTCAAACTCCCGCGGGGCATCCTCGAGCCAGCGGTCGACGCGATTCGGGCCGGCGTTGTAGGCGGCGGTGGCGGCCAGCCGGTTGCCCCGGTAGCGGGCGATCATGTCCTGGATATAGCGACTGCCCAGCTGGATGTTGGTCTCGGGGTTCAGCACGCCATAGGGGCCGGGGTCCTCGAGCCCCAATCGACGACTGACTTCGCGGGCGGTGGCCGGCATCAGCTGCATCAGGCCACGGGCACCGGCAGGGGAGACCACCGTCGGATTGTAGGCGCTCTCGCGGCGGGCGATGGCCATCAGCAGGTAGGGGTCAGTCCCATGGCGGTTGCCCCAGTGCATGAAGTCATCGCGATAGGCCTCGGGGAAGCGCCAGTCGAGGGCATCCCACAGGCCGGCAGCAATCGTGGTCTGCACCGCTCGCGCGTGCCAGCCCCGGTAGGCGGCGTAGTCGGCGAGGGCCTTGGCCTTGGCCTCATCGGCGCGCCGCGCGGCAGCAAACCACTCGCTGTTGGCAAGCCCCGGCTCGCCGATGCGAATCAGGGCCTCGGTGCGTTGTACCACCGGCCACTCGGCGATGCGCTCGCGGTAAGCCGCGTTGTAGCTGACCCGCTCCAGGTTCAGCGCATAGGGAACCTCGAGGCGGTCGGCGGCGGCGAAACCGAAGAAGCTGCGCTCACCGGCGGCGGCCTGGAATTCCTGGGTGGCTCCGCTGGGGTTGCCGAGCTGCTCGAGGGCGCGGCCCACCCAGTACTGCCAGCGGGCCTCGCGGCGCGGTGCGTCCGGCAGCCGATGCACCCAGTCGATGACGCCGGACCAGTCGCTTTCGGCCAAGGCGGTGCGCACCCTGAGTTCCAGCAGGTCGGTGTCCTGAAGGCCGGGCAGGGTGGCATCCACCCAGCCCCGGTTGTTGTCGATCTCCCGGACCAGGGAGTAGAAGACCAGGTCGTGCTCGATGGCATGGCGCTCGGCGGCACCGAGTGCGACATGCGGGGCGACCTTGCGCCAGGCTTCCAGGGCCGCCTCGGTATCGGCACGGGTGAAGCCGTGCATGGCGGCGGCAAAGAGCGCGCTGGTGCCGCGCCCCTCGGGACCGATCGACGTCGGCACCTGAGTGATCGCCGAGAAGTCCTGTTGCAAGCGCTCGAGGGCATCGAGCCCGGGTTGCCAGGCGCTGCCCAGCTGACGGCCGAGGTAGCTCACCATGCCGGTCTCGCCGGCCTGCCAGGCGAGCGTCAGGCGCTCCCAGATCTCGAGGGCCCCGATCTCGCCGCGCTCGCGAAGGGTGCGAAACAGCGGGTCACAGGCCTCGGGTTGGGAGCGACCAACGCGCCACAGCGCGCGGCCACCCTCGGCGGCGTCCCGAGGCCGGGTATCGAGCAGGGCGGTATAGTAGTAGCAGCGGCGGGGGGTGCCGCGGGGCTCGCCGTCGGCGATCTCGCGCAGGCTTTCAAAGCGACCGGCCTCGCCGTAGCGGCTGATCGCTTCGCCGCGCATCCAGTCGGCCAGCGGCGAGTCGTCGTGACGGGTGAGGAAGGCCTGCACCTGCGATGCCGGCGCATCGGGCAGGCGGGCGAGCAGGCGGTGGTAGTCCACGTAGCCTTCGAGAACATGGCCATCGAGGGCCGTCTCATCGATGCGCGAGAATTCCTGCGCCCTGGCCGCGGCCAGGGCCTCGCGCATGGCGCTATCCTGATTCGCATCCGCCTTTGCGGTGTCGACGGACAGACTCAGTGGCAGGCTCAGTGCCAGGCTTGCCAGCAGTACCGGCCAATGCCGGAAGGGAAAAGGGCGTCGCATTCGAGAATCTCCTGAGTCGTGCCACTTGAGTCCATCTTCGCCGATGCATAGGCCGTTGAGTAGTGTCGCCAGCTTCCGACAGGTTCTGAAACTCAGGCGGAGTAATAGGCCGGGTATACTGGTCGTGAGGATTCACCATCGCGTCTTGGACGTCGGTAAGTGCAAACGGGGCAATGGGGGAGAGCAACATGGCAGGATCACCATCAGGCAGGGGGTGGCTGGGCCGGCGCGGTCGGTCGCTTGCGCGGATCGGCCGCGCGCTTAAAACGTTCTTGCCGATGCTTGGGGATGTGCTGACGGGGCGCTATCGGCCGGTGCCCTGGGCGGCGATCGGCTTCATGGCCGCGGCGCTGGGTTACCTGCTGTCGCCGCTGGACCTGATCCCCGATGTCGTCCTGCTGCTGGGGCTTGCTGACGATGCCCTGATCGTCGGTTGGCTGCTGACCCGGGTCGATCGTCACCTGGCGCCTTATCACGCCTGGCGCGCCGGTCGTGGTGATTAGCCATCGACTGGACACCACATGATTCAGCGTCGCCTTGCCTGATTTGTCGAATCGATGCCATCCAGTTGATTCGGCAGGCTTGAAAAGCCCATCCAGAGCCCCATATCTCGGTCACGTCACCTGATACCGGCGCGTTGCCCTAGGCAACCGCTCCCAATGCTGAGATCGATGAGGGACTCGTTACATGTCTACCGTCACCCATGAAGAAACCCTGGGCTTCCAGACCGAAGTCAAGCAGCTGCTGAATCTGATGATTCACTCCCTGTACTCCAACCGGGAGATCTTCCTGCGTGAGCTGATTTCCAACGCCGCCGATGCCTGCGACAAGCTGCGCTATCAGGCCCTGGACAACGATGCGCTCTACGAAGGTGACAGCGAACTGCGTGTCGAGATCGAGCATGATGCCAAGGCCGGCACCGTGACCGTGCGCGACAACGGCATCGGCATGAGCCGCGACGAGGTGATCCAGAACCTCGGCACCATCGCCAAGAGCGGTACCGCCGACTTCCTCAAGCAGCTCTCCGGCGAGCAGCAGAAGGACGCGCGCCTGATCGGCCAGTTCGGCGTCGGCTTTTATTCCGGCTTCATCGTCGCCGATGAGGTGAGTGTTCGCACCCGCCGTGCCGACCAGCCCCATGATGCCGGCGTCGAGTGGCGCTCCAAGGGCGAGGGCGAATTTACCATCGCCGATATCGACCGCGAGGTGCGTGGCACCGAGATCGTCCTGCATCTCAAGGAAGACGCCCAGGAATACGCCGACGACTTCCGCCTCCAGAACCTGGTGCGCAAGTACTCCGATCACATCGAAGTGCCGGTGCGCATGCCCAAGACCGAGACCGCCAAGGACGACGAGGGCAATGAGGTCGAAGGTAGCGAGGTCACCACCTGGGAGACCGTCAACGAGGCGACGGCGATGTGGGTGCGCCCCAAGGCCGAGATCAGCGACGATGAGTACAAGGCGTTCTACAAGCATGTCTCCCATGACTTCAGCGACCCGCTGACCTGGAGCCATAACCGGGTCGAGGGCAAGCTCGACTACACCAGCCTTCTGTACGTGCCGGGCCGCGCGCCCTTCGATCTGTACGAGCGCGATGGAGCCCGTGGCCTTAAGCTCTACGTGCAGCGCGTCTTCATCATGGATGACGCCGAGCAGTTCCTGCCGCTGTACCTGCGCTTCATCAAGGGCGTGGTGGATTCCAAGGACCTGTCGCTGAACGTGTCCCGCGAACTGCTGCAGCAGGACCCGCAGGTCGACAAGATGAAGGCGGCTCTGACCAAGCGTGGCCTGGACATGCTCAAGAAGCTGGCCAAGGACGACGAGCAGTACCAGACCTTCTGGAACACCTTCGGCACGGTGCTGAAGGAAGGCCCGGCCGAGGATCATGCCAACCGCGACAAGATCGCCGCACTGCTGCGCTTCGCCTCGACCCACACCGACAGCGCGACCCAGGATCAGTCGCTGGCGGCCTACGTCGAGCGCATGAAGGAAGGCCAGCAGAAGATCTACTACATCGTGGCCGATAGCTTCAATGCGGCCAAGCACAGCCCGCATCTCGAGATCTTCCGCAAGAAGGGTATCGAGGTCCTGCTGCTCTCCGATCGCATCGACGAGTGGCTGATGAGCCACCTCACCGAGTTCGACGGCAAGTCCATGGTCGACGTCGCCAAGGGCGAACTGGATCTGGGCGAGATCGAGGACGAGGACGAGAAGAAGGCACAGGAAGAGACCGCCAAGTCCAAGGAAGACCTGGTCAAGCGCGTCAAGGAGGCCCTGGGCGAAGAGGTTCAGGAGGTCAAGGTCACCCATCGCCTGACCGACTCCCCGGCCTGCGTGGTGCTGCCGGAACACGAGATGGGCTTCCAGATGCGTCGTATCATGGAGGCCGCCGGCCAGCCGATGCCGGAGGTCAAGCCGATCCTCGAGCTCAACCCCGAGCATGCGCTGGTCGGTCGTCTGGAAGGCGCCGAAGGCGAGGCCTTCAGCGATCTGTCGCGCATCCTGCTCGACCAGGCGATCATCGCCGAGGGCGGTCATCTCGATGATCCGGCCGCCTACGTCAAGCGCCTCAATGCGCTGCTGATGGCTTGAGCGCCATGTGCTGATCGCGCGTACCTGTTACGCGCGTGGTGAGTCATCGCCAACCCTGCCAGGTCCGCCTGGCAGGGTTTTTTATTTTGTGCAGTGCAATAATTCTCGGTGATTCGGCCAATGCCTGATAGGCTTGCCCGCAAAGTGTCACCGGGCCTGGTCGGACACGTCTTGCCATGGCCCTTTCGTAGTGCCCCGGACGTTGCAAAGGGGCACCGTGTTCAAGGACCGTCGTGGAACGGCGGTCTTGATCGAGCATTAGCGGAGTCCTGATGATGCGCTACCTGTTACCTTCGTCTTTCCTATCGTCGTTCCAGCGTCGTCGGCCCTGGCCGGCGGCGCTGCTGATCCTGAGTCTGGGCGTCGTGGCCATGCCGCCGATGGCGGTCTCTCACCCCGTGGCGCCGGATGAGGCCGGCGTCGAGCTGCCGGCCTCGGACGCTCGGCTGCCGGATCTTCGCCAGTGGCCGGCGGGGCCACAGCGCAAGGATGCCTTCCTCGAGGTGCTGGTGCCGATCGTCGAGGTCGAGAATTCGCGCCTGGCCGCCCGCCGCGAGTGGCTGCTGGCGCTGAACGAGCGGAAGGCGCCCTTGAATGCTGCCGAACGTGAGCGGGTGGCGGCCCTGTGCGTGGAGTATGCGCTGGACTGCGTGCCGGGCGAGATCAGCCAGGCCTTGCTCAAGCGCGTCGCACCGCTGCCGCTGGAGATGGTCGCGGTGCAGGCCGTGGAGGAATCCGGCTGGGGCACCTCGCGTCTGGCGCGTCAGAACAACAACCTCTTCGGCATGCGGGCCAGCAGCGGCCGCTACCAGTCCTTCGACAGTGTTCAGGAGGCCGTGCGCGCCTATCTCAAGAACCTGAACACCCATGGCGCCTATGCTGAACTGCGCTCGCGTCGGGCGCAGCTGGCCGACGAAGGCGACGTGTCTCCGGAGGCGTTGATTGCCACCCTGGACGATTACGCCACCCGCCCCGACTACCAGGACGTGTTGCTGTCGCTGCTGCGCACCAATGCCGAGCGAATTCGTCGCCATGTCGGCGATACGCCTGCCTGATCGGATCGGCTGACCTGATAGCCGATAGCCTGTGCTGCCTGCAGGCAGCGTTCAGGTCCTGCCTCAGCGTTCAGACGCTGTCCCCTTGGAAGACGCCTTCCCCGGCCTGGTGCCGTGGGAGGCGTCGTCGTTTCGATGGTCATCATGGCCAGAGCGTTGAGAGCCTCATGCTGCATTGCAGGGCGACCTGGCGTGCGAGCATCTATGCTTGCAGGGGGCAATGCGGTCCAGAGCACTTCAGTTCCGGGCTGTTCAGTTCAGGGCAGTCGACGGAGGTGGTCATGGTGCGCCAGTCAAGCAATGCACGGTTGCGTCTCTGTGACGCCAGGGACGATGCAGCGGCCCTGTTGCTGATCGATATCCAGCAGGCCATCGATGACGTCGATCTTCACGGCGCGCACAGCAACCCGGCCCTCGATGACCGGCTCGATGAGCTGCTGACCTGCTGGCGCGGCGGTAATGGACACATCGTTCACGTGCGTCACTTCTCCCATACCCCCGGCTCCCCCTATCGCTCCGGCCATGCCGGGGCCGATTTCAAGGCCTGCGCCATGCCCCTGGCCGGGGAGCGTGTCGTCACCAAGCACGTCGAGAGCCCCTTCATTGGCACCGACCTCGACACCTGGTTGCGCCGCCACGGCGTGTCGCGGCTGGTGGTGGCCGGTGTCGCCACCGGTCATGCCGTCTCCACGGCCGCGCGCCATGCCCATTGCCTCGACTTCGGGGTGGTGGTGGTCGCCGACGCCTGTGCGAGTTTTCCGCTCGATGATGATGAAGGGCGCCGCTGGTCTGCCGATGACGTCCAGCGGTTCAGCCTGGCGCTGCTGGGCAGTCATTACGCGCGTATTGCCTCGACGCGGGAGGTGGTACAGCAGTTCTGATGAGGCCGAAGGCAGTTGCTTAGGCACGTCGGTTAGCGGTGCCAACTGTCAGTGCTAGATCGGCAATAAGGCTTTTGTTATGGCATTCATAATGATTTAGCGAGGTTTGGAGTGGTGAGCTTTTCGTTATTTATCAGTGGCTTAAATGTCGAATGAAATATAACAGTGATGTTATATATGGCATAACTATCTCTTTATAAAGGTTTTTTCTTGCAATCCCTGGCATTTTTGTTGCTTCCTAAAAAGATTGCGAACTGGCAGTGAATCAACAGCGTCCGTACGTCCTTGGGCGTTAGCGCCGGTGATTCCTGCTGACATCGATTCATTCCCGCCCCAGCATGGCGGCCAACTTCGCGACGAGCGTCGCGACAGGGAGGCATAGAGTGAAGATCGGAGCACCCAAGGAGCGGGCCCCGGGGGAAGCGCGCGTCGCGCTGACCCCCGAGAGCGCGCAGCAGATCCAGAAACTCGGCCACGAGTGCCTGGTCGAGGCCGGAGCCGGCGTGGCCGCGGGCTTCGCCGATGCGGCCTATCGCGAGGCCGGCGTGCGCGTGGTCGAGGATGCCGAGGCGCTCTGGGCGCAGGCCGACACCGTGATCAAGGTGCGCGAGCCCACGGACGAGGAAGCCGATCGGCTGCATGACGGCCAGACACTGATTTCGTTCTTCTGGCCGGCCCAGAATGAGGCGCTGCTGGAGCGCTGTCGTTCTCAGGGTGCGACCGTCGTCGCCATGGACATGGTGCCGCGCATCTCGCGGGCCCAGAAGATGGATGCCCTGTCGAGTACCGCCAACATCGCCGGCTATCGGGCGGTGATCGAGGCCGGCAACCAGTTTGGCCGCTTCTTCACTGGCCAGGTCACCGCCGCGGGCAAGGTGCCGCCGGCCAAGGTGCTGGTGGTCGGTGCCGGCGTGGCGGGGCTCGCCGCCATCGGCACGGCGACCAGCCTCGGGGCCGTGGTGCGGGCCTTCGACGTGCGGCCCGAAGTGGCCGAGCAGATCGAGTCCATGGGCGCCGAGTTCCTGTTTCTCGACTTCGAGGACAGTCAGGATGGTGCCGAGAGCGGCGGTTATGCGGCGCCCTCTAGCCCCGAGTTCCGCGAGAAGCAGCTTGAGTGCTTCCGCGAACAGGCCCCTGAGGTGGACATCGTCATTACCACCGCGCTGATTCCCGGCAAGCCGGCGCCCAAGCTGTGGCTCGAGGACATGGTGAAGGCCATGAAGCCCGGCTCGGTGATCGTCGACCTGGCCGCGGAGAAGGGCGGCAACTGCGATCTGACCGTACCCGATCAGCGCATCGTCACCGACAACGGCGTGATCGTGGTCGGCTATACCGACTTCCCGTCGCGGATGGCGACACAGTCCTCGCTGCTTTATGCCACCAACATTCGCCACATGCTGACCGATCTGACCCCCGAGAAGGACGGCGTGATCGATCATGACATGGAAGACGACGTGATCCGTGGCGCCACCGTGACCCACGGGGGGGAAATTACCTTCCCGCCACCGCCGCCCAAGGTGAAGGCGATCGGCGCGGCCAAGCCCAAGCCGAAGGAGAAGGAGCCCACCCACGAGGAGAAGAAGGCCGCCGAGCATGCCGCCTTCGTCGCCCAGACCAAGCGTCAGGTCGGCCTGCTCGCGGCAGGCGGGGTGCTGATGTGGTTGCTCGGCCAGGTGGCGCCGGCCTCCTTCATGCAGCATTTCATCGTCTTCGTGCTGGCCTGCTTCGTCGGTTTCCAGGTGATCTGGAACGTCAGCCACTCGCTGCATACCCCGCTGATGGCGGTGACCAATGCCATCTCCGGCATCATCATCCTCGGCGCCGTGCTGCAGGTCGGCTCGGGCAACTGGCTGGTGGGGCTGCTGGCCGGGATTTCGGTGCTGATCGCGTCCATCAATATCGTGGGTGGCTTCCTGGTGACACGCCGGATGCTGGCCATGTTCCAGAAATCCTGAATCGCGGAGAGTCGAAATGCTGGGTCAAGAGTTCGTTTCTGCCGCGGCGATCGCGGCAAGTGTCCTGTTCATCCTCTCGCTGGGGGGCTTGAGCAATCAGGAAAAGGCCAAGCGGGCGGTGTGGTATGGCATCGTCGGCATGGCATTGGCAGTGGCTGCCACCATGTTCGGCCCGGGCATCGGCGGTTATGGCTGGCTGATCCCAATGATGCTGATCGGTGCCGCTATCGGCACCGTGGTGGCCAGGAAGGTCGAGATGACCGAGATGCCGCAGCTGGTGGCGGCGCTGCACTCCTTCGTCGGCCTGGCGGCCGTCTTCGTCGGCTGGAACGCCGATCTGGAGCGACGCCGGGTACTGGCCGCGCGGCTCGCGGAGTCCGGCACTGAGGGGTTTTCCGCCTTCGCCGCCACCCTGGCGCACAAGACGCCCGCCGAGCTGACCTTCCTGCAGGTCGAGGTGGTGCTCGGGGTCTTCATCGGCGCGGTGACCTTCACCGGCTCGGTGATCGCCTTCGGCAAGCTCGCCGGCAAGATCGATGGCAAGCCGCGCCAGTTCCCGGGCGGTCACTGGCTGAATGCCGGGGCGGCGATTCTGTCGCTGGTGCTGGCCATCGCCTACCTGAACGGTGCCGGCTTCTGGACCCTGCTGCTGCTGGCGCTGCTGGCATTCTTCGTCGGCTGGCACCTGATCATGGGCATCGGCGGCGCCGACATGCCGGTGGTGGTGTCCATGCTCAACAGCTACTCCGGTTGGGCGGCGGCGGCCATCGGTTTCACGCTCTCCAATGATCTGCTGATCGTCACCGGCGCCCTGGTGGGCTCCTCGGGGGCCATCCTCTCCTACATCATGTGCAAGGCGATGAACCGCAACTTCGTCAACGTGATCCTGGGCGGCTTCGGTGGCAGCCAGGGCGAGGCGGCCGAGATCGAGGGCGAACAGGTGGCCATTGATACCGGCGGTGTCGCCAGCGCGCTGAACGATGCCGACAGTGTGATCATCGTGCCGGGCTATGGCATGGCGGTGGCCCAGGCGCAGAATGCGGTCAGCGAGCTGACCCGCAAGCTGCGCAGTGCCGGCAAGAACGTACGCTTCGGTATCCATCCGGTGGCGGGGCGACTGCCGGGGCACATGAACGTGCTGCTCGCCGAGGCGCGGGTGCCCTATGACATCGTGATGGAAATGGACGAGATCAATGATGACTTCGCCGAGACCGACGTGGTGATCGTCATCGGCTCCAACGACATCGTCAATCCGGCGGCCCAGGAGGATCCCGCGAGCCCCATCGCCGGCATGCCGGTGCTCAAGGTCTGGGAGGCCAAGCAGGTCTTCGTCTGCAAGCGCGGCCAGGGTACCGGCTACTCCGGCATCGAGAACCCGCTGTTCTTCAAGGAGAATACGCGCATGCTGTTTGGCGATGCCCGGTCCAGCATCGACACCCTGGTGCCGATGATCGACTGAGCCAAGTGGGGCAGGGTGTCTCGACAGCGTGCCCCGGCCAAATAGCTCCCGAGCGGAGAGGCATTTCGGCCTCTCCGCTTTTCGTTACAATGAGCGGATCTATCACTCGTCAATGGATCGAGAATGTCAGATGATCGCTTGAAGGTCGCGGTGCTCGGCGGCGGCAGCTTCGGAACGGCGCTTGCCAGCATCGCCGCCGATAATGGGGCCCAGGTTCACCAGTGGTTGCGGGATGCCGAATTGGCGGACGAGATCAACCGTGACCATCGCAACAGCCACTACCTGCCGGACTACGCCATCAATCCGGCCGTCACGGCCTCCACCGACATGGAGGAGGTGCTCACCGGTGCCACGCTGGTGCTGGTGGCGATTCCCTCCAAGGCCTTCCGGTCGGTGGTGCGTCAGGCGCGTCCCTGGTTGTCTCCGGAGCAGATCCTCGTCAGCACCACCAAGGGCATCGAGGCCGAGGGCTTCAAGCTGATGAGCGAGGTCCTCGAGGAGGAGACCGGCTTCCCGCATCTGGGGGTGATCTCCGGCCCCAACCTCGCCTCTGAGGTCGCCGACAAGCAGCTGACCGCCACCGTGATCGCAAGCGACGACCCCCTGACCCGGGCTCGCGTGCAGAGCGTGCTGGGCTGTGCCTATTTTCGGGTCTATGCCAACAATGACCGCTTCGGCGTCGAGCTGGGCGGGGCCCTGAAGAACATCTATGCCATCGCCGCCGGCATGGCCGCGGCGCTGGGCATGGGGGAGAACACCCGCAGCATGCTGATGACGCGCGCCCTGGCCGAAATGAGCCGCTTCGCCGTGCACCTGGGAGCCAATCCCATGACTTTTCTGGGGCTTTCCGGCGTCGGCGACTTGATCGTCACCTGCTCGTCGAAGCTCTCCCGCAACTATCGGGTCGGCTATGCTCTCGGCGAGGGCAGGACCCTGGAGGAGGCCGTCGATGCCCTGGGGCAGGTCGCCGAGGGCGTCAATACCGTGCGACTGGTGCACGACAAGGCTTCGGAGGAGGGCGTCTACATGCCGCTGGCCGAGGGGCTCTATCAGGTGCTGTTCAATCAGGTGCCGGCCCGCGACATGGCCAAGATGCTGATGCAGGGCGAGCAGAGCAGCGACGTCGAGTTCACCCTGTCCCGCGAGGACGTCAAAGAGGCCTGGCGCCTGGAGGAATAAAAAAGATGCACGAGACTCTGTGGATCATGCGACATGGCCAGGCCGCCCCCGGCCGCCCGGATGCCGAGCGTGCACTCACCGAAGAGGGCCGCCGTGAGGGAGCTGCCATGGCCGACTGGCTGGCGCAACGCCTCGCCGATGAAGAACTGGCCACCCCGCGGGTGCTGGCCAGCCCCTATCGACGCGCCCAGGAGACCGCGACGCTGATGGCCGACCGCCTGGGCGTCGTGGTCGAGACGCTGCCGATCATCACCCCGGACGACCCGGTCGGACCGATCCTCGACTGGCTGATCGAAACCCAGGAACAGACCCCGGGACCGCTGCTGCTGGTCAGCCACATGCCCCTGGTCGGCGTGCTGACGGCGCAGCTCACCGATGGGCCGCGAGCGCCGGGGTTGGGGTTTCCCACCGCGGCGATCGCCCGGCTCGAGAGCGACGTCTTCGCCGCCGGCTGTGCCCGCTTCATCAGCCTCGACGCGCCCGGGCGACACTGACACTCTCGATAGTGTGCTCGCCAGAGCGTCTGATCCTGCGCGCCGCCCGCCAGCGGCGCCTCATCTACGCCACCCCTATTCCCCGTCATTTTCCCTCACTTATTCCCCCAGGAGCGCCCATGACGTTCATGGTCAACAACCGCATTCACGTGGCCCCGGGCTTCGAGCAGGAGTTCGAGGCCCGATTCCGCACCCGGGCCGGCGAGATCGACAAGCAGCCCGGCTTCCTGGCCATGCGGGTGTTGCGACCTCAGGGCAACCAGGCACCCTATGTGGTGGAGACCGAGTGGGAGAGCCAGGACGCCTTTCGCGCCTGGGTCGGCAGTGACGACTTCAAGCGCGCCCACGCCAACCCCATGCCAAAGGAGGCCTTCGGCGAGGGTGGCGGGATCGAACAGTTCGAGGTGGTGATCCGGGCCGACGCCGAGGGGGCGGGCGAGGCCCAGTAGGGCCGTCTTCATCAGCCAGGCTAGATCAGCCCGGCCACGCGCAGGCCGAACACGCCGCCGGTGACGGTCAGGCTGGCGAGCAGGGTGCTGATGGCGATGATGTTGGCGGCGAGCCGCGCATTGCCGTTCATCGCCTTGACCATCACGAAGCTTGCCGCAGCGGTGGGGCTTGAGAAGAACAGGAACATCACCCCCAGCTCACGGCCCGAGAAACCGGCCAACCAGGCGCCGGCCGTCGCCAGTATCGGCAGCACCACCATCTTCATCAGGCTGGCGCTGGTGGCGGTGGTGCTGTCGTTGCGCAGGGCCTTCACGGAAAGCGTCGCTCCCACGCAGATCAGGGCCAGCGGCAGGGTGAGGGAGGCGAAGTAGTCGCCGGTCGTCAGCAGCCAGGCCGGCAGCGCCACGTCCGATAGCGCCACCGGCAGGGCCGCTACCACGGCGAGAATCAGCGGGTTCCTGGCGACTTGCCCAAGGATGCTGCGCCAGTTCGTCGCTTGGCCATCCTGAAAGGTGGTGAGTGCGACCACCGACAGGGCGTTGTAGCTGATGATCACCACTCCCAGAAGTAGCCCGCCGGCCGAGAGGCCGTAGTCGCCATACATGCTGGCCGCCAGGGCCAGTCCGACGATGGCGCAGTTGCCGCGAAAGGCCCCCTGGATATAGACCCCACGATCCGCGCGGCCCACGCGGAAGTGGGCCCAGGCCCAGGCCAGGGCGAAGCTGGCCAGGGTGGCCAGGGCGAAGTAGCCCAGCATGCTCGGGTTCAGGCTTGTCTCGAGGTCGGCCTGGACGATGCTCATGAATACGAGGGTCGGCATGGTGGCCTTGAACACCAGTGCCGAGGCGGTGGAGACGAAGGCTGGATCGATCCAGCCACCGCGCTTGAGGCCGATGCCGATGAAGACCATGGCGAACACCGGCAGGGTGACGTTGAGGGTGTGCTGGAAGACCGCGAGAAGGTTCATGCGCGATACGCTCCCTAGGCCGCCAGCCATCGACCGACGGCGATCGCCGCGATCACGGCGGCGAAGAAGAGGGCGTTGCGCAGGCGAGTGTCTCGAGGAGGGCGCGGCTGGGACAAGAGGATCTCCAAAAAAGGCTGTTGGGCTGCAGGACCGCTCTGCCGAGCTGGCAGGACGAAGGGATGTCGGGAAATCAAACATCCGTTTTAAATTGACCCCGCTGCGGGTAGATTAGGATGGTAAGCCGTTAGCTTGCTAGTTGCCACTGACCAGGATGATGCCATGCCCCAGCGACAAGATGCTGTTCCAGCCGATGCAGCCTCACTCGGTCGGCCGGATGATGTGGTCGCCAAGCCGCCGCTGGTCTTTGCCCATGCCAATGGCTTCACCGGGCGCAGCTATGAAAGCCTGCTGGCGCCACTGAACGAGCGGTTCGCCGTCTCTGCCCTCGAGCAGCTCGGTCATCACCCGCGTTTTCCGGTGGGACGCAACTGGCTAGCGCTGCGGGACGAGCTGCTGGCAAGGCTGCCCGACGATGGCGAGCCGGTGATCGGGGTCGGGCATTCGATGGGCGGGGTGCTGATGGCGATGGCCGCCGAGAAGGCGCCCGAGCGCTTTCGCTGCGTGGTCGCCCTGGATCCGCCGTTGATGCTGGGGCTGGATGCATTGGCCATGAAATTCGCCAAGCGGACCGGGCTGGTCGACCGGGTCACCCCGGCGGGGCGTAGCCGGGGTCGCCGGGCGTACTGGCCGGATCGCGAGGCGATGCGCCAGGATCTGCGGCGCAAGGGGCTGTTTCAACAGTTCACCACCGAGGCCTTCGATGACTACCTTGCTGGCGCTGCAACACAACGAAACGAGGGCGGGGTGGCCCTGGCCTTTTCCCCCGACACCGAGGTGGCGATCTTCCGTCACCTGCCCGATCATCTGCGTGACCTGCCCGGGCGGCTCGAGGTGCCGCTGGTCCTGCTGGCCGGCCGCGAGTCGGATCTGCTGACCGCTCGTCGTTGTCGCCGGCTCCGCCGCCATGGTATTCCGATCACGCTGGTGCCTGGCGGCCATATGTTTCCCATGGAGCACCCCGAGGCCTGTCGGCGGGCCCTGTGTGCCACCCTCGACCGTCTGCTGGAGCCTTGCTGATGAGCCCGACCGAACTGCACCTGGATGAAGGCCGCCTGGCGGCCCTGGCCTGGGGCGAGCCCGAGGCGCCGACCTGGCTGGCCCTGCACGGCTGGCTCGATAACGCAGCGAGCTTTTCCCGCCTGGCGCCCTTGCTGGTCGAGACGCTCGGCATTCGTATCGTGGCGCTGGATTTCGCGGGCCATGGTCACTCACGGCGCCACCCCCCGGGCGTCGACTATGCCATCTGGGACTACTGCCATGATGTCCTCGATGCCATGGCGAGTCTCAAGCTCGAGTCGGCGCCGCTGCTGTCGCACTCCATGGGGGCCGGGGTGGCCTGTCTGCTGGCCGCGGCCCTTCCCGAGCGAGTCGAGCGGCTGATGCTGATCGACGGCCTGGGGACCCTGAGCACACCGGGACGGGACACCGCGCTGCAGCTGCGCAAGGGGTTGCTGAGCCATCGCCGGCGCAGCTCGCCGTCGCCACGCTATGCTGATATCGAGAGTGCCGTCGCCGCCCGGGTCGCGGGTGGCGTGACGCCCATCGATACCGAGACGGCCTGGCCGCTGGTCGAGCGGAATCTCGAGCGGTTGGACGATGGTCACGTCCGGTTGCGAACCGATGGCCGCCTGATGCGTCCCTCGCTGGTGCGCTTCTGTCCCGAGCAGGTGGAGGGCCTGATCGCCGCGATCCAGGCGCCCACGCTGTTGATCGAGGGCGAAAAGGGCATCCTTGGCGAGCGTGCGAGCGCCCGACAGGCGCGGGCGACGTTGGCGGGACTCGAGCGCCGGGTTTTGCCGGGCGGTCATCACCTTCACCTCGAGCGCGAGGCGCTGGCCGAGGTGGCCGTAAGCATCGCACAATGGTGGCAGATGGCCGCTTGCATGAGGGTCGAGCAGTGAGTGGCCGGGGACAGTCCTGGCCAGGAGGGGCGCGATGAACGGCAAGGCAAAACTAGGCAAGCGGGTCGCTCTGGTACTGGGCAGCGGCGGGGCGCGGGGCTATGCCCATATCGGCGTGATCGAAGAGCTCGAGGCTCGGGGCTATGAGATAGTGGCCATCTCGGGCTGCTCGATGGGAGCGCTGGTGGGGGGGATCCATGCCGCCGGCAAGCTCTCCGCCTACCGTGACTGGGTGTGCCAGCTGGATTATTTCGATGTGCTCAAGCTGGTCGATGTGACCTGGAGCCCGATGGGCGCGATGCGGGCTAACAAGGTGATGAGCAAGCTCGCCAGCCTGATCGGCGAGACGCGCATCGAGGATCTGCCGGTGCCGGTGACCACCGTGGCCACCGATCTGGTGCGTCAGCGCGAGGTGTGGTTCCAGAGCGGCTCGCTGCTGCAGGCGATCCGGGCCTCCATCGCCGTGCCCGGTATCATCACTCCGGTGCATGTCGGCGATCAGGTGCTGGTCGATGGTGGCCTGATGAACCCCCTGCCGATCATTCCCACCGTCTCGGCGCAGGCCGATCTGGTGGTGGCGGTCAACGCCACGGCTCACAGCCCGCGCCCGGTCACCCTGGAAGAGCTGTTGCCCGCCGAGGAGCTGGCCGAGGAGCTGGCGCGTGAAGAAGCCCTGGAAGCCGAGGGGCGGGGCTTTGCCGGCTGGGTAGACGGGGTGCGTGGCCGGGCTCAGCGCCTGTTCAACACAGGCTTCGGTAACGGGAATGGCAACGGCACTGAGGACGGCGAGGAGGCCCAGACTCCTCAGGCCGCCAGCCAGCGTGCCTGGGGCAAGCTCGACATGATGTTGGCCTCTTTCGATATCACCCAGGCGGCACTTGCCAAGTACAAGGTGGCGGGCTATCCACCGGACGTGCTGATCGAGATTCCCAAGACGGTTTGTGGGGCCTACGAGTTTCATCGTGCCGAGGCCTTGATCCAGCTGGGTCATCATCTGGCGGAACAAGCCATCGAGCGTTTCGAGGGCCCCGCATCGAACCGGGCGAGCGCTCGGCGCCTCGGGGCGGTCGAGACGCCCGTGGTCACGCCGGCGGCCGGGGCTGGCCCCGAGGGCATTTTGGAATCGTCGTCGGAGACTCCCGAGCCTGGCGAGCCCACCGGCTCCTAGCGACCCTCGCGGCGGCGCAGCAGCACGTAGACGGCGCCGCTGCCGCCGTCCAGTTCCCGTGCCGAGCAGAAGGCCAGCACGCTCGGCCATTCCCGTAGCCAGGCATTGACGTGGCTCTTGATCACTGGATAAGCGTCGGGCCCGCTGGCGCTGCGTGCCTTGCCATGGACGACCAGCACGCAGCGGGCGCGTTGGGCCTGGGCTTCGGCGAGGAAGCTCTCGAGCTCGGCACGGGCCTCGTCGACGGTGTAGCCGTGCAGGTCGAGGCCCGCTTCCCAGGCAATGGCCCCGCGTTTCAGTTGGCTGCGGGTGCGCTGGGGCAGGTCGGGGACGGTGAAGTCGAGCCATTCGGAGGGGCGTACCGGTTCGACCCGACCGTCGCTGGTCCGGCTGCTGAGCTGGTAGCTGTCGGCCTCGAGGGCCGCGGCGCGGCGTTCGGCCAGGGCCTCTCGGCGACGCTCCCGGGGCTTGCCCGGGTCGGCCCGATTCGAGCGCATCGGCTTGACGCCCGCCTCGGCCAGGGCCTGGCGAAACAGCGAAACCTCGTCGTCGTCCGGGTGGCCGCGGCGCTGACTCATGTTGCTCCCCGTGGATTATGTCGAATGGGTAAATGACGGCTCAGTATAGCGGCTTGGTGGCGACTGTGAACCGGGCGGCGGGCCGGGTACAATTCTAGGCTGACTCTCCATTCGACCAATCACAGGACGACGCGTGGCCGCTTCCCGACCCGATGCCGACTCGACCCTGACTCTCGATGATCGCGAGATCGCCGAGGGCCTGTATACCCTGCGCGACTGCCTGCGCTGGGCGACCAGCGAATTTCATGTCCATGGCCTGTTCTTCGGCCATGGCACCGCCTCGCCCTGGGACGAGGCAGTGGCGTTGACACTGGGTGCCCTGCACCTGCCCTGGGACGTGGATCCTTCCGTGCTCGAGGCGCGGCTGCTGCCCATGGAGCGTCGGCGCATCGTCGGGCTGGTGCGTGCGCGCATCGAGACGCGCCGGCCGTTGCCCTACCTGCTCGGTGAGGCCTTCTTCGCGGGCCTGCCGTTCAATGTCGATGAACGGGTGCTGATTCCTCGCTCACCGATTGCCGAACTGATCGAGCATGGTTTCGCCGCCTGGTTCCCCGAGGAGCCGCCGGCCCGGGTGCTGGATCTGTGCTGCGGCTCGGGCTGCATCGGCATCGCCACCGCCCTTAACCTGCCGACCGCCGAGGTCGACCTGGCCGATATCAGCGCCGATGCCCTCGAGGTGGCCAAGGCCAATATCACCCGCCATGACGTCGGTGCGCGGGTGCGGGCCGTGGCCTCCGATGTCTTCGACGGTCTGGGCGGCCAGCGCTATGACCTGATCGTCTCCAACCCGCCCTACGTGGATGCCCGGGACCTCGCCACCATGCCGGCCGAGTTCGGCCACGAGCCGGCGCTGGCGCTGGGTGCCGGTGATGACGGCCTGGATATCGTGCGTCGCATCCTGCGCGAGGCCAGGGGCCTGCTCACCGACGAGGGCGTGCTGATCGTCGAGGTCGGCAACTCCGATCGCCACCTCGAGGCGGCCTTCCCGGAGGTGCCTTTCCTGTGGCTGGAGTTCGAGCGCGGGGGGCAGGGCGTCTTCGTGCTGACCGCCCAGGAACTCGACGCCTATGCCGCATTCTTCGCCTGAACCGCTGATACCAGAGCCTTGAGGAACGTCAATGTCCGGTAATACCTTCGGCAAGCTGTTTACTGTTACCACCTTCGGCGAGAGCCACGGCCCCGCGCTGGGGGCCATCGTCGACGGCTGCCCGCCGGGCATCCCCTTGAGCGAGGCCGACCTGCAGCGCGATCTCGATCGCCGCCGGCCGGGCACCTCGCGCCACACCACCCAGCGTCGTGAGCCGGATCAGGTACGGATCCTGTCCGGGGTCTTCGAGGGCGTCACCACCGGCACCGCCATCGGCCTGATGATCGAGAACACCGATCAGCGCTCCAAGGACTACTCGAAGATCAAGGATCAGTTCCGTCCGGCTCACGCCGACTACACCTACCACCACAAGTACGGTCGCCGCGACTACCGGGGCGGTGGGCGTTCCAGCGCCCGGGAGACCGCCATGCGCGTGGCCGCCGGGGCCATTGCCAAGGCGTATCTGGCGGCGCAGGGCATCAGCGTGCGCGGTTACATGAGCCAGCTCGGCCCACTGACCATGGAGTTCAAGGACTGGGCATCGGTCGAGCAAAACGCCTTCTTCTGCCCCGACCCCGACCGGGTGCCGGAGCTTGAAGCCTACATGGATCAGCTTCGTCGTGATCAGGACTCGGTGGGTGCCAAGATTACCGTGGTGGCCGAGGGCGTTCCGGCCGGGCTCGGTGAGCCGGTCTTCGATCGCCTGGATGCCGAACTCGCGCATGGCCTGATGAGCATCAATGCGGTCAAGGGTGTGGAGATCGGCGATGGCTTCGCGGCCATCGCCCAGCGGGGCAGCGAGCATCGCGACGAGATGACCCCTGAGGGTTTCCTCTCCAACCATGCCGGCGGCGTGTTGGGCGGGATTTCCTCGGGCCAGCCGTTGATTGCGCACCTGGCCCTCAAGCCGACCTCCAGCATCACCCTGCCGGGGCGCTCCATCGATGTGCACGGTGCACCGGTGGAGGTGGTGACCAAGGGACGCCATGATCCCTGTGTGGGGATTCGCGCCACCCCGATCGCCGAGGCCATGATGGCGCTGACGCTGATCGATCATCTGCTGCGTCACCGGGCGCAGAACCTCGACGTCACTGTCGACACCCCTCACCTGCGTTGAGGGGGCGGGGGCCGCATGGCGGCCCCTTGGCTGCTAGACTGAGATGAAATTCCTCAGTCTGGCTATGTCCATGAAGATTCATCTCGAGTTTGACCTCACGCCTGCCGAATTCCGCCAGTCTCTGGGCCTGCCCGATGTGGAGGCGTTCCACAATGAGCTGATGTCTCGCATCCAGCAACAGATGGACGCCGGTGCCGAGGGCTATGATCCCATGAGCCTGCTCCAGCCCTTCCTCAAGACCCCCTTCATGCCCCCCGCTTTCCAGGACTCGCTCAAGGGCAATTTCCAGGAAAACCTCTCTCAGAGCATGACCAGCTTCGGCAACTATCAGCAGATGATGCTCGACATGCTGCGTCAGGCTCAGGCGGCCTCCAGCAAGCCCCGTGGAAGTGATGAGAGTGAAGGGAGTGAAGGGAGCAACACGGCCGATACGGGCAAGGCGGCCGACGAGCCAGCCAGCGCTAGTTCCCGGTCGCATCGCAAGAAGTAGTGCGGCCTATTGCATGGGCGCGCGTCCAGGACTACGCTTTGTGCAGTGCAGCAATCAGGGCGTGCGCCCACCCCGATGACCCATGGAGGATGAAGCCATGCAGGACAAGACGTTCACCGAGTTCACGGAGCAGGCCGAGGGCTTCTTCGCACCGATGCGCAAGATTAATGGCCTGATGCTCGACAACATGGAGAAGCTGACCCAGTTCCAGCTCGAGTCCATGAAGCGTTACAGTCAGTTGGGCACCGAACGGTTGCGGGATGCCAGCGAGGTCAAGGATCCCGAGGCCATGCGCGACTTCGGCACCCGCCAGACGGAGATGATGAACGAGCTCTCCACCCAGTTGCTCAAGGACGCCGAGGCGATGACCGAGTTGAGTCTCGAGTTCAAGCGCGAGATGGAGAAGGTTCTGACCGACATCTCCGAGACGGCCGGCCAGCAGGCCACCTCGGCGACGCAGGCGGCCAGTGAAAGGATGGCTGCCGCCACCGAGCAGGCCGCTCAACAGGCTACGCAGGCCACACAAGCCACTGCACAGGCGCCGAAGGAGGCAGCCAAGCCGTCTTCCAGCGCGACGAGCAAGCGCGGTGCTTCGGCCAGTGCCAAGAGCACCACATCCAGCAAGACTGGCGGCACAGGCGGACGCAAGACCTCCTGAACCCGCTGGCAGAAGAGGTCTCCCCGCTGGACCTCGTGTCGCCCATGTCCGGAACACGCCCTGCGTCTTCCGGGCATTGGCGTGTTTGAGACAGCGTGTATGAAGCAGCGTATGTGATACAAGAATGGCAGCGAGGACGGCCACCTTTCTCGATCACCGGGCATGAGGCATGCAGGAGACCCCGAGATGCGGGTGATGCCAGGGCCTTGGGTGGCAAAGGGATTGACCAGCAGGTGTGGAATCACGCAGGGCTTCGATCACAGGAGTGAGCAATGCAGTCAGGTTTTCAAACGCAGTCGGCGTCCGAACTTCAGGAATGGACCGAGCAGCTAGAAGTGATTGGTCAGGAATATCAGGTGCTGATGCAGGACATGCTGGCGCGGATGCTGCCCGGAGAGGCCGGCAAGTGCATCTACGATGACATGCGCGAGAGCTTTCGCGCCGGCGTCGAGGCCCTGATCAGCGATCCCGAGGCGCTCGTCAATGCCCAGCTGCGCCTCGCCCAGGATCAGATGCAGCTCTGGCAGCAGGGGTGGCGAGACCTGGCCGGCGAGGAGACCGAGCCGCTGATCGAGCCGGGCCGTCACGATCGACGCTTCAAGGACGAAGCCTGGCGGAAGGAGCCCTTCTACCGAGGGCTCCTGGAGCAGTACTTGCTGTTCTCGCGCTTGGTCGAGGACATGGTCGGCAACCTCGATAACCTGCCCGCGTCCCAGAGGCGCAACCTGGAGTTCTATGCCCGTCAGTACCTGAGTGCCATCTCGCCCTCGAACTTCGCCTCGACCAACCCGGAGGTGATGCGTCTGACCATGGAGACCAAGGGCCAGAACCTGATCGAGGGGCTGGCGCAGCTGCGCGAGGACCTGGCCAACTCGGCGGAAGGCATCAACGTCAAGATGACCGATCGCAGCGCCTTCACGATCGGCGAGAACGTGGCCGTGACGCCGGGCGCGGTGGTCTTCGAGAACGAGCTGATGCAGCTGATCCAGTACACCCCGAGCACCGAGCAGTCCTTCAAGACGCCATTGCTGATCGTGCCGCCCTGGATCAACAAGTACTACATTCTCGATCTGCGCCAGGACAACTCCCTGGTGAAGTGGCTGGTCGATCAAGGCCACACCGTCTTCCTGATTTCCTGGCGCAATCCCGGTCCCGAGCAGCGGGATATGACCTGGGCCGACTACATGCAGCTCGGCCCCATCGAGGCGATGAGCGCCATCGAGCAGGCCTGTGGCGAGAAATCGGTCAACCTGCTGAGCTACTGCATCGGCGGTACCCTGACCGCTTCGACGGTGGCCTATCTGACCAGCACGCGCCGCGGGCGCAAGGTGCGCTCGGTGACCTACATGGCCACCCTGCAGGACTTCCGCGATCCCGGCGAGATCGGCGTCTTCCTCAACGAGCCGGTCTTGCAGGGCATCGAGCGACAGCTGGAAGCCGACGGCTACCTGGATGGCCGGGTGATGGCCTTCTCGTTCAACCTGTTGCGCGAGAACGACCTATTCTGGTCGTTCTATATCAGCAACTACCTTAAGGGCGAGCAGCCGGCGCCCTTCGATCTGCTGTACTGGAACACCGACGGCACCAACCTGCCGGCGGGGACTCATGGCTGGTACCTGCGCAACATGTACCTGGAGAACCGCCTGATCGAGCCCGGCGGGATCGAGCTGGACGGGGTCAAGATCGACCTGCGCAAGATCTCCACGCCGAGCTATTTCGTGTCCACCCGCGAGGATCACATCGCCAAGTGGAACAGCACCTATGGCGGCACCCAGTTGCCCAAGGGGCCGGTCACCTTCGTGCTGGGGGGATCCGGGCACATCGCCGGTATCGTCAATCCGCCGCACAAGAACAAGTACGGGTTCTGGACCAATGACGACCTGCCGCCGGAGCCGGAGGCCTGGCTTGACGGCGCCACCTTCAATGAAGGCTCCTGGTGGCCGCACTGGCAGGCCTGGATGACCGACAACGGCTATGCGGATGCCGAGAAGATGGTGCCGGCGCGCCAGCCCGGGGAGGGAGAATTGCCGATTCTCGAGCCGGCGCCGGGACGCTATGTGTGTCAGACCATCCCCGAGGTGCTGGGGCAGGTGGCGCCGAAGGAGGAGGCAGGCTCCTGAGCCTCAAGTGGGCACCTGAGCCCTGATAGTGAGCCCTGATAGTGAGCCCTGACAGTGAGCCCTGACAGTGAGCCCCTGTCAGGGTTCTATGCCTGACACCACGAGGCCCGCCATAGGCGGGCCTCCTTGTGTTCTGGGGCAGTGTCCGACGGGTGTCAGCGGTTCACGGAGCGCGGCGGGCTCAGGTCGCCAGGCGTCGCCGCCGCGAGAGGGCAAGCCCCGGCAACACGAGCAGGGTGGCGAGGAGCCAGACCGGCCAGCTGCCGGTGCGGGTGAAGGGGGTACTGCCCTGCATCGCACGCACCTCGCCAGTCAGGGCGGTAGCGGTGAACTGGGGCGCCTGAGCGGTGATGCGTCCCTTGTCATCGATGATGGCAGTGACGCCGTTGCTGGTCGCGCGCATCACGTAGCGGCCGTTCTCCAGGGCCCTGAGTCTGGCCATCTGCAGGTGCTGCAACGGCCCCAGGGAATCACCGAACCAGGTGTCATTGGACACCGTCAGCAGGATGTCGGCGTTCCGGGCCCGGGCTGCCACCAGGTCGGCATAGACGATCTCGTAGCAGATGGCGCTGCCGATCGTGAGGCCGGCGGCCTGGATCGGCGCCTGGTCTTTTTGGGCCGGCGTCATCGCCGGGGCCGGCAGGTCGAAGAAGGCGATCAGGCCGCTCAGCAGGGGCTCCAGCGGCAGGTATTCGCCGAAGGGCACCAGGTGCGCCTTGCGATACTGTCCGCTGGCGGCGCCGACGCCGATCACGCTGTTGAAATAGCCGCCCGCGTCGCGCTGCAGGATGCCGGTCAGCAGCGCGGTCTCCGGTGCGAGGCCAGCCTGGACACGCTCGAGCAGTGGCCGGGCCTGGTCCTCGAACATCGGCAGGGCCGCCTCGGGCCAGACGATCAGGTCTGTGCCCTCCGCCACCTCGACGGTCATGGTGCTGTAGGTGTTCCAAGCCTGACGCTGCCCCTCTGCGCTCCACTTGGTCAGCTGGGGCAGGTTGCCCTGCAGCATCGCCACCTGGGTGGGGGCCTCCGCGGGGCGTGTCCACTGTCCGGGCAGCGCCAGGGGGATCAGCCACAAGCCGGCGATGATCGCCGCCGGTGCCAGGCGGCGACGCAGCGCCTCGACGCCCAGGGTGCCGGTCAGGGCGGTGATCAGCGACAGCAGATAGACACCGCCGACCGGCGCCCAGGCCGCCAGGGGAGAGTCCACCTGGGAGGTGCCGATCAGCAGCCAGGGGAAGCCGGTGAACAGGTAGGTGCGCAGCACCTCCCCGAGCACCCAGGCCCCGGCGAAGCTGAGGGCCGCCAGGCGGGGCCCGGCAAGGCGCCGATAGAGCCAGAGGGTCACGGCGGGGAAGAGCGCCATGGCGGCGACGAACAGGGCGGTGAGCAATACCGCCAGCGGCATGCTGGTGTAGCCGTAATCATGAATCGAGACATAGACCCAGGAGGCGCCGCTGCCGAAGAGGCCCAGGCCGTAGCTCCAGCCCCTGAGGGCCGCCTGGCCCGGTGTCAGGGCCTGGATGCCCAGGTACACAAGGCCCACCGCGACCGGACCCAGCCACCACAGGGCGAAGGGGGCGGCGGACAGGGTCGTCAGTCCACCGGCGAGTAGCGCGGCCAAGTAGCCGAGCGCCGGACTCAGGCGTCGTTCACTCATCATTGCTCTCTTGTGGCGTCCATGCAGCGTCCTTGAGGATCGGGCGGGCGATCCGTCAGGCGTGACTCGCCTCAGCGTGTTGTCGGTCGGCCTGCTCGGCCTGCAAAAGGCGGATGCGGCGGTTGTCGGCGTTAAGCACCGTGAAGCGCCAGTTACCGAGCTCGGCGAACTCGCCGCGACGAGGAAGATGGCCGAAGCTCTGCATCACCAGACCGCCGAGGGTGTCGAATTCTTCGTCGGAGAAGTCGGTGGCGAAGCGCTCGTTGAAGTCCTCGATCGGGGTCAGGGCGCGGATCGCATAGCTGCCGTCCCCCAGGTCGCGGATGTCTTCTTCCTCGTCGGTATCGTGCTCGTCCTCGATATCGCCGACGATCTGCTCGAGGATGTCCTCGATGGTCACGATGCCCGCGGTGCCGCCGTACTCGTCGACCACCACGGCCATGTGATTGTGCGTCTCGCGGAACTCCTTGAGCAGGCTGTTCAGACGCTTGGACTCCGGCACGAACATGGCCGGGCGCAGGATGTGGGTGAGATCGAAGCTGTCGCGATTCTCCTGACTCTTGCTGATCAGCGGCAGCAGGTCCTTGACCAGCAACAGGCCCTTGACCTCGTCGAGGTTCTCGCCGACCACCGGGTAGCGGGAGTGGCCGGTCTCGAGGATCACCGGCAGGTAGTCCTCCGGCGGCTGATCGGCCGCGATGGCGGTGACCTGGGAGCGGGGAATCATCACCTCGCGCACCTGCTGATCGCTGATCTGCAGGGCGCCCTCGATGATGGTCAGGGCGTCCTGGTCGAGGCGGAGCCGCGGGCCGGCCTCGCGCAGGAACTCTCGCAGCTCATCGCGGGAACTGGGCTCGTCGGCGTCGGAACTGAAGGCGGTGAACAGTTTTTCGAACCAGGACTTGTTGGCCTGGCTACTCGATCGATCTTCACTCATGCGTGGGGTCTCTTTTCCTCGGAACCAAGGTCGAGATGGCGGTCGGCCGCATAGGGGTCTGGAATATTGAAGCCTGAGAGGATCTGCCGTTCGAGGGCCTCCATACGCTCGGCTTCCTCCTCCTCGATATGGTCATGACCCAGCAGATGCAAGGTGCCATGAATCACCATATGAGCGTAGTGAGCCGCCAGTGGCTTGTCCTGTTCGCGGGCCTCGCGGGCCACCACGGCATGACAGATGACCAGGTCGCCGAGCAGCGGAAGCGTCAGGCCCGGCGGCGATTCGAAGGGAAAGGACAACACATTGGTCGGGCGATCGCGATCACGATAATCGCGATTGAGGGTCTGGCTCTCGTCGGCCTCGACGAAACGCACCGTCAGCTCCTGACGCGTTTCGTCTTCATGCTGGTCGAGCACCGCGCTGATCCAGCACTCGAGGTCGACCTGGGAGGGCAGCACCGCGATGGCATCGGCCGCCTCTAGGGCGACCTGGCGATCGACGGTGACTGGCGGAGGTTCACTGATCATGATGACTCCCCGGAGTTTGCAGGGCTCTGATTCTGGCTTTGACGCGCCTGGCGTTCCTCGGCCTGTGCCTCACGACGGGCCTCGCGTTCATCGCGACGCTGGCGTTCGGCGGCTTCCTGCTCGGCCTCGAAGTGATCGTAGGCCTCGATGATGCGCTGGACCAGCGGATGGCGCACCACGTCCTTGGCGGCAAAATGGGTGACGCCGATGCCCTGGGTATCCTTGAGCACGTCGAGCACCTGAATCAGCCCCGAGCTCTGGCCCTTCGGCAGGTCGACCTGAGTCACGTCGCCGGTGATCACGGCGGTCGAGCCGAAGCCGATGCGGGTCAGGAACATCTTCATCTGCTCGCGGGTGGTGTTCTGGCTCTCGTCGAGGATGATGTAGGCATTGTTCAGGGTGCGACCGCGCATGTAGGCCAGCGGGGCGATCTCGATCACCTGGCGCTCGATCAGCTTATTGACCTGCTCGAAGCCGATCATCTCGTAGAGGGCGTCGTATAGCGGGCGCAGGTAGGGATCGATCTTCTGTGCCAGGTCGCCGGGCAGGAAGCCCAGCTTCTCGCCGGCCTCGACTGCGGGGCGAACCAGCAGGATGCGGCGCACTTCCTGGCGATTGAGGGCCTCCACCGCGGCCGCGACGGCGAGATAGGTCTTGCCGGTACCGGCCGGGCCGATGCCGAAGTTGATGTCATGGGCGCGAATGCTCGCGACATAGCTCTGCTGGTTCTGACCGCGGGGCTTGATCAGGGCCTTGGGGGTGCGCAGCAGCAGGTCACCGTCGCCGATGCCGTCCTCGTCTTCCTCGATGGCCTCGAGGCCCGATTCCTGCAGGAAGAGATGCACCATGTCCGGCGTGAGGTCGCTGGCTTCGGTCTCGCGATAGAGGCGCTCGAGGACGTTGGCGGCGGCCTTGGCGCGTGCCGCGGGGCCGGCCAGCTGGAAGCTGTTGCCGCGGTTGCGCAGGGTCACCCCCAGGCGCTCCTCGATCAGCTTGAGGTGTTCGTCACGCTGGCCGCTCAGGTTGGCCAGGCGCCGCGGGTCATTGGGCTCGAGGGTCAGGGTGATGATGCGATTGGCCTGAGAGGTTGTCTGGCTCAAGTCGTGAGGATCCCATGCGTTGGAGAAGGATGACGGCAGCTTACTGCCCGGGATGACCCGGGGGCAATGCTCGCGGCGCCCCCGAGCGAGATCGGGGGGCGCCGGAAGGAGGATGCGGGCTCAGTAGCAGGCGGGGGAGGCCAGCTCGGCGCGCAGCGAGTTGGGCAGGGCCTCGGTGATTTCCACGTCTACAAAGTGGCCGATCAGTTCGGCCGGGTTGGGGGCGCGGAAGTTGACCACCCGGTTGTTCTCGGTGCGGCCGGTCAGCTGGCCCGGGTCCCGGGGCGAGAAGCCGGTGACCAGGATGCGCTCGACGTTGCCCACCATGCGGCGGCTGATCTGCATCACGTTCTGGTTGAGGCGCTCCTGAAGGATCGCCAGTCGCTCCTTCTTGACCGACTCAGGGGTCTCGTCGTCGAGTTCGGTGGCGGGAGTCCCCGGCCGGGCCGAATAGACGAAGCTGAAGGAATGATCGAAGCCGATGCGATGGATCAGGTCCATGGTGGCCTCGAAGTCGGCCTCGGTCTCGCCAGGGAAGCCGATGATGAAGTCCGAGGAGAAGCTGATCTCCGGTCGCAGGGCGCGGATGCGTTCGAGCTTGTCGACGTATTCCTCGACCGTGTGACCGCGTTTCATGGCGGCCAGGACGCGATCCGAGCCGGCCTGAACGGGCAGGTGCAGGTGGCTGACCAGTTCCGGGATCTCGCCATAGGCCTCGATCAGCGAATCCGAGAACTCCACCGGGTGGGAGGTGGTGAAGCGGATGCGGTCGATGCCCTCGACGGCGGCCACGCAGGCGATCAGCTCGGCCAGGTCGATCTCGTCGCCGAGCTGGTTCTCGCCGCGGTAGGCGTTGACGTTCTGCCCCAGCAGGTTGATTTCGCGCACGCCCTGATCGGCCAGGTGAATGACCTCGTCCATCACCGACTCGAAGGGCCGCGAGACCTCCTCGCCGCGGGTGTAGGGCACCACGCAGAAGGTGCAGTACTTGGAGCAGCCTTCCATGATCGAGACGAAGGCGGTGGCGCCGTCAGAGGTGGGCTTGGGCAGGTGATCGAACTTCTCGATTTCCGGGAAGGTCACGTCGACCACCGAAATCGGCTCGGCGCTCTTGTTGCGTGTATCGAGCATGGTCGGCAGGCGGTGCAGGGTCTGGGGACCGAACACCATGTCGACGTGGGGCGCCCGCTTGCGCAGTGCCTCGCCTTCCTGGCTGGCCACGCAGCCACCCACGCCGATCACCAGATCCGGGTTCTTTTCCTTGAGCTTCTTCCAGCGACCGAGCTGATGGAACACCTTCTCCTGCGCCTTCTCTCGGATCGAGCAGGTATTGAGCAGGATGACGTCGGCATCGCGCTCGTCGTCGGTCATTTCGAGCTGATGGGACTCACCGAGCAGATCCGCCATACGGGAGGAATCGTACTCGTTCATCTGGCAGCCGTGGGTCTTGATGAAGAGTTTCTTCGTCATAACAATGGGCCGAGACCGTGAGAGCCTCGGCGCGTCCGTCACCGAAATTGGGAATGAAGGCGGGCAGGGCCCGAGGCCGGGCGGCCCGCTCAGTAGATGCCTGGATTATACGTATCCGGCGGCGGCGCGGCCAGCGCCCCGGGGCTGTGCTATTCTGGCCGCCGTCAAGGAAATCGTGCGGCGCATCCTTGCATGACGCACAGGTTAAAAATTGAACAATCCGTGGCAATTCCAGGCCTTGCGCCGACTGCCACGCGATCGTCGGCGGTTTTCCCAAGACTTATCCACAGAAAGTGTGGATGGGACAAGGTCTCATCGCGGTGCCACCGTCACAGGACGTCCGGTGGCCTGAGCAACCTCGTGTGGGCAGGCGGCCACGAGCCTCCATCGCCCTGATAGACGGCAGACTTATGCGAACATTCAACTCTGTGATGCTGGGGCTCTCCCTGGCGACCCTGACGCTGGGGGCCAAGGCCCAGGAGACCACTGACCCGGAGCTCTGGGTCTCGGACGAACTCACCACCTTCGTGAGAAGTGGGCCTACTGATGGCTACCGCATCATCGGTACCTTGACCGCGGGGGACCCGGTCGAGCGACTCGAGACCAGCGGGGACTATTCACTGGTCGAGGGCCCAGGAGGGGATCAGGTGTGGATCCTCTCCTCCAACCTTCAGCAGGAGAAAAGTGCCACCGCCCAGTTACCGGTTCTCCAGGAACGCGTCGAGACCCTGAGCGACGAACTCGAGGGCATCAGCGAGCAGTGGAAGGGGCGGTTGGCCTCCACGACCGACGCGCTCGAGCAGCGCGAGGCGCGCATCGTCGATCTCGAGAGCCGCAACGAGGTGCTGCAGGATCAGTACAGTGAGTCTCAGGAGCGGCTGCGTGGCCTGCAGGCACGGCTGGACACCCAGGAAGAAGATCTGCTGCTGCGCTACTTCATGTATGGCGGCGGCGTGGCCGGCGGTGGCCTGCTGGTCGGGCTGATCGTTCCTCACCTGCCCAGGCGTCGCAAGAAGAACGACCGCTGGTTCTGAGGCGTCGGGTAGCGAAGCGACCGGGGCCGAGTGATCGGGTCTGATGTGACAGGAGCGCACATGAGCAATGAATGGATCTCGCGCTGGCGTGAGGGGCGGATCGGCTTTCACCGCCAGGTCGAGCACCCGGCACTGGTGCGGCACTGGCCGCGCTTGGGCGTCGAGGAGGGAGCCAAGGTGCTGGTGCCGCTATGCGGCAAGAGCCTGGACATGCGCTGGCTCGCCGCCGCGGGGCATCCGGTGCTGGGGATCGAGCTGGCCTCGCTTGCCATCGAGCAGTTCATCGCCGAGGGGGGGGAGTCCTCCCGCTATCGCCAGGGCGACTTCGAGATCTGGCGCCAGGGTAGCATCGAACTGTGGTGTGGCGATTTCTTCCACTTCCACACCCAGCAGGCCGCGGATCTGGGCGCCTTCTATGATCGGGCGGCCCTGATCGCGCTGCCGGAGGCGACCCGCCAGCGCTACGCCTTTCACCTGGCGCAGTTGATGCCGCCCGGTGCTCGGGGGCTGCTGATCAGCCTGACCCGTACCCCCGGCGACGAGGCCGGACCGCCTTACAGCGTGCCTGCCGATGAGGTGCGCGCACTGTTCGGGCCCAACTTCGAGGTGGCGCATCTCGAGGATGGCGAGCCCGAGCCCAACGGCTGGCGGGAGAGTGTCTGGTCGCTGGTGCGCCGTGGTCCGCGGGCGGGGCATGGTCAGGGGCCGGGCTACTAGCCCCGCATGGCGGTCTTGGCTGTCGACTCTTGCCCCCTGGGACTGATCATCGTCGGGCGCCAGGGTCAGGCCCTTGTGGAGGCGACAGAGCGGTGGCCGGACGCCGAGCATAGCCCTGCAGGCACCACAGGCCGAGCAGGGGGCCCGGCAGCAGCAGCCAGGCGAGCCAGGGGCCGATGGCCTGCCACAGCGGAATCAGGATCAGCAGCGACAGCATGGAGATCGCGAAGCCGATGGCGTTCTGCAGCGTCAGGGCGCTGCCGACGATGCTCGCCGGGCAGGCCTTGGCGGAGAGCGACGAGAACTGCGGAGAATCGACCACCGCCAGAGCGCTCCACAGGGCGAGGAAGGCCACCAGGCCCGCCGCCGGCAGCCCGTCGAGGAGGGGGTAGAGCGCACAGCACAGGCCGGAGCCCGCGAGGGCGAATCTTGCTACCTGACGGCTGCCCAGGCGCGCGCTGAAGGCTCCGCCGATCCAGCAGCAGGGCCCGCCGATGGCGATCAGCGCGAAGGCCCCGAAGGCCAGTTCGGCGGTACTTAGCCCGGGCCAACTTGCCGCGAGCATCAGCGGTAGCAGGGCCCACAGGGTGTAGAGCTCCCACATGTGCCCGAAGTAGCCGCCGGCCGCATGGCGGAAATCGGCGATCCGGAAGGCCGCCAGGCCCGCCAGGCGGGTCCCCCGTGTCGGGATTGCGCCTGGGGTGGTGCGATCCTGGCGCGGGGCCTCACCCAGTCGCCAGACCATGGCCCCGCCCAGCATGGCCAACAGCGAGGCGCTCCAGACGCCGCCCCGCCAGGAGAGCGAGACGCCCTCCAGCGCCCCCAGGGCGCGCAGGCCGTGGGGCAGGGCGGTGCCGAGCACCAGCATGCCCACCAGCCAGGCCAGGCCAACGCCGCTGCGTCCCGGCGTCCAGCCCACCATCAGCTTCATGCCCACCGGATAGATGCCGGCCAGACACAGGCCGGTGATCACGCGTAGCCCCACCGCCCCGTAAAGGCCGCCGGCCCAGGGCAGCAGGGCGTTGGAGAGCGCGCCCAACAGGCAGCAGACGGCGAACAGTCGGCTGGCATCGAGCCGGTCGGCCAGCCCCGCCAGGCCGATGATCAGGGTGCCGAGCAGGAAGCCGCCCTGAACGGCACCGGTCAGCCAGCCCAGATCGGCCGGCGCCAGTGACCAGAGCACCATCAGCTCCGGGAGCACGGCATTGGGAGTGAACCACAGGGCGGTACCGAGCAGCTCGGCGATGGCGAGAATCAGGATGGGCATGGGAACGTGAACGCAGCAGGAAAAATGAAAAGGCCCGGCAGTGCCGGGCCGTGGGTCACAGGGCAGGGGCTCTCAGTATCTTAGAGGCCCATGGCCGAGGACGTCGAGCGCCGTGGGTCGGCACCCCCGTAGTACGCGTCATCCTCGATCAGTATCGACTGGGCCGCGCCCATGGCGGACTGCTGGCGGAGGGTATGGCCCTTGGCCTCGAGCAGCGCGATCGTATCCGGGCTGATGCCGTCCTCGATGCGAATCTCGTCGGGCAGCCATTGGTGGTGGATGCGTGGCGCGCTGACCGCCGACTGGATGTTCATGTGGTGATCGATGACGTTCATCAGCACCTGCAGGGTGGTGGTAATGATTCGCGAGCCGCCGGGGCTGCCGGTGATCAGGAAGTTCTTGCCGTCCTTCTTGACGATGGTCGGCGTCATCGAAGAGAGCATGCGCTTGCCGGGCTCGACCTTGTTAGCCTCGCCGCCGATCAGGCCATAGGCGTTGGGCACGCCGGGCTTGGCCGAGAAATCATCCATCTCGTTGTTGAGCAGGAAGCCGGCGCCATCGACCACGATCCCCGAGCCGTAGCTGAAGTTGATGGTGTAGGTGTTGGAGACCGCCAGGCCATTGCCGTCGGTGATCGAGAAGTGAGTGGTCTCGTTGGACTCGTAGGGCAGCGGGTTGCCCGGTGCCAGGGTGGCGCTGGGGGTGGCCTCGTCCATGTCGATGCCTTCGCGAAGCTCACTGGCGTAGGCCTTGGAGGTAATGCCCGCAAGGGGTACCTCGACGAAGTCGGTGTCGCCCAGATATTCGGAGCGATCGGCGTAGGCGCGCTTCATGGCCTCGGCCATCACATGGATGGTGGCCGCGGAATTGAAGCCCATGGCGCCGATATCATAGTCCTCGAGAATGTTGAGCATCTGCACGATGTGGGCGCCGCCGGAAGAGGGTGGGCTCATGGCGTAGATGTCATGGCCGCGATAGGTGCCGTGGCTCGGCTCGCGAATGATCGGCTGGTAGGCGGCCAGGTCCTCCATGGTGATCAGGCCGTCATGGGCCTGCATCTCGGCAACGATCATCTCGGCCGTCTCGCCTTCGTAGAACTCCCGGGCTCCCTCGGCGGCGATGCGCTTGAGGGTGGCGGCGAGATCCGGCTGACGGAAGGTGTCACCGACCCGATAGGGGCTGCCATCTTCCTTGAAGAACTTCGCTCTGGAGGCCTCCCAGGGTTCGAAGTTCATGCGGGCATCTCGGATGCCGTCGACGAAGCGCTGAGGCAGCGGGAAACCGTTCTCGGCCAGATCGATGGCTGGGGCCAAGGCTTCGGCCAGGCTCATGGTGCCGTATTGTTCGAGAGCCATGGCCAGGCCGGCGACGGTGCCCGGTACCCCGGCCGCCAGGTGGGTGAAGCGGGAGCGCTCGGTCACCGGGTTGCCGTCCGCGTCCTGGAACATGGTCTCGGTGGCGGCGGCCGGCGCCATCTCGCGGTAGTCGATGGCGATGACCTCGCCGCTCGCTTCATCCGAGATCAGCATGAAGCCCCCGCCGCCGATGTTGCCCGAACGGGGTTGGGTGACCGCCAGGGCGAAGCCGGCACTGACCGCGGCATCCACCGCATTGCCCCCGTCGGCCAGTACGTCATGTGACACCTGGGAGGCGAGGAAGTGGCTGGTGGCGACCATGCCCTGGGTGCCGACTTCCGGGTGGAAGCGTTCGCCCTCGAGGATCGCCTGCTGGGCGAAGGCGCCGGGGGCGAATGACAGGGTGCCGGCCAGCAGGCCAAGGGCCAGCGAGCGTCGAAGGGGGAATGGGGGCATGACCGTCTCCTTGGTGATGGGGGGCTCTTCACTCTTCTCGCTACCCACTATTGTCGCTATGCGCAGGGGCCGCAAGGAAATGCCCGACAGGTGAGCGGCAGTCATCTGGCTCCGGCCATCCTGGTCTGCCGGGGGCGCCGGCGCCCGGCCTTGCTGCTAGAATGGCGGCCTGTTATCTCGCCATTCATCCTTTCCAAGGAGCCAGCCCTGCCCATGAGCGATGCAACGCCAGACTTCAAGATCGCACCCTCGATTCTTTCTGCCGACTTCGCCCGCCTCGGGGAAGAAGTCGATGATGTGCTGGCCTCCGGCGCCGACATCGTGCATTTCGACGTCATGGACAATCACTATGTGCCCAACCTGACCATCGGCCCGATGGTCTGCGAGGCGTTGCGCAAGCACGGCGTCACCGCCCCCATCGATGCCCACCTGATGGTGCGCCCGGTGGATCGACTGATCGGCGACTTCATCGATGCCGGTGCCAGCTATATCACCTTCCACCCGGAAGCCTCCGACCATATCGATCGCTCGCTTGCGATGATCCGCGATGGTGGCTGCCAGGCCGGCCTGGTGTTCAACCCGGCCACGCCGCTGTCCTATCTCGATTACGTGATGGACAAGGTCGACATGATCCTCTTGATGAGCGTCAACCCGGGCTTCGGCGGCCAGTCGTTCATCCCCGGCACCCTCGACAAGCTGCGCGAGGTGCGCCGACGCATCGATGCCAGCGGCCGCAACATCCGCTTGGAGATCGACGGCGGGGTGAAGGTCGACAACATCGCCGAGATCGCCCGTGCCGGGGCCGACACCTTCGTCGCCGGCTCGGCGGTGTTCAAGGCCCGCAACCCCGACGACCCGAACCGTTATGAGAGCGTGATGCAGGCCTTCCGCGACGAGCTGGCGAAGGTCTGAGTCGCATGACAGTCTCGCCCTGCTGGCATCTCTATATGCTCGAGACCGCCGCTGGTCATCTCTACACCGGTATCACCACCGATGTGTCGCGGCGTCTCGAGGAGCACCGCGGCGGCGTTCGCGGCGCCAAGGCCCTACGGGGCAAGGGGCCGCTGACCCTCATGCACCACGAGGCCGTGGGCGAGCGGGGGGAGGCTCTGCGGCTCGAGGCGCGGGTGAAACGGCTGTCGGCGGCGGGCAAGCGTGCCTGGCTCGAGGCGCGTCGTAATGAAGCGCCAGGTCAAGTGCATCAGCAGGTGCTATCCCCTCCATGATGCTCTATATAAGGGAGAGTCATCGCAGCGCCCCGCACCGCACCGCCGCCGGGTATCGATGACGGCTCCTATGTCTGACCTGCTGTTTGACCGTCTATTTGACCAACCCTGCGGTGAGCACACCGCTTGAGCCTTCGAGGACGTGCTATGGAAATGGATGCCCTGATGACCTACCTGAAGACCGCCGGCGCCGGCTTCGCCGTCGACCTGGTGGCCGCCATCGCCATCTTTGTGATCGGCCGCTGGGTGATATCGCTGGTGCACCGGCTGAGTCTCAGGGCAATGGAGCGGGCGAAGGTCGAGCCGCTGCTGGTCAAGTTCCTCGGCAACATCGTGCGGACCCTGTTGCTGATTGTGGTGGTGCTGGCCGCCATCAACCAGGTCGGCATCCAGACCACCTCGCTGATCGCGGTGCTCGGTGCCGCCGGCCTGGCCGTCGGCCTGGCGCTGCAGGGCTCGCTTGCCAACTTCGCCGCCGGGGTGCTGGTGATCATCTTTCGCCCCTACAAGATCGGCGACTACGTCGAGGCCGGTGGCGTGGCCGGCACCGTCGATGACGTGCAGATCTTCACCACCGAGCTCAAGACCGGTGACAACCGCAAGATCATCGTGCCCAACGGTCAGATGATGAACGGTGCCATTACCAACTACTCCGCGCACGATACCCGTCGGGTCGACCTGGTGGCGAGTGTCGGTTATGAGGTCGATATCGATACCGTGCGCCGGGTGCTCGAAGAGGTAGTCGCCAATGATGGCCGGGTGCTCGAGACGCCGGCGCCCAATATCCGCATGAGCGCGATGATGGATTCCAGTGTGAACTGGATCGTGCGGCCCTGGGTAAAGGCCAGCGATTACTGGGACGTGTACTGGGGAATGACCGAGGAGATCAAGCGGCGCTTCGATGCCGAAGGCATCAGCATTCCCTTCCCGCAGCGCGACGTGCATGTCTATCACCACGATGATCAGAAGGCTGGGGTATCCAGGCCCTGATCCACGGGCGTTGATCCACGATTCTTCACCTGTGGCGCTCGGCAGCGCCACACAACTAAAAGGCCGCCGAGTGTCCTCGGCGGCCTTTTAGTTGCAGCGCCGCGCAGCGGCCGATCGAGTCGGACTTAGTGCAGCTTCATCTTCGGCTTGAGGAAGCGGTTGAGGCCATCGACGACCACCGTCATGCCGGTCTTCACCGTGCCGTGGATGGCGAGCTGGTGCATGCGATAGAGCGAGGCATAGAAGACCTTGGCCAGGCGGCCCTCGATGAACAGCGAACGCGCGGAGGCGCCGCGCATCAGCGAGCCCACGGCATCGAAGTGCGCCAGCGAGATCAGCGAGCCGCGATCCTGGAAGGTGAAGTCCTTGAGCGGCTTGCCGTCGAGGGTGGCGACCAGGTTGCGGAAGAGGGTGCCGGCCTGCTGGTGGGCTGCCTGAGCCCGCGGAGGTACCGTCTTGCCGTCATCCTGAGGGCAGCTGGCGCAGTCGCCGAAGGCGAAGATGTGCGGGTCATCGATGCTCTGCAGGGTGCGCTCGACCTTGAGCTGGTGGTTGCGCTGTGTGGAGAGCCCCAGCTCGGAGAGAAAGGCGGGAGCCTTGATGCCGGCCGCCCAGACATTGAGATCGGTCTCGATGCGGGTGCCTTCGGCGGTCATGAAGCCTTCTTCATCGGCACAGGTCACCTTGGTATCCACGTGCACGTTCACGCCCAGGTTTTCGAGCTCCTTGTGCACCGCCTGGCTGATGCGCTCGGGCAGGGCCGGCAGGATCCGCGGGGCCGCCTCGATCAGGTGGACCTCGAGCTGTGTGCTCTTGAGCTCCGTGAAGCCATAGCTGTTGAGCATCTTCGAGGCACCGTACAGCTCGGCGGCCAGCTCCACCCCCGTGGCACCGGCGCCGACGATGCCGACCGCCAGCTTGGGGTGGACGCGGCGCTCCGGGTCGCTGTAGCGCAGGAAGGTGTTGAGCATGTCGTGGCGGAAGGCCTCCGCCTGGTGCGGGCTATCGAGGAAGTGGGCATGTTCGGCGACGCCCGGCGTGCCGAAATCGTTGGAGACGCTACCCAGCGACAACACCAGGTAGTCGTAGTCCAGCTCACGGGAGGGCAGGACCACCGTCTCGCCGTCGTCATCGATAATCGGCGCCAGGGTCAGCTTCTTGGCATCGCGATCCAGGTTGCTCAGGGTGCCGCGCTGGAAGCGATAGCCGTGGGCCTTGGAATGGCCCTGGTAGGAGACCTCGTCGAGGCCGGAATCGAGCACGCCGGTGGCGACCTCGTGAAGCAGCGGCTTCCAGATGTGGGTGGGGTTGCGGTCGACGAGCACGATCTCGGCGCGCTGGCGTTTGCCCAGCTTGCGGCCTAGCCGAGTCACCAGCTCGAGCCCGCCGGCGCCACCGCCGACCACCACGATGCGTGGTAGAGACATGGGACACTCCGTTGATGAGTGGAAAGGTTGAGAGACGCAAGAATCGCCTGGGTCAGGCAGGGCGTCTCATGGGGACTGCTGGACGCGATGAGGCGCGAACGTCGATCCCCCGAGGGCTCTCCACCTGGTAGCGGCGACGGCTGATGCCTAGGATATGCCTCTGTCGGGCCTCTGCCTATGGGGAAGGGCGAGTTTTGGCCATGTTTTTTCGTAATATTACATGCATAAAATGGATGTTGGCCTGTAGACACCGCTAAAAACTCTGAGAAGGAAGGAATTTTTTATGCATGACCTGGTTCGCGACATCCGCCTGGTGGCTTTTGACCTAGATGGCACCCTGATCGACTCGGTCCCGGATCTGGCGGTGGCGGTGGATGCCGCCCTCGAGGATCAGGGGGTCGCCCCGGTCGGCGAGGCGCGGGTGCGGGACTGGGTCGGTAACGGGTCCTGGCGCCTGGTCGAGCGGGCCCTTGAGGCGGCGCTTGAGCGCCCGGCGGATCAAGGTGTGCTCGAGGCCTGCCATGCACGCTTTCTCGCGCATTACCACGCCTCACCGGTTGAGCGCACCCGGCTTTATCCCGGGGTGCGCGAGGCGCTTGAGGGGCTCATCGCCCATGGGTTGTCGCTGGTCCTGATCACCAACAAGCCGCAGGCCTTCATCGCCCCGATCCTTGAGCACTTTGCGCTCAATGACGCCTTCGCCCTTTGCCTGGGCGGCGATTCACTCGACGAGAAGAAACCCCATCCGGCGCCCTTGCTGCATGCGGCGGCGCATTTCGGGCTGTCGCCGGAGGCCTGCCTGATGGTCGGTGATTCACGCCACGACATCGAGGCCGGCAAGCGCGCCGGCTTTCGCACCCTGGCCGTGCCTTATGGGTACAATCACGGCGAATCGGTGACCGACAGTGGCCCCGATGCGGTAGTTGAATCGCTTTCTGAACTCGTTTAGGGTTCTTTTTTAAAGCGGGGCTATAAAAAACGCCTAAGCAATAATATTTTGTTATAACGGATTCCCCATGACGCTGGACACCCGTCACTCCTCTCAAGATGCACTTCACCAGGGCCCTGCGGGCCTGATGCGTGACGTCAAGCGTTGGCGATGGTGATGCCGACCAGGCGAGGCGGGTACGCCGCTGTACCCTTCTGTTTAGTGCGCTAGGCTCGCCCCTGTGTAAGACTCCCCGCTTAAGTGATTCATTCTTGAAGGAAGATGCCGGGCATGATGACTCCCGAACGCTTCAATGAGCTGGCCGATGCCGGCTACAACCGCATTCCGGTGACCCGCGAGGTCCTCGCCGATCTCGACACTCCGCTGTCGACTTACCTGAAGCTGGCCAACGCGCCCTGGACCTTCCTGCTCGAGTCGGTGCAGGGCGGCGAGAAGTGGGGCCGCTACTCGATCATCGGGCTGCCCAGCCGCGAGCGTATCGAGGTGCGCGGCTATGAGGTGCGTCATCTCAAGGATGACGAGGTGCTGGGCGCCAGCCGGGTCGAGGATCCGCTGGCATGGATCGAACAATTCCAGCAGCGCTTCAAGGTGCCGCGTCTCGATGATCAGCCACGCTTCGACGGTGGCCTGGTCGGCTACTTCGGCTACGACACCGTACGCTACGCCGAGCCTCGCCTCGCCGGCGTCGACAAGCCCGATCCTCTGGGCGTGCCGGACATCCTGCTGATGGTCTGCGATGACCTGGTGGTGTTCGACAACCTGTCCGGTCGCCTGACCCTGTGGACCCACGTCGACCCGGCCATCGAGGGCGCCTATGCCATGGCGCGCGAGCGCCTCGAGCGCCTCGAGATTCAACTGCGCAGCGCCACCATCGCCACCCAGAGCCCCGGCACGGGGAGACGCGCCGTCGAGGAAGGCCATTTCAGCTCCGGCTTCACCGAAGACGGTTTCAAGGCCGCGGTAGAGAAGATCAAGGAGTACGTGCTGGCCGGCGACGTCATGCAGTGCGTGCCCTCACAGCGCATGTCGATTCCCTATCAGGCGCCTCCGCTCGATCTGTACCGGGCGCTGCGCAGCCTCAATCCCTCGCCCTACATGTTCTTCTTCAACCTCGAGGATCATCATGTGGTGGGCTCCTCGCCGGAGATCCTGACGCGTCTGGAGGATGGCGAGGTCACCGTGCGTCCGATCGCCGGTACGCGGGTGCGCGGCGCCACCGAGGCCGAGGATCAGGCGCTGGAAGCCGATCTGATGGCCGACCCCAAGGAGATCGCCGAGCACCTGATGCTGATCGACCTGGGCCGCAACGACGTGGGCCGGATCAGCCAGACCGGCACGGTCAGGGTCACCGACCAGATGGCGGTGGAGCGTTATTCCCACGTCATGCATATCGTCTCCAATGTCACCGGGCAGCTGAAACCGGGGCTGTCGGCGATGGACGTGCTGCGTGCCACCTTCCCGGCGGGGACCCTGTCAGGGGCGCCGAAGATCCGCGCCATGGAGATCATCGACGAACTCGAGCCGGTCAAGCGCGGCATCTATTCCGGCGCCGTGGGCTACCTCTCCTGGCATGGCAACATGGATACCGCCATCGCCATCCGTACCGCCGTCATCAAGGACGGCCAGCTGCACGTTCAGGCGGGTGCCGGGGTGGTCGCCGATTCGGTGCCCGAGCTCGAGTGGCAGGAGACCCTCAACAAGGGGCGTGCCCTGTTCCGCGCCGTGGCCATGGCCGAGCGCGGCCTGGATAACCTGGAGTAGGCACGCAACCGAGCCTCGCCGATGGCCATTGCCGGATCTTCGGGCGAGGCTCGCCGCGTGACCTTCGGCCCGCCTCGATGCTCCCTACCTGGATGGCGTCTGCGCCGGCTCGGCGACAATCGTAAAATATGAGTTTTATTTAATATTAGGTAAGCTTTTTCTTGATAGCTTGAGGATGGTGATCGCAGTCGCTGGCCACGGATTGACTGCCTGCCCGACATCGCCGGCTCGCCGCCCCAGTGAGCGGGCTGGCCCGAGCGATGGAGGGTATCGCTGACTCATTAGCGCTTGTTGAGGCAATAGAGATCACGTTAGGGGGAGTCATGACAGACGCACAGCCGTCACGCATCACGACCGATATTCCCGGGCTGGAGAGGATCCTTCATGGAGGCTTCCTGCCCGGACGCTCCTACCTGGTGTCCGGAGGCCCGGGGACGGGCAAGACGACGCTTGGTCTTCACTTTCTTTCCGCCAAGCCGCCGGGAGAGCAGGCCCTGCTGGTCAGTCTCGGCGAGGCGGATCGCAATATCCGCAGCGATGCGCGAAGCATCGGCATGACGCTCGAGGGGGTAGTCACCCTGGATCTCTCGCCGACGGCACAAACGAGCGAGTCCTCGACCTATACCCTGCTCGAACCCTGGGAGGCGGAGCCGCCCGACATCCGCTCGCGTATTGAGGCGGCCTTTCCCGAGGGGCCGCCGGCGCGGGTCTTCATCGATGCGCTCAGCCAGTTTCGACACCTGGTGCCCGACACCTTCCAATTCCGCAGGCAGGTGATGGCGCTGCTCGAATACCTGACGACGGCCGGGTCGACCCTGCTGTTCACCTCGGAGCAGGGGTCTCAGGCCGACGAGGACCTGCAGTATCTGGGCGATGGGATCCTGCAGCTCGACCGCACGCAGGCCGGGCGGACTCTCTCCGTGGTCAAGTTTCGTGGCTCCGGCTTTGCCGAAGGCCGGCATACCTTTCGCTTGGATGGTCGCGGCATGAGCGTCTTCCAGCGCCTCGTGCCGAGCGAACACGGTCAGCCCTTCGTGGCCGAGTCGATTCCTTCAGGGGTCGCCGAGCTGGATGCCCTCTCCGGTGGCGGCCTCGGCAAGGGGACGGTGACGATCATCTCGGGCCCCACGGGGGTGGGCAAGACCTCGCTGGGGGTGCAGTTCATGCGGGAGGCGGCGAGCCGTGGGGAACGGTCGGTCATCTTCAGTTTCGAGGAAAGCCTGGCGACGATCAGTCATCGCTGTAAACAGGTCGGCATCCCGCTGGATCAGATGATCCAGGACGATTCGCTCGGGGTGGAGGAAGTCGAGCCACTGCGCTACTCACCGGATGAATTCGCCTGGCGGGTCCGCCGGGAGGTCGAGGAGCGGGGCGCCACGATGGTGATGATCGATAGCCTCTCGGGCTATCGGCAGTCGGTGCGGGGCGAGGATGTGGTGACGCATGCCCATGCCCTGTGCCGGTACCTGGCCAACATGGGCGTCACCGTGCTGCTCGTCAACGAGGTCGGCTCGATTGCCGGCGCGGAGATTCGTGTGACCGAGCTCGGCATCAGCTACCTGGCCGATGCCGTCCTGATCCTGCGCTACATCGAATTCGATGGCGAAATGCGCAAGACCATCGGCATGCTGAAGAAGCGCACGGGCGACTTCGAGAAGACGCTGCGTGAGTTCGATATCACCTCCGAGGGGCTGAAGATCGGTGAGCCCTTGACCGGCTTGCGAGGCATCCTGCGCGGAGCTCCCGAGCTGGCCTCCCGCGAGGCGTCCCCAGTGGCCGGCTCGTGACGGCCAGCAGCATGGCAGGCCGCCGGCCCATGCGCGTCGAGATTGCCCTGCAGGCCAGCGCGGATCGTGATCTGCTGGTCCAGACCCTCGGTGCCGACGAGAGCCTCTCTCCCGTCGGGCTCGAGCAGGGCGCAAGCTTCAGCGGCGCGGCCGACCTGCTGATCCTCGACCCCACGCTGCTGCAGCGTCAGCGGGCGCTGGTCAGCCGCCTGCGCGCACAGGCGCATCCGGTGATCTTGCCGGTGCTGATGCTGGTACCGGGGCAGCGCGTCTCGTCCGATGCCCTCGAGCAAGAGCTCGGGCAGGCCGTGGAAGACGTGCTGCGCCTGCCGACCACTGCGCCCGAGATCCGGGCCCGAGTCCGCAACCTGTTGCGTCTCAGGGAGTTGTCGCAGCAGCAGTCGCGAGCGCACGACGTGACTCGCCAGGCGTTTGATGGGGTGAGCCGTGCCTTGAAGACCCTGAACGCCTGCAATGAGGTGATGCTGCGGGAATCAGACGAGGACGGACTGATAAGCGCCGTGTGCCGGATGATCACCCAGTCCGAGGGGTATGACCTGGCCTGGGTGGGACGACTCGACGAGGGGACCGCGTCCCTCGCAAGCATTGCCATCGCCGCGGTGTCGGGGGCCGCGGCGGGCTATACGGATGGTCTCGAGGTGCGCTTGGGCGATAGCCCATGGGATGGCGCCGCCATCGGTAAGGCTCTCTCGACGGGTCGTCCCCAGGTCGTTTCCGACCTGATGGCGGATACCCGCATGGCGCCCTGGTGGCCACAGATGGAGGCCTGGGGGTTGAACAGTGTGATCCTGCTGCCCCTGCGCACCCACTATGGACCCCATACTGTCCTGGCCGTGTATTCCCGGCATCGGGGTGACTTCGACGACGAGGAGAATGGCCTGCTGGAGCGCCTGGCCGACAATCTCGCGCTGGGGGTGGACAAGGTGCGGATGTGGCGTGAGCGTGAGCTCAAGGACCGGGAAATTTGGCGCCTCGCCTACAAGGATTCCCTCACCGCCTTGCCCAACCGGCGCTCCCTGCTGCAATGCCTCAAGCGGGTCGCGGCCGGTGACGGCAAGGGGCGCAGTGCTGCCGTGCTGTTCATCGATCTCAATGACTTCAAGCTGATCAATGATGCGCTGGGCCATGCGGCCGGCGATGAGGTGCTCAAGCGGGTGGCCAGGCGCATCCAGGACACGCTTCGACAAGGCGACCTGGTGGGCCGGCAGGGCGGCGATGAATTCATTGTCGTCATGCTCGAGGAACCCGGTCAGCCAGCACCGAACGAGGACGATGGCGTCAAGCGTCTGACCCGCGGCGCCGAAGCCCTCGCCGGCAGGGTGCACCGGGCCCTGCACAAGCCGTTCGACATCGAAGGCTACCAGCATCATCTCGGCGCGAGCATAGGTGTCAGTCTGTTTCCCTACTCTGGTGACGATGTGGAGCTCGTGATCGAGCAGGCCGATATGGCCATGTACCAGGCCAAGGACTCCGGGGCGCCACTGGTGTTCTATTCCCAAGACCTCGGCAGTGGTCGACAGCAACGCTTGACCCTGGAGGCGGAGCTCTATCACGCCCTGGCCGCCGACCAGTTCATTCTGCACTATCAGCCGATCTGGGACATCGCCAGCGGCAGCATTGTGGGGGTCGAGGCCTTGATCCGGTGGAAAAAGGCCGACGGCAGCATGATATCCCCCGGGACCTTCATCCCCTTGGCCGAGGAGCTAGGGTTGATCGGCGACCTGGGAGACTGGGTGCTGAAGACCGCGGCTCGGCAGCTGGCCGCCTGGCGCCGCGAGGGGGTCGAGGTCTGGATGGGGGTCAACCTGTCCGTGAGTCAGTTGCAGGGCAAGCGGGCGGCGGCACGCATCCATGAGATCATCACGTCAGAAGAGACGCAGCCGGGCTGGTGGTCGCTGGAGTTGACCGAAGATACCCTGATGCGCTCCCCCGAGCAGGTGGCCGAGGCGATGCACTGGCTGAGTGAAGAGGGGTTTCGCCTGTCGCTGGATGACTTCGGCCAGGGCTATTCCTCGCTGGCCCGGCTGCAACTGATGCCGCTGGATACCCTCAAGATCGACAAGATGTTTGTCGACCGCCTGGAAGAGGAGGGCGCCGGAGGAAGCATCGTCCGTGCGATCACGGACCTGGCGCGCAACCTCTCGTTGGCCACCGTGGCCGAGGGGATCGAGACAGAGCAGCAGAAGAACCAGCTTGCCGACATCGGCTGTCAGCTCGGCCAGGGCTTCTGGTTGAGCGCGGCGCGACCGGGCAACGAGATTCCCGGCCTCGTTCGGCAGGGCGTACCGCGGGGCGATGAGCGATAGGCGGCCCCCGCGGCGATCCTCCTTGACAGGTGTGAGGCCTGCCCAGCACTATTGACGGCATGAAGACACCAGATCATGCACATCCAGCCCCGCGGTGGTGGCGCTCCTGACGCAGGGGCGGCACTTGGGCGTCTGGAGATAATGCCGCCGTCAGGGCGGCATTTTTGTGTCTGCTGATTCCCTGCACGGCGGATATGAGCACGTGGCGGATTCCGGTCAAGCCTGCTGAGCGCGACGACCGGTCGCCACACCGACGACGAGTAGAAACAGGATCATAAAGCCATGTCCGTTCTCATGTTGGACAATTACGACAGCTTTACTTACAACGTGGTGCAGTACCTCGCCGAGCTCGGAGCCGAGGTCGAGACCCACCGCAACGATGCCATTACGATCGAAGAGATCGAGGCCATGGCACCGGGCCATATCGTGATCTCGCCGGGGCCCTGCACGCCCACCGAAGCCGGCATTTCGCTTGAGGTGATTCGCCATTTTGCCGGGCGCGTGCCGATCCTCGGCATCTGCCTGGGCCACCAGGCCATCGGTCAGGTGTTCGGCGGCCAGGTGGTGCGCGCCCCCCAGGTGATGCACGGCAAGACCTCCAAGGTGCGTCACCTGAATACCGGCGTGTTCACCGGCCTCGAGAATCCTCTCGAAGTGACCCGCTATCATTCGCTGGTGGTGGCCGAGGATAGCGTGCCGGACTGCCTCGAGGTCACCGCCTGGGTCGATGACGACGACGTCACCCCGGGGCTGATCATGGGCCTTAGGCACAAGACACTGGATATCGAGGGGGTGCAGTTCCACCCCGAATCGATCCTCACCCGGCAGGGTCACGAGCTGCTGGCCACCTTTCTGCAACGTGGTTGAGCGTTGATCGCCACCCCAGGACATGGATCGCAAGGAGAGACAAGATGCAGATGCGAGAGGCGATCGACGCCGTGATGCGCGGCCAGAGCCTGAGCTATGAACAGACCCATGGCGTGATGCACACCATCATGACCGGCGAGGCCACCGACGCCCAGATCGGCGGCTTCCTGGTGGGACTGGCCATGAAGGGCGAGACCGCCGAGGAAATCAGCGCCGCCGCCCAGGTGATGCGCGAGCTGATGATCCCGGTGGAGGTCCATGGCGAGAACGTCGTCGATATCGTCGGCACCGGCGGCGACGGCGCCAACCTGTTTAATGTCTCGACGGCGGCGAGCTTCGTGGTTGCCGCGGCGGGGGCGCATGTCGCCAAGCACGGCAACCGTGGCGTGTCCTCGTCGTCGGGCAGTGCCGATCTGTTCAGCGTCGCCGGGATCAATCTCGATCTGACGGCCGATCAGGTGTCGCGTTGCATCGATCAGGTCGGGGTCGGCTTCATGTTCGCCCCCAATCACCACACCGCCATGCGTTATGCGGTGGGGCCGCGCCGCGAGATGGGCGTGCGCACCCTGTTCAATATCCTTGGTCCGCTGACCAACCCGGCCAGCGCCCCCAACCAGTTGCTCGGCGTCTATTCCGCCAAGCTGTTGCCGTTGATGGCCGAGGTGCTCAAGCGCCTGGGCAGCGAGCACGTGCTGGTGGTTCACGCCGAGGACGGTCTCGACGAGATTTCCCTGGCGGCGCCGACCCATGTGGCCGAGCTCAAGGACGGCGAGATCACCCAGTACACCATCGTCCCCGAGGACTTCGGCGTCCAGCGCCAGTCGCTGAGTGCCCTCAAGGTGTCTACCGCCGACGAGAGCCTGGCCCTGGTCAAGCAGTCGCTGGTGGGCGAGGGGCCGGCGGCGGATATCGTCGCCCTTAACGCCGGGGCGGCCCTGTACGCCTCCGGGGTGGCTGACACCCTCAAGGAAGGCGTACTGATGGCCCAGGATGCCCAGGCCTCGAAGCTGCCGGCGGAGAAGCTCAAGGAGCTTGCCGATTTCACCCGGGTCTTTGCGGCCTGACCGCAGCCTCTGGATGCGGCCCTCGTATACGGCCTTTGGAACCTAGGAACGTCTGACATGACTCCAACTCAAGATATTCATTCTCAAGGCGCTCAGTCTCAAGACCGCCTGCCGACCATCCTGGCGCGCATTCTGGCCCGCAAGGACGATGAGGTTGCCGAGCGCCGCCAGGCTGTCAGCGAAGACGAGCTTCATGAACTCGCCGCCCGCCAGGCGCCGCCGCGTGGCTTCGTTGCCGCCCTGGAGGCCCGCATTGCGGCCGGTGACCCGGCGGTGATCGCCGAGGTCAAGAAGGCCTCGCCCTCGAAGGGCGTGATGCGCGAGGACTTTCGTCCCGCCGAAATCGCTCGTGCCTACGAGCGCGGCGGGGCGGCCTGCCTGTCGGTGCTCACCGATGCCGACTTCTTCCAGGGCCATGAGGATTACCTGATCGAGGCGCAGGACGCCTGTGGGCTGCCGGTGATCCGCAAGGACTTCATCACCCACGGCTATCAGGTCGTCGAGGCTCGCGCCATCGGTGCCGACTGCATTCTGCTGATCGTCGCCGCCCTGGATGATGCGCGCCTCAAGGCGCTGCATGACCAGGCCGTGGCGCTGGGCATGGATGTGCTGGTGGAAGTGCATGATGTCCATGAGCTTGAGCGGGCGCTGGCGTTGGATCTTACCCTAGTCGGCATCAACAACCGCGACCTGCATACCTTCGAGACCCGCCTGGAGACCACCTTCGAGCTGCTCGAGCGCATTCCCGACGGCGTGATGGTGATCACCGAGTCCGGTATCCATGGCCGCGAGGACGTGGCGCGGATGCGCGAGCGCGGCGTGCATGGCTTCCTGGTCGGCGAGGCCTTCATGCGCATGGAGGATCCCGGCGCGGCGTTGGAGGCGATGTTCTACTGATCGGTTAGGTGGCTCCCAGGCCTACTGACTGATGGTCAGGGTGGACCTGATGTTCAGCCAGTAGGTGTCCGATGCGACGACTGGGCCCCCGGCGAGCAATCGCCGGGGGCCCAGTGCGTTTGGAGCTGGGAGAAGACCTAGGCAGGGTGTCGATCAGGCCGCATGGCGGGAGAGGGTCGCCGAGGGCGACTCCCCGAACAGCTGGCGATAGTCCTGGGCGAACTGTCCCAGGTGATAGAAGCCCCAGTCGGCGGCTACCTGGCTCACCGTGGTCTCGCTGTCCGGGGAGCACAGGCGTCGTCGTACCCGGTTGAGCCTTGTGGCGCGCAGGAACTGGATGGGGCTGATACCGAGGATGCTAGTGAAGCTGTATTGCAGGGTGCGCTGGCTGACGTGGGCGATCTCGCAGAGCTCGCTTACGGCCACCGGCGGTGCCTCGCAGATTTCCAGGTGCGCCTTGATGCGATCCACCACTTGCTTGCGGTGGCGATAGCTTGGTGGCATCTCGGTATTCGGTGTTTCCTCTCGCAGGATCTCCAGGAGCGCCAGGCTCAAGATGTCCTGATGGACCTTGACCGACAGCTGCTCACGCCGCGTGCCTAGCAGGCGTTCGATGAGAAAGCCGGTGGCCCTCCGGGTATGGTCGGGCAACTGCAGGCGCATTAGCTGGTCGGGGTTTGCCTGCAGTAGCGGACTCGCGGTGCCGCCGGCGGCCCGGGTCAGCCATTGTCGGCTGACCACCAGCCCGTAGATGCCGAAGGCATCCGGGGTCACCAGCTCGAAGTCATGGCCGCCTGGCTGGCACATCACCTCCTGCGCGCCCACTGGATGCCCGTTGATGCGGCAGCCTTGGCTCGCGACGGGAATGCCGATCCACAGCGAATCCGGCCAGACGTTGCACTGCTGGCCGAGCGCCCTGCTGGTGTACTCCTTGAAGACCTGCATCTCGTCGAGGTGGACCTCATCGATGCGCCCGTAGAAGGCGCCCTTACCGAATTGATCGTACTCCTGAGACCAGTCGGTCAGGTTATGAGCGTGTTCGTTGGCGTCCCATGCCTCCCATATGCACTTCCTTGGTGCATTCTCTGCTGCATGATGTGCCAGCGACATGGTCGTTCACTCCCTCCCATGGAGCATGTTCTGCCTTTCCATGAGCTAACTGCTTGTTGGTGTTGGTTTATTTAGTTTTGCCGGAAAACGATAACGCCATCATCGGCGTGCTCGATACCCTTTATGCAAGCAAGTTTCGTTCCGTCTGCGGTCCCGGCCGCCGACGAATAGATGCATCCAGGGAGACGATCATGGCCAAGGCTTACCATTACACGCTGGGTAGCCAATGCTATCGCTTCAAGAGCCTGGCCGAGCTGATGGCCAAGGCCACCCCAGCGCGCTCCGGCGATCGGCTGGCGGGCGTCATCGCCAACTCCGCGGAGGAGCGGGTGGTGGCGCAGATGGCGCTGGCGGAGCTGCCGCTGCGCACCTTCCTCGAGGATCATCTCATCCCCTATGCCGAGGATGAGATCACGCGGCTGATCATCGACACCCACGATGCCAAGGCGTTTGCCCCCATCAGCCACCTCACCGTCGGCGACTTTCGCAACTGGCTGCTGAGCGACCTGGCCACCCCGGAGGTGCTGACGCGCGTCCAGGCCGGCATCACGCCCGAGATGGCCGCGGCGGTGAGCAAGCTGATGCGCAATCAGGATCTGATTCTGGTCGCCCGCAAGTGCCGGGTGACCTCGGCCTTTCGCAATACCATCGGCCTGCCAGGGCGGCTCTCGACCCGCTTGCAGCCCAACCACCCGACCGATGATGTGACCGGCATCGCCGCCAGCATCCTCGATGGCCTGCTCTACGGCAACGGAGATGCGGTGATCGGCATCAATCCGGCCACCGATAACGTCGCCCAGAGCATCAAGCTGATGAACCTGATGGATGAGGTGATTCAGAAGTATCAGATTCCCACCCAGTCTTGTGTGCTGACCCACGTCACCAACACCCTGGAGGCCATCGAGCAGGGCGCCCCGGTGGACCTGGTGTTCCAGTCGATCGGCGGCACCCAGGCCACCAACGAGAGTTTCGGCTTCGATCTCGGCGTGCTCGCCGAGGCCCAGGACGCGGCCAGGAGCCTCAAGCGCGGCACCGTAGGTGACAACGTCATGTACTTCGAGACCGGCCAGGGCAGCGCCCTGTCGGCCAACGCCCACCATGGCCTCGATCAGCAGACCTGTGAGGTACGTGCCTATGCGGTGGCGCGCCACTTCGAGCCGCTGCTGGTCAACACCGTGGTCGGCTTCATCGGCCCCGAGTACCTGTTCGACGGCAAGCAGATCATCCGGGCGGGGCTCGAGGATCACTTCTGCGCCAAGCTGCTCGGCGTGCCGATGGGCTGCGATATCTGCTACACCAATCACGCCGATGCCGACCAGAACGACATGGATAACCTGCTCACCCTGCTGGGGGTGGCGGGCTGCACCTTCATCATGGGCATCCCCGGCTCCGACGACATCATGCTCAACTACCAGACCACGTCCTTCCACGACGCCCTCTATGCGCGCCGGGCGCTGGATCTGTCGCCGGCCCCGGAGTTCGAGCGCTGGCTTAGCGAGATGGCGATCTTCGATGACGTGGCCAAGCACCGCCCCAGCGCCGCCTTGCCAGATTCCTTTGCTCGGTCGCTTGCCAACCTGCCTGCCGCCGGAGCCGATCAATGACCACGAAAGCCCTCGATCACGGCGCGATATCCCACGCGCACGGCGTGACCGACAACCCCTGGCATCATCTTCGCCAGTTCACCGATGCCCGCATCGGCCTCGGCCGCGCCGGCATCAGCCTGCCCACCGCGTGCTCGCTGGAGTTTCAACTGGCCCATGCCCGTGCTCAGGATGCCGTGCACCTGCCCCTGGATGTCGAGACCCTGTGTCGGGACCTCGAGGCCCTGGAGGGGCTCGAGGCGAGTCTGCCGATCCAGCGCCTGCACAGCCTGGTGCCCGACCGCTTGACCTATCTGCAGCGCCCGGACTGGGGCCGTCGCCTCGATGAGGCGTCCCGGCAGCGGCTGAGTCAGGCAGGCCATGCCCCGCAGCCCGCCTTCGATCTGGCCATCACGGTGGTCGACGGTCTGTCGTCGCTTGCCGTGCAGCACAACGCCGTCCCCTTTCTTGAGGCGCTGACCCAGGCGCTTGCCGACGACGACCAGCCCTGGTCGCTGGCACCGCTCTCGGTGGTCGAGCAGGGCCGGGTGGCGATCGGCGATGAAGTCGGCGAGCTGCTCAATGCGCGGGTGGTGCTGGTGTTGATCGGTGAACGCCCGGGGCTCAGCTCGCCGGATAGCCTGGGCCTCTACATGACCTGGGGGCCAGCGGTCGGGCTCACCGATGCCTACCGCAACTGCATCTCCAACGTGCGGCCGGCGGGGCTCGCTTTCGCCGAGGCGAGCCGGCGGCTTCTGTACCTGTTGCGTGAATCCCGGGCCAAGGGACTGTCCGGCGTCAAGCTCAAGGATCGAACGCAGGATGATGTCATCGAGTCCTCGGGAGGCATTCGTAATTTCCTGATCTCCTGACGGCTTCATCAGATGGGCACCTGGCAGTGCTGTCAGGCGTCTCCTGCGTCACCCGTGTCATCTCCAATAACAACGATGAGAGGTATTCCCATGAACGACCCGACCCTCGACCAGGATTACCTGGCCAAACGACAGCTGAAGAAAGGCACGGCGGGCTGGATCCTGCTGGCCGGTCTCGGCGTTTCCTACGTGATCTCCGGCGATTTTGCCGGCTGGAACTTCGGCATCGCCGAGGCCGGCTGGGGCGGCTTCGTGATTGCCGCGGCCCTGATGGGGCTGATGTACTTCGCCCTGGTGCTGTCGCTCGCCGAGATGTCGGCGGCGATTCCCGCCGCCGGGGGCGGCTACAGCTTCGCCCGCCAGGCCATGGGGCCGGCGGGGGGCTACCTGACGGGACTGGCCGTGCTGATCGAGTATGCGCTGGCGCCCGCGGCGATCGTCATCTTCATCGGTGCTGCGGTGGAGGAGCTCTTGGGCATCAACGGCCCCGTGGTGTACGCGCTCTTCTATGCTGTCTTCATCGGCATTCACCTGGCCGGCGTCGGTGAGGCGCTGAAGGTGATGATGGTGATCAGTGGCCTGGCCGTGTTCGCCATCATCGCCACCGCGCTTGCCCTGATCGGTGTCTTCGATGCCAGTCGGCTGTTCGATATCGCGCCGACCGATGCCGCCGGCGCCAATGCCTTCATGCCCTTCGGCTGGGCCGGGGTGTGGGCCGCGCTTCCCTTCGGCATGTGGCTGTTCTTGGCCGTGGAAGGCGTGCCGCTGGCCGCCGAGGAAGCCAAGAACCCCGCCCGCGATGTGCCCAAGGGGATCATCGGCGCGATGCTCTTCCTGGTGGTGACGGCGCTGCTGGTCGTGGTGCTGCTGGCCGGCGCCGCCGGTGCCGGGGCGATCGGCCAAAGCGGCGTGCCGCTGGTGGATGCCCTCAAGGCCGCGGACTATGCGACCCTGGCCACGCTGGTCAATGTGCTGGGTCTTGCCGGCCTGATCGCGTCCTTCTTCTCGATCATCTACGGCTACAGCCGTCTGGTGTTTGCCCTGTCCCGGGCCGGCTACCTGCCCAAGATGCTGTCGCTGACCAGTCGCCGCAAGGCGCCAACCTGGGCGCTGGTGGTGCCGGGTGTGTTCGGCTTCCTGGTGTCGCTGAGCGGCGAGGGGGATCTGATCCTGGGCATGGCCGTGGTAGGCGCGACGCTGTCCTATGCGCTGATGGCGCTGAGCCATATCCTGCTACGCCTGAAGCGTCCGGAGCTGCCGCGTCCCTACAAGACCCCCGGTGGCATCTTCACCTCGGCCGTGGCCCTGGTGCTGTCGCTGGTGGCCCTGTCCGGCGTCTATGCCTTCGATCCGCGGGCCTTCAACTACACCCTGGTGCTGTTCGCGATCGGGGCGGCCTACTACTTCCTTTACAGCAAGAATACGCTGGTGGCGAAGACCGCGGATGAGGAATTTGCGCTGGTGGCCGATGCCGAGAGCAGCCTGGAGGATGCCGAGGTGGCACCCGCCAACGCCTGACGGCGAGTAGTCTCACTACGACGCGTCTCACTGCAACGCCGAGGGGCTGCCAGATGGCAGCCCCTCGGCGTTTAGCGGGGATAGCAAGTGCTGTAAGCCGGCGCGTCAGGCGGTGGGGCGCCGGCGCTCGGTGCGCTGAGCCTCCATGGCCTCGCTGCCGGTCTCGGCATAGGGAAGCCCGATCATGATCTCCCCACTGCGCGGGACGAAACTCTCCTGGGCGGTGGCGATGCGGATCCGCCCGCCGGGTGTGAAGGCAAACAGCGGCAGCAGGCGATCCCGGTGCCTGGCGCGGTAGTCCTCGATCTTCATAGTGGGGGTGATCGGCATGCACTCGAGGGTGGCGCCGCGGGCGATCAGGCTCGAGAGGCGGGCGAAGGTCACATCGTCACCAAAGGCCACCGGCAGGTGCCCCAGGGCCTGATCATGGCGAGGTTGTGGCTTCTTGCCGGCCTTGACCGCCAGACGGTAGACCTTGCCTTCGCCGACCTGGGGCTCGAAGTGCAGGGCCGCCAGGTTGTTGAGTTCCCGATAGGGCGACAGCGGCAGCAGGTGGCCGATACCGGTCAGCTCCAGGTGCTGGGCCGCATGCTCGGAAAGCGGGTCGCCATAGTACACCGGTAGCCCCGCCGCACGTGCTTCCTGGACGGCATCCCAGCTGTTGTCGGTCAGCAGCACCTTGAAACCGTTGTCCTGCAGGGCGCCGGCGATCGCCCGGGCCACCGGGTTGGCGCCGATGATCAGGAAGCCCCGCGGCGTGGGGCGGCTCAGGCTCAGGGCGCCGGCCAGCGGGCGGGCCAGCAGACTCTGCATCACCACGGTGCTGATGATCACCAGGAAGGTCACCGGTACCAGCAGCTCGGCGCCGGGCATGTTCAGGCTTTCCAGGCGCAGCGAGAATAGCGAGGCGACGGCTGCGGCGACGATGCCGCGGGGGGAGATGAAGGCCAGCAGGGTCTTCTCGCGCCAGTCGAGCCCGCTGCCCAGGGTGCACAGCCAGACCGTGAGCGGCCGCGCCACTGCCACCAGCACCGCCAGGAAGGCCCAGGCCGGCCAGGTCAGCAGCGACAGCTGGTCGACGGTCAGGCGGGCGGCCAGCAGGATGAAGAGCCCCGAGATCAGCAGGACCGACAGGGTCTCCTTGAACTCGATGATCGGCTGCGTCGGCACGCCGCGCATGTTGGCCAGCCACACGCCCATCACGGTGACGGTCAGCAGTCCCGACTCGTGGAAGAGGGTGTTGGAGATCGAGTACAGGGTCAGCATCATCATCAGGGTGCCGAAGCTGTGCAGCTTGCGCGGCAGCCAGTGATGCCGCAGCACCAGGCCCCACAGGTAGCCGCCGGCGATGCCCAGCCCGAAGCCGATCAGCGCCGTCTTGCCGAACAGCAGCAGGGTATGGGCGGCGGCGTTGCCGGCATCCACCGAGCCGCCCAGCGCCACGAACTCGTAGACCAGTACCGCGCCGATGGCCCCCACCGGGTCGATCAGAATGCCCTCCCAGCGCAAGATCTGGGTCAGGTTCTCCTTGGCGCGCAGGGTCTGCAGCAGCGGCAGCACCACGGTGGGGCCGGTGACCACCAGCAGCGCGCCGAGCACGCTGGCCATCTGCCAGGACAGATCGAGCAGCAGGTAGGCGGCCCCGGTACCGATCAGCCCGGTCACCAGCACACCCCAGGTCACCAGCCGGCGCACCGTGCGGCCATGGCCCCCCAGTTCACGAAAGCTCAGGGTCAGCGCCCCCTCGAAGAGGATCACCGCCACGGCCAGCGAGACCAGCGGGAACAGCAGGTCGCCGAGCAGGGCATCCGGGGCGAGTACGCCGGTGACGGGGCCCGCGGCGATACCGGCGATCAGCAGCGTGAGAATGGCCGGTAACTGCAGCTGCCAGGCGACCCATTGACAGATCAGGGCCAGCAGGCCGATTCCCGCCAGGTGGAGGGCTGCATGCTCCATGAGATGCTCCGGTGAGTGTCAGAAAGCCGCGAAGCCTATCTTCGCCGTAGGCCACATGCAAACCCAATTCGGTATCCGTGTGTTCCGGATGATATCGGCGCTGTCGACACGCGCTTTGCCGCGGCCGTGCGCGGCTCGCGTGTCGTTATGTCGTGACGGGGAAATGAGGGTGAGTGGCTCGTGTTGGCAGGCCGGCGGGGCTTGATCAGAAGGGTCGGGAGCAGAGTCAGGCTAGAAGAGTCAGGCCAGCAGCCCCCGGTCGATGGCGGCCGGAGGCATGACGCCGAAGCCTGCCCGGCCGTCTCGGCCGGGCAGGCCGCCGGGTCAGGCGCGGCGCAGCGTCTCCAGCAGGCCCTGCAGGGGGTGTGCCAGTGCGGTGTCGGAGAGCCGCTTGGCCTGGCTGCGGCAGGAATAGCCGGTGGCCAGCAGGCGGCCTGTATTGGCGGGATCCTCCACCTTGGGCTGCCAGGACTGGGCATAGATGGTCTTCGAGGTGGCGAGGTTGCGCGCCTCGTGGCCGTAGGTGCCGGACATGCCACAGCAGCCGCTCGAGAGCACCTCGAGCTCCAGGCCGAAGGCGCCGAAGACCTGCTGCCAGGCCTTGGGGGAGCCCGGGGCGTTGGTCTTCTCGGTACAGTGGGCGAGCAGCTTGAAGCCCGGGTCGGGCAGGCTGAGCCCGCGAGGCGTCAGCCGCTTGCCCAGCGACACCAGCCACTCCTGAAGCATCAGCACTTCGGGCACGGCGTCTGGGCCCAGTGCCTTCACATACTCCTGGCGGTAGGTGAGGGTCATGGCCGGGTCGATGCCCACCAGCGGCACGCCGAAGCTGGCCAGCGTGCGCAGCCGCCGTGCCTGACGGTCGGCGGTACGCGCGAAGGCGCCGAGGAAACCCTGGACGTTGAGCGGCTTGCCGTTGGGCGAGAAGGGCGCGACGAAGACTTTCACATCCAGGCGAGAGAGCAGCTCGACCACGTCCATGACCAGCTTCGATTCGAAGTAGCTGGTGAAGGCATCCTGCACCAGGATCACGCTGTTGGCCTTCTGGGTCTCGGTGAGCAGGCCAAGCGATGTCGGAGTGGCCTCGGCAACGCCCCAGGCCTTGAGCTGCTTCTTGAGGCTCGCCCGCGAGAGCCGGGGGCTGTCGACCATGCCGATGGGGCCGGACAGCAGGCGATCCACCAGGCGGTTGTCGAGGGTCGCGTTGTAGAGCGGGGCCACCGGGGCGAGATAGGGCACCAGAAACTCCAGGCCGCCGATCACATAGTCCCGGGGGGCGCGCAGGTAGCGGCTGTGGTAGACCTCGAGGAACTGGGAGCGGAATTCCGGCACGTTGACCTTGATCGGGCACTGACCCGCACAGGACTTGCAGGCCAGACAGCCGGCCATGGCGTCGTAGACCTCGTGGGAAAAGTCTTCCTGGCCGCGGCGCTTGGCCCAGGTGTTGCGGGCGCGGGCGGGGAAGCTTCGCAGAAAGCCCCAGGCGCCCTCGGCCTTCGTCCTGCTCGACTCCTCGATCACGTCGGTGCCGGCCTGGCCCTGCAGGCGCAGCCACTCCCGCATCAGGCTGGCGCGCCCCTTGGGCGAGTGGACCCGTTCGCGGGTCGCCTTCCAGGAGGGGCACATGGCGTCGTTGGGGTCGTAGTTGTAGCAGGCGCCATTGCCGTTGCAGTAGACCGCTGAGCCGTGGGTCTGCCAGACCCGCTCATCGATCTGGCGATCCTGCTGACCCCGGGTCGGCACGCCATCGATGGTCAGCAGGCCCGGGTCGACCCACTTGACGGTCTGTTCGGTGGTCTCGTTCGCGCCGCTGGCGGCGTCAGACGTGACCTCTTGGCCGTCTGAGGAAGCGGCTGCGGATGGGGTCGAGGACTCCGCGACGTCGGTTGCGCTCTCCGCGGTTCCGGGTGGGGTAGAGGATTCCGCGTCGTCGGGCGCGCTTCCCGCGGGTCCGGGCGGGATGGAGGAAGAGAGCGGGGTGGCGATCTTGCCCGGGTTGAGCTGATTGTGCGGATCGAAGGCCGCCTTCAGCCGCTGCAGGCTCGGGTATAGCTCGCCGAAGAACCTGGGGGCGTACTCCGAACGCACGCCCTTGCCGTGCTCGCCCCACAAGAGGCCGTGATACTTGTGAGTCAGCTCGGCGACCTCATCCGAGATTTCGCGGATCAGCGCTTCCTGGGCCGGGTCCTTCATGTCGATGGCCGGGCGTACGTGCAGCACGCCGGCATCGACGTGGCCAAACATGCCGTAGGCGAGGCCGCGTGCATCCAGGGCGGCGCGGAACTCGGCGATGTAGTCGGCCAGGTGCTCCGGTGGCACCGCGGTGTCCTCGACGAAGGGAATCGGGCGCTTCTCGCCCTCGGCATTGCCGAGCAGGCCCACCGCACGCTTGCGCATGGCATAGACTCGCTGGATCTGGTCACGGCCCTTGGCCAGGGTGTAGCCCAACCGCTCGACGCTGGCATCCGCTTCCAGGTGGCGGGTGAAGTCGGCGATGCGGGCCTCCAGCGTCGCCGGGTCATCGGCGTTGAATTCGATCAGGTTGATGCCGCGGATGGTGGCGGCCTGCGCGGCCACGGCGGTGTCGCCGTCGGCATCGCCTCCCGATGGCGCATCGGGAGAGGCCGGGAAGAACTCTTCCACGCTGTCCCAGACGAAGTCCTGCATGGCGAGATTGAGGACCTTGTCGTCCACCGTCTCGATGGAAGTGGGGGCGGCGGCACTCGCCATCAGCGCCTTGGCATCGCGGAGGGCATCCATGAAGCTTGCATAGCGCACATTGACCAGGGTGGAGTGTCTGGGAATCGGCAGGACGTTGAGCACCGCCTCGTTGAGCAGTCCAAGCGAGCCCTCCGAGCCGCACAGCACGCTGTTGAGATCGAACTCCCGATCGTCGGTGTAGAGGTGTGCCAGGTCATAGCCGGTCAGGCAGCGGTTGAGCTTGGGGAACTTGGCCTCGATCAGTCCGGCCTGGGTGTCGATGATATCGCGGGCCGTGCGGTGAGCCTCGCCGATGCGATCCTGACGGGCGCATTCGCTGTCCAGGTCGTCGGCATCCAGCGGACGACTGGTGAGGCGTTCACCGCCCAGCAGCACGCTGTCGAGCTCGAGCACGTGATCGCGGGTCTTGCCATATTCGCAGCTGCCCTGGCCGCTGGCATCGGTCGAGATCATGCCGCCGATCGTCGCGCGGTTGGAGGTCGACAGCTCCGGGGCGAAGAAGAGCCCATGGGGCTTCAAGGCGGCATTGAGCTGGTCCTTGACCACCCCGGCCTGAACGCGGACCCGGCGATTCTCGACGTCGATATCGAGGATGGCGTTCATGTGCTTGGAGACATCCACGACCAGGCCGTCGGTCAGCGACTGGCCATTGGTGCCGGTACCGCCGCCGCGGGGGGCGAGCACCACCCGGTGGTGGGCGTCCTGCCCAGCGAGCCGGGCGATACGCTCGAGATCCTCGCCGTGGCGGGGATACAGCACCGCCTGGGGCAGGCGCTGATAGATGGAATTGTCGGTGGCCAGCACGGTGCGGTTGGCATAGTCAGGCGCGATCTCGCCGTCGAACCCTTCGGCCCGCAGGGCCTCGAGGAAGCGCAGGTAGTCGGCGTCGAGCCGGGCGAGGGTGTCCAGTTGTGCAATCATGAGTCGCTATCAGACCGTGGGTCGCTGCCCTGGCCGGCGGTCATCGCCATCGATGTCCTGGCGTGGGCAGGAAGAAAGGAATAGCGCCCACTTTACCGGAGCACGCCGGGCGGTGCACCCCGGCCCCGGCGTGGTGAAAGGAGTGGCTTTTCCCTACAATGAGCGCCTACTGGCGACATTGCCCATTTATTGACTGTGACGGACAGGATTCCATGCTCGATCCAAAACTTCTGCGTGGTGACCTCGATCAGGTTGCCCAACGACTGGCCAAGCGTGGCTTCACTCTCGATACCGCTCAACTCGAGTCGCTGGAGTCTAAGCGCCGCGAGCTGCAGACTCAGACCGAACAGTTGCAGAGCGAGCGCAATACACGCTCCAAGGCGATCGGCAAGGCCAAGGCCGAGGGACAGGACATCGAGCCGCTCCTGGCCGAGGTGAGTGATCTCGGCGATCGCCTGGATGCGGCCAAGAAGGCGCTGACGGGGCTGCAGGAGGAATGGGACGCCCTGATCTCGGCCCTGCCCAACCTGCCTCACGACAGCGTGCCGCAAGGCGCAAGCGAAGACGATAACGTCGAGCTGCACCGCTGGGGCACGCCGCGTCAGTTCGACTTCGAGGTCAAGGATCACGTCGATCTCGGTGCCAAGCTTGGCTACCTGGACTTCGACATGGCGTCCAAGCTGACCGGTTCGCGCTTCGCGGTGATGCGTGGCCCGATCGCCAAGCTGCACCGGGCGCTTGCTCAGTTCATGCTCGACACCCAGACAGAGGCGCATGGCTACGAAGAGTGCTATGTGCCCTACATGGTCAATGCCGACTCCCTGACCGGCACCGGTCAGTTGCCTAAGTTCGGCGACGACCTGTTTCGCCTCGAGGGGGATCAGGACTACTACCTGATCCCCACCGCCGAGGTGCCGCTGACCAACTTCGCCCGGGATGAGATTCTCGAGTACAAGGCCTTGCCGGTGCGCCTGACCGCACATACCCCGTGCTTTCGTAGCGAGGCCGGCTCCCACGGGCGTGACACTCGCGGCATGATCCGCCAGCACCAGTTCGACAAGGTCGAGATGGTGCAGATGGTCGAGCCGGACAAGAGCTACGATGCCCTCGAGGAGATGCGGGGCCACGCCGAGGCGCTGCTGCAGGCGCTGGAGCTGCCGTATCGTGTCGTTACCCTGTGCACCGGGGACATGGGCTTCGGGGCGACCAAGACCTACGACCTGGAAGTGTGGCTGCCGAGCCAGGATACCTACCGGGAGATCTCCTCGATCTCCAACTGCGAGGACTTCCAGGCGCGGCGCATGCAGGCGCGCTTCCGCCATCCGGATCACAAGAAGCCGCAGCTCTTGCACACCCTCAACGGCTCGGGGCTCGCCGTGGGCCGCTGCCTGCTGGCGGTGCTCGAGAATAACCAGCAGGCTGACGGTTCGATCGTGGTGCCCGAGGCGCTGCGTCCCTACATGGGTGGCCGCGAGGTGATCAACGCCTGAGCGCGCCGAGGCCTTGTCGGCATGCAGGCGTATCAGTGATTGCCTCCCCCCATCGTCAGACGCGACCGATCGCGTGACGTGACAGGGAATAGCAAGGCCCCGACGGCAGCGCCGTCGGGGCCTTGTGCATTTGGCGTCAAGCGCTGTACTTGACCCGGTGCTTGATCATCGCGTCACTCGTCGGCAATGGCCCAGTGAATGGCCACCTCGGCCTCGATCTCGATCTGGCCAGGGCGATACTCGGAGGCCGACTCCTTTGGGGCCGCATCGGCGGCGCGCATCATCATCTGCGGCTGGAACCTCGGCATCTGCGTTTCCTGCACCTGCAGCACGCGGCCCAGGGTGATGCCCAGGCGCTCGGCCATCAGGGTGGCCTTGGCCTTGGCCCGGTCGATGGCGAGCTCAAGGGCCTTGTCGCTTGCGGCGCTGCGATCCTTGAGATCGTAGCTGACGCCATCCAGGGCATCGACGCCGGCGGTGGTCAGGGCATCGAGCAGGCCGGGAAGGGCCTCCAGGTCATCAAGGGTCAGGGTGACCGGCCGGGTCAGCTGAGTCCGCACCCGCCGCTCGGGCTGGCCCTCGGTGTCGACAGGGCCTTGGATATAGCTCGGCTGCACCGATAGTGAGCCGGCCTGGATGGCGTCCCGGGGCAGGCCGTCCGCCTCGAGGGTGCGAATCAGCTTGCCCATGCGGGCCTCGAGCCGGCTGCGCGCCTGGCTCAGGGCCTCGGGGCTCGCCTCCCGGGCCGAATCGATCGCCCGCGCTGGAGTGCGCTCCCACAGGCGGGCGTTGAGGGTGGCCATGTCCGGCGCCACCTCCAGGGTGTGGTGCGCCGCCACCTCGAGTCGTCCCGGCGTTTGATCCTGGACAGCCGGCGGCTGAGCCTGGGCCGTGGCGCCTGTCGTCAGCCAGGTGGCCAGCAGCAGGCCAAGAAGGGAGCGGGCGCGCGAGCCGTGGCATGGAGGGGTGAGACGGCCGATTAGGCGACGGCCCATCAGAGCAGGTGGGGCAGGAAAGGAAAGCATGAAACCTCCGTGCAGTGTGGCTGACATCTCGCCCGTCGATTGTGTAAAGGGGGCGGCGAGTCGGTAAACTTCATTCATCATCCAGCATAAGCGATTCCCGGGAAGGGCTCATGAACGACGAGGATCTCGACGAGGCGGCGAACACCATGCCGCTTAACCTGACCCTGGCGCTGGCCGCGCTGGTGGTCATCATCGGCGGCATGAAGCTCGGGGCCAGTCTGCTGGTGCCGCTGCTACTGTCGCTGTTCATCGCCGTGATCTGTACCTCGCCGGTGCACTGGTTGCATCGCCATGGCGTGTCGCTGCGGCTGTCGGTGTGGCTGACACTGATGGTGATCGGGTTGCTGCTGAGTCTGCTGGGCTTGTTGCTGGTCAATAGCGTCAATACCTTTGCCGAAGAACTGCCAGGCCTTGAGTCGCAACTCTATGAGCATTACCTGAGCATCCTCAACTGGCTGGCGGGCATCGGGGTGTCGATCCGCCCGGAGCGTTTCTCCGAATGGCTGGACCCAACTCAGGCCACCCAGCTGATTCCGGCGCTGCTGGGTGAAGTCGGCAACGTCGTGATGCAGAGCCTGATCGTGGGGCTGCTGGTGATTTTCTTGCTGTTCGAGACGCTCCATTTCCGCGACAAGGTCTCCCAGGCGCTGCTGAATCCGGCGCCGAGCCTTCAGCGCTTCAATGAGTTCAGCCAGACGCTCAAGCGTTACCTGGCGGTGAAGACCCTGATCAGCCTGGTGACCGGGGTGCTGGTGTGGCTGGCCTGCAAGATATTGGGCGTTGATTTCCCATTGCTGTGGGCGACGCTGGCCTTCGGGCTCAACTACATTCCCAATATCGGCTCGGTGCTGGCGGCGATTCCCCCGGTGCTGCTGCTGCTGGTCTCACCCCAGGGTGGGGTCTTCCCGGCGACGCTGCTGGCGGGGAGTTACCTGGGCATCAACTTCGTGTTGGGCAACCTGGTCGAGCCGCGGGTGATGGGGCGCGCGTTGGGCCTCTCGACCTTCGTGGCGTTCCTATCGCTGGTGGTATGGGGCTGGATCCTGGGGACGGGGGGGCTGTTGCTGTCGGTGCTGTTGACGATGACCCTCAAGATTGCCCTCGACAGTCATCCTCAGACGCGCTGGATGGCCCGCCTGCTGGGGCCGGCCCATGAGCGCCCGGTGACGCAGACCAATCACGTGGGGCCGTCTTCAGAGCCCTGACACACAGGGCCCTGAAACGCCGACGCCCCGGCAAGGCCGGGGCGTCGGAGCGAACGTGATGGGGGCGAGGCCCGCGATCAGGCGTTCTGATCGATGAACTGCGCGAGCTGTGACTTGGACTGGGCGCCGACCAGCGAGGCCACCTTGGCGCCAGACTTGAAGAGCATCACGGTCGGTACGCCGCGAACGCCGTGCTCGGCGGCAATGTCCGGTGCGTCATCTACGTTCACGCTCACGACCTTGACATTGTCGGCACGCTCATCGGCGACTTCGTCCACCACCGGCGCCATCATCTTGCAGGGGCCGCACCAGGGGGCCCAGAACTTCAGCAGAACAGGCATGTCCGCCTTGAGGACTTCCTGCTCAAAGTTGGCGGTGGTGACATCGACGTTGTTGGCCATGGAATTCTCCCGTTGCATTACGCGTTGAACGCGTGCTGTTTCAGCATAGTCGGCTGATGTTAGCGGCCGCCGAGGCCGCTGGCAAATGCCGGTTCCCCAATCAGATCAATAGCCGGAGGCCATGGTCTCGACATCGAGGCTGCGCGCTCACAGGGCATTGTTATATGCTATGCTTATAGCATAAAGTAATCATGCTACATCATGTTATTGCATTGCGGTATTAAAACCGTGAGTCGACGGCCGGGTCAATGCACGGGCATAAGGAGTGTTTCGGGGATGAAGCTGCAGCAACTGCGTTATATCTGGGAGGTCACGCGCCATAATCTGAATGTCTCGGCTACGGCGCAGAGCCTCTTTACGTCGCAGCCGGGCATCTCCAAGCAGATTCGGCTGTTGGAAGACGAGCTCGGCGTCGAGATCTTTGCCCGCAGCGGCAAGCACCTGACCCGGGTAACGCCCGCCGGCCAGGCGATCATCGATCTGGCGGGGCAGGTGCTGCGTACCACCGACAACATCAAGCAGGTCGCCCAGGAGCACAGCAACGAGCGCCGCGGCAGCCTGTCTATCGCCACCACCCACACTCAGGCTCGCTATGCGTTGCCGCCGGTGATCGGCGACTTCACCCGCAAGTACCCCGAGGTGGCGCTGCACATGCAGCAGGGCACGCCCAAGCAGATTGCCGAGATGGTCAGTGAGGGGCAGGCCGATTTCGCTATCTGTACCGAGTCGCTGGAGCTCTTCAATGACCTGGTGCTGTTGCCCTGCTACCGATGGAACCGCTGCGTGCTGGTGCCCAAGGGCCATCCGCTGGCCGAGGCCGGCAAGCTGACCCTGGAGGGGCTGGCCGAGTATCCGCTGGTCACCTATGTGTTCGGTTTCACCGGCCGCTCGCAACTCGATGATGCCTTCCGCAATCAGGACCTCACGCCCAATGTGGTGCTGACGGCCGCGGATGCCGATGTCATCAAGACCTACGTGCGGCTCGGCCTGGGTGTGGGTATCGTTGCGCACATGGCAGTGGACCCCGAGACCGACGATGATCTGGTGGCGCTGGATGCCAGCCATCTCTTCGAGAGCTCCACCACCAAGATCGGCATTCGCCGCGGCACCTTCATGCGCGGCTTCATGTTCGACTTCGTGCAGGGCTTCGCGCCGCATCTCGACCGCGACCTGGTCGAGGCGGCGCTGGCCGCCGGCCCGCGCCACGAGCAGGAACTGTTTGCCGATATCGAGCTGCCGGTGCGCTGAGCGCGCCCTAAAGGCCGCTCAGGCGCCCGTCGGGTGTCATGAAGACGGCCTGTGGCCAGGCAGTGCGGCACAGCGGCACAAGGCAAGGCAGCCGCGCACACCAGACAAGAGAAGGCCCCGGCAACTCGCGTTGCCGGGGCCTTCTCGTCTTCAACGACCAAAGTCGCTACTGACACGATGACTGGCGAGCCACTCGATGATCAGTGCTGAAGGTGCAGACCGCACTCGCGCTTGTCTTCCACCTTGGTGGGGTCGAAGTAGTCGAAGTTGTTGGGCAGGTCGTGCTTGACCAGATACTCGTACATGTCCTTGGCGCTCCAGTGCAATACCGGGGCGACCTTGATCAGGCCATCGTCGTTGATCGACACCGGCTGCATCTTGGCGCGTTCGGGAGTGTCCTCGGCACGCAGGGCGGTCAGCCAGACCTGCGGGGCCATTTCGCGCAGGGCGCGAGTGAAGGGCTCGAGCTTGACCTCCTCGGTGAAGGCGGCATGGCGCGGGTCATCGATGGTCGGCATGGCGCCTTCCAGGGCTTCCCGGTGGGCACGGGTGCGCTTGGGCAGGTAGCTGACCAGATTCAGGTCAAGCCGCTTGATGACCTCGTCGGCGAAGCGGTAGGTGGCCTCGGTGTTGTAGCCCGAGTCCATCCAGACGACCGGGATGTCCGGCTTGACCCGGGTGACCATATGCAGGATCACCGCCTCGAAGGGGCGGAAGTTGGTGGTGCAGATGGCATGCTGACCGAGGCCCAGCGCCCAGCGGGTCATGGCCTCCGGGTCGTGGCCGAGGTCGCGATTGATGGCGTCGATGTCAAAGTCCATGGGGCCTCCTGAAATGATGAGGAACCTGAGAGCGTTCCGATAATGGCGATACCCTAGCAAATCGCCTGTCCCCGGCCCCAATACCTATTGGTTCGGTTCTTATATAGCGAAATGATTGCACGTCAGGGTGTCGTTAGAATGCCTGGTGCTATATGGCGCATCGGGCTGACGTGTGTGTCCGGCATGTCTGTGGCCCCGCCTTCCTCACTGCGGCTCGGCGTCGCTCAGCGCCGTCAGCAGGTGCCGGATCTTGTCCAGGGTCTCGACGTATTCGGCATCCTCCTCCGAGTCGGCGACCAGGCCGCCACCGCCCCATAGGTGCAGCTGCCCGTCACTGGCCACTGCGGTCCGGATGGCGATCGAAGTGTCCATGTGCCCACGCTGGTCGATATAGCCCAGGCTTCCGCAGTAAACGCTGCGCCGGCTGGGCTCCAGCTCGTCGATGATCTGCATGGCGCGAATCTTCGGCGCGCCGGTGATCGAGCCACCCGGGAAGGCCGCCGCCAGGATGTCCAGCGGCGTCTGATCATCGGCCAGGCGTCCCTCGACCACGCTGACCAGATGGTGCACGTTGGCGTAGCTTTCCAGTCCGCACAGCTGGGGCACCCGCACGCTCCCAGGAGCGCAGGCCCGGCTCAGGTCGTTGCGCAGCAGATCGACGATCATCACGTTCTCGGCGCGATCCTTGGCGCTGGCCTTGAGCTCCTTGGCCAGGGCCACATCCTGCTCGGGGGTATCGCCTCGCGGGCGCGTGCCCTTGATCGGACGGGCCTCGACGTGGCCTGCATGACACTGCAGGAACCGCTCCGGTGACAGCGACAGCACTGCCTTGTCATCCCAGGCCATGTAGCCGGCGAAGGGCGTGGGGGTCGCCTCGCGCAGGTGCAGGTAGGCCTGCCACAGGTCGCCCCGGTAGGGGGCGCTGAAGCGCTGGGTCAGATTGATCTGGTAGCAGTCGCCGGCATGAATATAGCGCTGTACGGCGCGAAAGCGCTCGCCATAGCCCGCCCGGTCCTGCTCGCCTGCGAAGGGGGAGATGATGGCGAAGGGCGCACTGATCGGGGCGTCGGCCGCCAGCCAGCCTTCCACCTGGGCGCGGCGCTTCCGATCGGCCACCAGGAAGCTCTCGCCGAGCGCATGATCCTGGATGATCGCCCAGTCATAGAGACCGACCCGGCTCCAGGGCAGGTCGACGAGGTCCGCGGCCTGGCCGGCAATCGGCTCCAGGCACCGGCCGAAGTCGTAGCTCCAATAGCCGATCAGGCCGCCGAGGAAGGGCAGGTCGCTCTCCGGTGCCTCCACGGCGAGCCGTGAAAGCAGGGCCTTCTGCGCGGCGATCGGCTCTTCAGGCAGCGGCGGGTCGATATCGCAGTCGACCTGGCCGGAGGGGCTGACACTCATCAGGGCCAGTGGCTCGGCGCTGATGATGTCATAGCGTCCCCCAGGACCTTGCGGGCGTCCGCTATCGAGCAGCACGGCACCGCGACGCTCGCGTAACGGGCCAAAGTAGCCGAGCGGGTCCGGCCGATAGGGCAGTGGCGTGATTTCCAGTCGTGAACTCATGGGGTGTGCTTTTCCTCAACGAGCGCCACATTCTAGGGGCCGCGACGCCATTTGTCCCTTTCGTGTCATCAGTGTTGCCGCCGAATCGGGAAAGACTCAGCTTCGCTCCGCCATCTCTGGTAATATTGTCGACAACAGAGCGAGAGCTCGCCTTTAGCCTTACACCAAAAGGTGTAGCCCATGCGGGTCATCTGCATATTGACCGCATCACGGTGGCTAGCTAAAGTTCATTTTATCATTTAATTGTCGACAATCCCCATGACAACGTCCTCACCCGATCTCTCGACCCCGGAAGTGCGCACCCTGGCAGAGCGAGTCTTCAACCAGCTGCAGAGCGACATCGTGCGCGGTGACCTGGCGCCGGGCAGCAAGATCACCGAACCCGGCCTCTCCAAGGCCTATGGCATTTCCCGTGGCCCGCTGCGTGAAGCCATGCGTCGGCTCGAGACGCATCGCCTGATCGAGCGGGTGCCACATGTCGGCGCCCGGGTGGTCAAGCTGTCGATGAAGGAGCTGATCGAGCTGTTCGATGTGCGCGAGGCGCTGGAGAGCATGGCCGCCAGGCTCGCCGCCGAGCACATGACCGCCGAGGAGATCGCGGGCCTGCGTGAGGTGCTGGCCGTGCATGAGCGCCAGGCCGATCTCCGGCGTGGCGAAGCCTACTTCCAGCGGGAAGGGGATCTCGACTTTCATTACCGGATCGTCCAAGGCAGCCACAATCGCATGCTGATGACGATTCTCTGTGATGACCTTTATTACCTGGTGCGGCTCTATCGCACCCAGTTCAGCGCCAGTGGCACCCGGCCGCAGCGGGCCTTCGTCGAGCACCATCGTATTGTCGATGCCATCGAGGCCGGCGATGCCGAGCTCTCCGAGCTCCTGATGCGTCGCCATGTTAGCGCATCGAGAGCCAATGTCGCCGAGCGCTATGCCGCCATTCTCGATCAGGAATCCTCACCGACCCCGTGACGGACATCGCTCCGGGGCGCTTCCCAGACAGGAGATCACCATGACCACCCTAACTCCCGGTGCCCGCTTTCGTGCCGCCCTCGAGTCGCAGCGTCCGTTGCCGATCCTGGGCACCATCAATGCCTATACCGCGCTGATGGCACAGAGAGTCGGTCATCAGGCGATCTACCTTTCCGGTGGCGGGGTGGCCAATGCCTCCTTCGGCCTGCCGGACCTTGGCATGACCACCATGAACGACGTGGTCGAGGACGCTCGGCGCATCACCGCCGCCAGCGATCTGCCGTTGCTGGTGGACATCGACACCGGCTGGGGCGGGGCCTTCAACATCGAGCGTACGGTCAAGGAGATGCAGCGTGCCGGTGTGGCGGCCGTGCATCTCGAGGATCAGGTAGCCCAGAAGCGCTGCGGCCACCGTCCCAACAAGGCCATCGTCTCCAAGGAGGAAATGGTCGATCGCATCAAGGCCGCCGCCGATGCGCGCCTCGATCCGGACTTCTACCTGATCGCTCGCACCGATGCCTTCCAGAAGGAAGGGCTCGAGGCAGCCATCGACCGGGCCAACGCCTGCATCGAGGCCGGCGCCGATGCCATCTTCGCCGAGGCTGTGCATAGCCTCGATGACTATCGGGCCTTCTGCGACCGGGTGAAGGCGCCGATTCTTGCCAACATCACCGAGTTTGGCGCCACGCCGCTGTTCAGTCAGCAGGAGCTCGGCGAGGTCGGCTGTCGCATGGTGCTGTATCCGCTGTCGGCCTTCCGTGCCATGAATGCCGCCGCGCTCAAGGTCTATCAGAGCATCGCCGAGACGGGGCATCAGCGAGACGTGGTCGACATCATGCAGACCCGCGATGAGCTCTACGACTTCCTCGATTATCACAGCTTCGAGCAGAAGCTCGACGCACTCTTCGCCGACAAGGGGCAGGCCTGAGTCAGCGACCGGGCGCCACCACGGCGGCGGCCGTCAGTAAACAAGCGTCACGACAACAACGACAAGATCGATCACACGCCAGTAGGAGACACGTCATGGCAGAACAACCCAAGGCAGCCGCCGGCCTGCGCGGCCAGAGCGCGGGCAGCACCGCCCTGTGCACCGTGGGCAAGAGCGGCTCCGGGCTGACCTATCGCGGCTACGATATCCACGACCTGGCCGAGCATGCGCGCTTCGAGGAGGTGGCTTACCTGCTGCTCAAGGGCAAGCTGCCTAACCAGGCGGAGCTCGATGCCTACATCACCAAGCTCAAGGGCCTGCGCGACCTGCCTGATGCGCTGAAGGCCGTGCTCGAGCAGATTCCTGCCGATGCCCACCCGATGGACGTGATGCGCACGGGGGCCTCGATGCTCGGCAACCTGGAAACCGAGCAGAGCTTCGATCAGCAGCAGGACGTGGCGGATCGGCTGCTGGCGGCACTGCCGTCGATCATTTGTTACTGGTATCGCTTCACGCATGATGGGGTGCGTATCGACACCGTCACGGACGACGCCTCGGTGGGCGGGCACTTCCTGCACCTGTTGCGGGATGCGCCGGCCTCCGAGCTGCACGCCCGGGTCATGAACGTCTCGCTGATTCTCTACGCTGAGCACGAGTTCAATGCCTCGACCTTCAGTGCCCGGGTCTGCGCCTCGACCCTCTCGGACATGCACTCCTGCGTGACCGGTGCCATCGGCACCCTGAGAGGCCCGCTGCATGGTGGCGCCAACGAGGCGGCGATGGCGATGATCGAGGATTGGCAGAGCCCGGAAGAGGCCGAGCGGGAGATCATGGGCATGCTCGAGCGCAAGGAGAGGATCATGGGCTTTGGTCATGCCATCTATCGTGAGTCTGATCCGCGCAACGCCCTCATCAAGCAGTGGGCCAAGAAGCTCGCCGAGGACGTCGGCGACAGCGTGCTGTATCCGGTCTCCGAACGGGTAGAAGCGGTGATGTGGCGCGAGAAGAAGCTGTTCTGCAACGCCGACTTCTTCCATGCCAGCGCCTATCACTTCATGGGCATCCCGACCAAGCTGTTCACCCCGATCTTCGTCTGCTCGCGGGTCACCGGCTGGTGCGCCCATGTCTTCGAGCAGCGCGAGAACAATCGCATCATCCGCCCCAGTGCCGATTACAGTGGCCCGGAGCCGCAGGCGTGGGTGCCGGTCGAGCAGCGCGATTGATGCCGACCCTGGCGGATGAGCGTGGCGGCGGCAGCTGAGTCGCCACGCTCTTTCCACCCCACGCGCCCTGATATCACCTGCCTTGATCGCGCCTGCCCTGATCTCACCTGAAAAGAGATGCCCGACGCCATGAACACCGAATACCGCCACCCCTTGCCCGGCACGTCGCTTGAGTACTTCGATACCCGTGCGGCCGTCGAGGACATCAAGCCCGGTGCCTACGACACGCTTCCCTACACCTCTCGCGTGCTCGCCGAGCAGCTGGTGCGACGCTGCGAACCGTCCCTGCTGACCGATGCCCTCAAGCAGCTGATCGAGCGCCGGCGCGACCTGGACTTCCCCTGGTACCCGGCCCGCGTGGTGTGTCACGACATCCTCGGTCAGACGGCCCTCGTGGACCTCGCGGGGCTGCGCGATGCCATCGCCGAGAAGGGGGGTGACCCGGCCAAGGTCAACCCGGTGGTGCCGACCCAGCTGATCGTCGATCACTCGCTGGCCGTCGAGCATGCCGGTTTCGAGAAGGATGCCTTCGCGCAGAACCGTGCCATCGAGGACCGTCGCAACGATGACCGCTTCCACTTCATCGACTGGACCAAGACGGCCTTCGAGAACGTCGATGTGATCCCGCCCGGCAATGGCATCATGCACCAGATCAACCTGGAGAAGATGTCGCCGGTGGTACAGAAGCGAGATGGTGTGGCCTTCCCGGATACCTGTGTGGGTACCGACAGCCACACTCCGATGGTCGACGCCCTGGGCGTGATCTCGGTGGGCGTGGGCGGCCTCGAGGCCGAGAGCGTGATGCTGGGTCGTGCCTCCATGATGCGTCTGCCGGACATCGTCGGCGTGAAGCTGACCGGCAGGCTCCAGCCGGGCATCACCAGCACGGACATGGTGCTGGCGCTGACCGAGTTCCTGCGCCAGGAGCGCGTGGTCGGCGCCTATCTCGAGTTCTTCGGCGAGGGGGCCGAGGCGTTGACGGTGGGCGACCGCGCCACCATCTCCAACATGACCCCGGAATACGGGGCCACGGCGGCGATGTTCTACATCGACGACCAGACCATCGATTACCTCAAGCTTACCGGCCGCGACGATGATCAGGTGGCCCTGGTCGAGACCTACGCTAAGCAAACGGGGTTGTGGGCCGACAGCCTCAAGGGCGCCGAGTACGAGCGGGTGCTGACCTTCGATCTCTCCTCGGTCGCTCGCACCCTGGCGGGCCCGTCCAACCCCCATGCCCATCTGCCCACCTCGGAGCTCGCCAAGCGCGGCATCGCCATACCCTCATATAAGGACAGCGACAAGGCGCAGGCGGATGAGAAGGCGGGCAAGATGCCCGATGGCGCGGTGATCATCGCCGCCATCACCAGCTGCACCAATACCTCGAACCCGCGCAATATGGTGGCCGCGGGCCTGATCGCCCGCAACGCCAACCGGCTGGGGCTGACCCGCAAGCCCTGGGTCAAGTCCTCCCTGGCGCCGGGCTCCAAGACGGTGAAGATGTACCTGGAGGAGGCCGAGCTGCTGCCCGAGCTCGAGGACCTCGGCTTCGGCGTGGTGGCCTTCGCCTGCACCACCTGCAATGGCATGTCCGGCGCCCTGGACCCGAAGATCCAGCAGGAGATCGTCGAGAGTGACCTCTATGCCACGGCGGTGCTGTCAGGCAATCGCAACTTCGACGGTCGCATCCACCCCTATGCCAAGCAGGCCTTCCTGGCCTCTCCGCCGCTGGTGGTGGCCTACGCCATCGCGGGGACCATCCGCTTCGATATCGAGAAGGATGCGCTGGGCCATGACCAGGACGGCAAGCCCATCACGCTGAAGGACATCTGGCCCGCGGACGAGGAGATCGACGCCATCGTCAAGCAGAGCGTCAAGCCGGAGCAGTTCCGCCAGACCTATATCCCGATGTTCGATGTGGACAAGGGGGCGCACTCGCTGGTCAACCCGCTCTACGAGTGGCGCCCCCAGAGCACCTATATCCGCCGCCCGCCCTACTGGGAAGGCAATATGGCCAAGGAACGCACCCTCAAGGGGATGCGCCCACTGGCGGTGTTGCCGGACAACATCACTACCGATCACCTGTCGCCGTCCAATGCCATCATGGCGGACAGCGCGGCAGGGGAGTACCTGGCGAAGATGGGCCTGCCGGAGGAGGACTTCAATTCCTACGCGACCCACCGCGGCGATCACCTGACCGCGCAGCGTGCCACCTTCGCCAATCCCAAGCTTTACAACGAGATGGTGCGGGACGAGGCCGGCAAGGTGAAGCAGGGCTCGCTGGCGCGCATCGAGCCGGAAGGCAAGGTCACCCGCATGTGGGAGGCCATCGAGACCTACATGGCGCGCAAGCAGCCGCTGATCATCGTGGCCGGTGCCGACTACGGCCAGGGCTCGTCCCGTGACTGGGCGGCCAAGGGCGTGGCACTCGCGGGGGTGGAGGCAATCGTCGCCGAGGGCTTCGAGCGCATCCACCGGACCAACCTGATCGGCATGGGCGTGATGCCCCTGCAGTTTGGCGAGGGCACCACCCGCCATACCCTGCAGCTCGATGGCACCGAGACCTACGACGTCGAAGGCACGCCGGCGCCGCGTGCCACGCTTGAGCTGGTGATTCACCGCCAGACCGGCGAAGTCGACCGGGTGCCGGTGACCTGTCGCCTGGATACCGCCGAGGAGGTCTCCATCTACTCCGCCGGTGGTGTGCTGCAGCGCTTCGCTCAGGATTTCCTCGAGTCCGAGGTCGGGGCGGCCAGTTGAACCGGGTGACGAGCGGAACCTGGTGAACCTCCCATCGACCCGGCGCCTCAGGGCCCCGGGTCGATCTTTCTCTATGCAAGGATGTGATCTCCATGGCAGATGTCCCCCAGACTCATGTTCCACAGGTCAGGATCCCCGCTACCTACATGCGTGGCGGGACCAGCAAGGGTGTCTTCTTTCGTCTTCAGGACCTGCCCGAGGCGGCACGCCAGCCGGGTGAGGCCCGTGACCGCTTGCTGTTGCGGGTGATCGGCAGCCCCGATCCCTACGGCAAGCAGATCGACGGCATGGGCGGGGCGACCTCCAGCACCAGCAAGACGGTGATCCTTGAGAAGAGCGACAGCCCCGATCATGACGTCGATTACCTGTTCGGCCAGGTTTCGATCGACAAGGCGTTCGTCGACTGGAGCGGCAACTGCGGCAACCTATCTGCCGCCGTGGGCCCCTTCGCCCTCAGCAACGGCCTCATCGACCCCGCGCGTATCCCCGAGAACGGAGTGGTCGAGGTGCGTATCTGGCAGGTCAACATAGGCAAGACCATCGTCTCCCGGGTGCCGATCACCGACGGCCAGGTGCAGGAGACCGGTGACTTCGAGCTCGACGGCGTGACCTTCCCGGCTGCCGAGGTGCCCGTGGCCTTCAAGGATCCCGCGGACGGCGAGGGCGCTATCTTTCCGACCGGGAACCTGGTCGATGACCTGGAGGTGCCGGCAGATGTCGTGAAAGGGGGGCGCCTCCGGGCGACGATGATCAATGCGGGCATTCCCACCGTGTTCATCAATGCCGCCGATCTCGGCTACTCCGGCAGCGAACTGCAGGAAGCGATCAATGGCGATCCCGAGGCGCTTGAGAAGTTCGAGAGCATCCGCGCCCACGGGGCCTTGCGCATGGGGCTGATCAAGGCGCTTGGTGAGGCGGCCGATCGACAGCACACGCCCAAGGTGGCCTTCGTGGCACCGCCGGCGAGCTACACGGCGTCCAGCGGCAAACCGGTCGAGGCCGACGAGATCGACCTGAGGGTGCGTGCGCTCTCCATGGGCAAACTGCATCACGCCATGATGGGGACCGCGGCGGTGGCCATCGCTTCGGCGGCTGCGATCGAGGGCACCCTGGTCAACCTGGCCGCCGGCGGCGGCAAGCGCAATGCGGTGACCTTCGGCCACCCGTCGGGGACCCTGCGGGTCGGCGCCGAGGCCAGTCTGGTGGAGGGGCGCTGGGTGATCGAGCAGGCGGTGATGAGCCGCAGTGCCCGTGTGCTGATGGAAGGATGGGTAAGAGTGCCCGGCGACAGCTTCTGATCGGCCGTCTGGCGTTGTCGCGCCTCGAGTCAACGGGCCCGGGGGCACGCCTCTTCCTATAGTGAAGAGGTCGGGAATGAGGGGAGCCAAGCCACCGGAGAGGAGAAACTGCCATGGACGTCACCGCACAAGCCAATGTCCGCCCGGACTATGATGCCGAGCTGCAACGGATCGCCGACTATGTCCTGGACTACCGCATCGACAGCGTCGAGGCCCTGGAGACTGCGCGCCATTGCCTGATGGATACCCTGGGTTGTGGCCTCTTGGCGCTGCGCTTTCCGGAGTGCACCAAGCACCTGGGGCCGCTGGTCGAGGGCACGATGGTGCCCCATGGTGCTCGGGTGCCTGGCACCTCTTTCCGGCTCGACCCGGTCAAGGCAGCCTGGGATATCGGCTGCATCATCCGTTGGCTCGACTACAACGACACCTGGCTGGCCGCCGAGTGGGGGCATCCGTCTGACAATCTGGGTGGCATTCTCGCCATCGCCGATCATCTGTCACAGCAGCGGGTCGCCGATGGTCGCTCGCCGTTGACCATGCGCTCGGTGCTCGAGGCCATGATCATGGCCCACGAGATACAGGGCGTGATCGCGCTGGAGAACTCCTTCAACCGGGTGGGGCTCGATCATGTCGTGCTGGTCAAGGTGGCTTCCACCGCGCTGGTCGCCAAACTGATGGGCGCCGATCGCGAGCAGCTGCTGGCTGCGCTTTCCCATGCCTTCGTTGACGGCCAGAGCCTGCGCACCTACCGCCATGCGCCTAATGCAGGTTCGCGCAAGTCCTGGGCCGCGGGTGATGCCACCTCGCGGGCCGTGCGTCTGGCCGATATCGCCATGCGAGGTGAAATGGGTATTCCCGGGGTGCTCAGCGCCCCGCAGTGGGGCTTCTATGACGTGCTGTTCGCGAAGACCAACAAGGATCAGCAGATCAAGCCGGAGGCCCAGCGCCAGTTCGGCTTCGGTCAGGACTACGGCACCTATGTGATGGAGAACGTGCTGTTCAAGATCGCCTTCCCGGCGGAGTTTCACGCGCAGACCGCCTGCGAGGCCGCCATGTCGCTTCACCCGCAGGTCAAGAATCGCCTCGATGAGGTCGACAAGATCGTGATCACCACCCATGAGTCGGCGATTCGCATCATCTCCAAGGTGGGCGCCCTCGCCAATCCGGCCGACCGAGATCACTGCCTGCAGTACATGACGGCCGTGCCGCTGGCCTTCGGGAGCCTGACCGCGGAGCACTATGAAGACACCTTTCATCGGGACCATCCGATCATCGACCAGCTGCGCGACAAGATGGAGATCCAGGAGGACGAGCGCTATACCCGCGAGTATCTCGAGGCCGACAAGCGCTCCATCGCCAATGCCATTCAGGTGTTCTTCAAGGATGGCAGCAAGACCGAGCAGGTCGCCGTCGAATACCCCATCGGCCACCGCCGACGCCGCGAAGAGGGCATCCCGCTGCTCGAGGAGAAGTTCAGGGCCAACCTGGCGACCCGCTTTGCGCCACGTCGCTGCGACGACATCATGAGTCTGTGCGAGGATCAGGCGCGCCTCGAGGCTACCCCGGTCCATCGCTTCGTCGACCTCTTGGTGATCTGAGCCCGCCTGTCCTCTGTGCTCTATATGGGGGAAGAGGTAAGGCATATATAGGCATATAGCGGCGGGGAGTGACGTGCACCTTGATGTGCGCAATGTTTACTAGGGAGATAGAAGGCCACCTTTAGTATGAGTGGGGTTCGCCAGTGTCTGGTTATCGGGTAGCAGGATGGTCCTTCCTTAGTTGCCCAGATAATCCATATAGAGGGGCCGCTTGCCTTGAACTACCTTTATGGATTGGAGAGGCTTTACGGCAGTCAGACAGTTTTTGAAGATAGTCGTAGAAAAGCCCTTGCGTGTGTCCGCGATAATCCGTAAAGTACGCATCCGCTGCCGCCGACGAGCAAACGTCGGATGCGGTAAAGGGTGTTGGAAGCACTTGTTTTTGTTTAAGTTTTTTGAATCGCTCGGCGATATCGGGATTGACAAAAACGCCGGAAACGGTAGAATGCTCCTCCACTCAATCGGCGCTCAACTCGCCGCTGGTTCGCTCGGTCATCTAGAGTGAGCAACAAAAGCAAGGGTTGACATTCACTGCCGATTCAGTAGAATACGCCTTCCTCGCAGGGCGCCGGCCGAACGGCCAGGCAGATGCGGGATGCTCCACTCTTCAAGAGCTCGGAGCTGCTCTTTAACAATCGATCAGATAATTCATGTGGGCGCTTGTCGATGAAGGGGTGATCAGTCACCGATACTTCAAGGCAAGCGACTCGTCAAAGGAAGCCAATTCGGCTGACTTTTTGAGACGTTTGAACCTTGAGCCAAGTTTGGTCTGCTTCTTTCTTCGGAAAGGTAAGACCGTATGATTTTAAACTGAAGAGTTTGATCATGGCTCAGATTGAACGCTGGCGGCAGGCCTAACACATGCAAGTCGAGCGGAAACGATCCTAGCTTGCTAGGAGGCGTCGAGCGGCGGACGGGTGAGTAATGCATAGGAATCTGCCCGGTAGTGGGGGATAACTTGGGGAAACTCAAGCTAATACCGCATACGCCCCAAGGGGGAAAGCAGGGGATCTTCGGACCTTGCGCTATCGGATGAGCCTATGTCGGATTAGTTAGTTGGTGAGGTAATGGCTCACCAAGACCGCGATCCGTAGCTGGTCTGAGAGGATGATCAGCCACACTGGGACTGAGACACGGCCCAGACTCCTACGGGAGGCAGCAGTGGGGAATATTGGACAATGGGCGAAAGCCTGATCCAGCCATGCCGCGTGTGTGAAGAAGGCCTTCGGGTTGTAAAGCACTTTCAGCGAGGAAGAAGGCCTGACGGTTAATACCTGTCAGGAAGGACATCACTCGCAGAAGAAGCACCGGCTAACTCCGTGCCAGCAGCCGCGGTAATACGGAGGGTGCAAGCGTTAATCGGAATTACTGGGCGTAAAGCGCGCGTAGGTGGCTTGATAAGCCGGTTGTGAAAGCCCCGGGCTCAACCTGGGAACTGCATCCGGAACTGTCAGGCTAGAGTGCAGGAGAGGAAGGTAGAATTCCCGGTGTAGCGGTGAAATGCGTAGAGATCGGGAGGAATACCAGTGGCGAAGGCGGCCTTCTGGACTGACACTGACACTGAGGTGCGAAAGCGTGGGTAGCAAACAGGATTAGATACCCTGGTAGTCCACGCCGTAAACGATGTCGACTAGCCGTTGGGAGCCTCGAGTTCTTAGTGGCGCAGTTAACGCAATAAGTCGACCGCCTGGGGAGTACGGCCGCAAGGTTAAAACTCAAATGAATTGACGGGGGCCCGCACAAGCGGTGGAGCATGTGGTTTAATTCGATGCAACGCGAAGAACCTTACCTACTCTTGACATCGTGCGAACTTTCCAGAGATGGATTGGTGCCTTCGGGAACGCACAGACAGGTGCTGCATGGCTGTCGTCAGCTCGTGTTGTGAAATGTTGGGTTAAGTCCCGTAACGAGCGCAACCCCTATCCTTATTTGCCAGCGAGTAATGTCGGGAACTCTAAGGAGACTGCCGGTGACAAACCGGAGGAAGGTGGGGATGACGTCAAGTCATCATGGCCCTTACGAGTAGGGCTACACACGTGCTACAATGGCAGGTACAAAGGGTCGCAAGACGGCGACGTGGAGCTAATCCCATAAAGCCTGCCTCAGTCCGGATCGGAGTCTGCAACTCGACTCCGTGAAGTCGGAATCGCTAGTAATCGTGAATCAGAATGTCACGGTGAATACGTTCCCGGGCCTTGTACACACCGCCCGTCACACCATGGGAGTGGACTGCACCAGAAGTGGTTAGCTTAACCTTCGGGGGAGCGATCACCACGGTGTGGTTCATGACTGGGGTGAAGTCGTAACAAGGTAGCCGTAGGGGAACCTGCGGCTGGATCACCTCCTTAATCGACGACTCGCCTCTTCTCGGCAAGTGTCCACAATGAATTATCTGATCGGCCAGAGCATAAGACTGTTTGGGTCGCGGACCCAGTGGTTAGTAAGCCGGGTCTGTAGCTCAGTTGGTTAGAGCGCACCCCTGATAAGGGTGAGGTCGGCAGTTCGAGTCTGCCCAGACCCACCAATGTTTACTTGTCAGAGGGGCCTTAGCTCAGCTGGGAGAGCGCCTGCCTTGCACGCAGGAGGTCAGCGGTTCGATCCCGCTAGGCTCCACCATCCCAACACAGTCACCTGTGAGTCCACAGTCACAAACCTATCATCACAAATGATGATGTCGGGTTTGTGACTGTCGGTTCGACAGTCGCTCTTTAACAATATGAATCATGCTGACAAACGTTTCTTCCGAGAGGAAGAAGCACGAGATACGTCTCAAGCGTATCCGGCAATTGTCGTGACGTCATCGCGGATCAGACCCTTTCGGGTTATATGGTCAAGCGATGAAGCGCATACGGTGGATGCCTAGGCAGTCAGAGGCGATGAAAGACGTGGAAGCCTGCGATAAGGTTCGGCGAGGTGGCAAACAACCTGCGACCCGGACATTTCTGAATGGGGAAACCCACCCAAGGTAACTTGGGTATCCCACACTGAATACATAGGTGTTGGGAGGCGAACCAGGGGAACTGAAACATCTAAGTACCCTGAGGAAAAGAAATCAACCGAGATTCCCCTAGTAGCGGCGAGCGAACGGGGACCAGCCCTTAAGCACCATGACTGATAGACGAAGTGGTTGGGAAACCACGCGATACAGGGTGATAGCCCCGTAGTCGAAATCTGATTGGTGTGAAATCGAGTAGGTCGGGGCACGAGAAACCTTGACTGAAGACGGGGGGACCATCCTCCAAGGCTAAATACTCCTGACTGACCGATAGTGAACCAGTACCGTGAGGGAAAGGCGAAAAGAACCCCGGAGAGGGGAGTGAAATAGATCCTGAAACCGTATGCGTACAAGCAGTGGGAGCAGACTCGTTCTGTGACCGCGTACCTTTTGTATAATGGGTCAGCGACTTATTTTCAGTGGCGAGCTTAACCGTATAGGGGAGGCGTAGGGAAACCGAGTCTTAACTGGGCGACCAGTCGCTGGAAATAGACCCGAAACCGGGCGATCTATCCATGGGCAGGTTGAAGATTGAGTAACATCAATTGGAGGACCGAACTCAAGTATGTTGAAAAATGCTGAGATGACCTGTGGATCGGAGTGAAAGGCTAATCAAGCCCGGAGATAGCTGGTTCTCCTCGAAAGCTATTTAGGTAGCGCCTCACGTATCACCGCCGGGGGTAGAGCACTGTTTCGGCTAGGGGGTCATCCCGACTTACCAACCCGAGGCAAACTCCGAATACCGGTGAGTGCAGCGTGGGAGACACACAGCGGGTGCTAACGTCCGTTGTGAAAAGGGAAACAACCCAGACCGTCAGCTAAGGTCCCCAAATCCTGGTTAAGTGGGAAACGATGTGGGAAGGCTCAGACAGCTAGGAGGTTGGCTTAGAAGCAGCCATCCTTTAAAGAAAGCGTAATAGCTCACTAGTCGAGTCGGCCTGCGCGGAAGATGTAACGGGGCTAAACCAGGTACCGAAGCTACGGGTTCGCCGAATGGCGAGCGGTAGAGGAGCGTCGTGTAAGCCAATGAAGGTGTGTTGAGAAGCATGCTGGAGGTATCACGAGTGCGAATGCTGACATGAGTAACGACAAGGGGAGTGAAAAACTCCCCCGCCGGAAGACCAAGGGTTTCTGTTCGACGCTAATCGGAGCAGAGTGAGTCGGCCCCTAAGGCGAGGCCGAAAGGCGTAGTCGATGGGAAACGGGTCAATATTCCCGTACTTCACAGTATTGCGATGGGGGGACGAAGAAGGCTAGGTGAGCCAGGCGTTGGTTGTCCTGGTGAAAGTCAGTAGGCTGGGGGATCAGGTAAATCCGGTACCCTAAGGCCGAGAGACGAGACGAACAGACTACGGTCTGGAAGTCATCGATGCCACGCTTCCAGGAAAAGCCTCTAAGCTTCAGATACTGTGGAACCGTACCCCAAACCGACACAGGTGGTCAGGTAGAGAATACCAAGGCGCTTGAGAGAACTCGGGTGAAGGAACTAGGCAAAATGGTGCCGTAACTTCGGGAGAAGGCACGCCGCATTAACGTGATGGGACTTGCTCCCTAAGCGTGAAGCGGTCGAAGATACCAGGTGGCTGCAACTGTTTATTAAAAACACAGCACTCTGCCAACGCGTAAGCGGACGTATAGGGTGTGACGCCTGCCCGGTGCCGGAAGGTTAATTGATGGTGTTAGCTTCGGCGAAGCTCCTGATCGAAGCCCCGGTAAACGGCGGCCGTAACTATAACGGTCCTAAGGTAGCGAAATTCCTTGTCGGGTAAGTTCCGACCTGCACGAATGGCGTAATGATGGCCACGCTGTCTCCACCCGAGACTCAGTGAAATTGAAATCGCAGTGAAGATGCTGTGTACCCGCGGCTAGACGGAAAGACCCCGTGAACCTTTACTATAGCTTCACACTGGACGCTGATGTTGCTTGTGTAGGATAGCTGGGAGGCTTGGAAACTGTGGCGCTAGCTGCAGTGGAGCCAACCTTGAAATACCAGCCTGGCATCATTGGCGTTCTAACTCCGGTCCGTTATCCGGATCGAGGACAGTGTGTGGTGGGTAGTTTGACTGGGGCGGTCTCCTCCCAAAGAGTAACGGAGGAGCACGAAGGTACCCTCAGCACGGTTGGAAATCGTGCAGTGAGTGCAAGAGCATAAGGGTGCTTAACTGCGAGACAGACACGTCGAGCAGGTACGAAAGTAGGTTCTAGTGATCCGGTGGTTCTGTATGGAAGGGCCATCGCTCAACGGATAAAAGGTACTCCGGGGATAACAGGCTGATACCGCCCAAGAGTTCACATCGACGGCGGTGTTTGGCACCTCGATGTCGGCTCATCACATCCTGGGGCTGAAGTCGGTCCCAAGGGTATGGCTGTTCGCCATTTAAAGTGGTACGCGAGCTGGGTTTAGAACGTCGTGAGACAGTTCGGTCCCTATCTGCCGTGGGCGTTGGAAGTTTGAGAAGTGCTGCTCCTAGTACGAGAGGACCGGAGTGGACGCACCTCTGGTGTTCCGGTTGTCACGCCAGTGGCATTGCCGGGTAGCTAAGTGCGGACGGGATAACCGCTGAAAGCATCTAAGCGGGAAGCCCCCTTCAAGATGAGACTTCCCCGAGGCGTAAGCCTCCTGAAGGGCCCAGCAAGACGAGCTGGTTGATAGGCACGGTGTGGAAGCGCTGCAAGGCGTTGAGCTAACGTGTACTAATGGCCCGTGAGGCTTGACCATATAACCCCAAGGGGTCTGCGCATGACGCGCACAATTGACGGATACGCGAGACGCATCTCGTCAGCATGATTTCATATTGCGATGAGCCGCCACGGCGACTCATCAACCCGTTTCGCCTGACGACCATAGCGAGCGTGAACCACCCGATCCCATGCCGAACTCGGAAGTGAAACCGCTTAGCGCCGATGGTAGTGTGGAGCTTCTCCATGCGAGAGTAGGTCATCGTCAGGCACTTATTCAGAGAAAACCCCGGTCTCCCAGAGGCCGGGGTTTTTTCATGTCGGCAGAAAAGTGGCGTCGATTTTGGGTATAATAAGACTAAAGTCGAATTATTCTTGGCCTGCCTATGGCTCACGCCTATTTGGCTCAAGCCCCTGTCTGGCCCTATCTGGAGAGTACCGTGACGCTGACGACGCCTGCCTTGTTGTTTCCGGCGATTTCCCTGCTGCTGCTCGCCTATACCAACCGCTTCCTGAGCCTGGCTCAGCTGATTCGCAAGCTGGCAGAGCAGGAACGAGATTCGCACCATGATATGACCGCGCGCCAGATCTTGTTGCTGCGCAAGCGCATCACCCTGACCAAGCGCATGCAGATGGCCGGCGTGTTCAGCTTCCTGCTGTGTACGCTGTCGATGTTTGCGCTCTTCATGTCCCTCGAGCTGTTCGGCATGGTGTTGTTCGGCATCAGCCTGATCAGTCTGTCGGTGTCGCTGGTCTTCTCGCTGTGGGAAGTGATGATCTCGACCAATGCCCTCAACGTGCAGTTGCAGGACATCGAGGCCCTCGAGCGCAGCAAGTCGCTGCTGCGCGGCAAGGGATAGGGGCGGCCTCAACGCCGGGTAGCCAAGGCATGGGTTGTTGTTAGAGTGATGTGATCGGCTTGTGAGCGCATCAGTCGACGGCTAGACTAGCGCCCCTTCACAGGAGGTCACATGATTCCCCAGCAGTTGCTGCTCTATTGCCGTCCGGGCTTCGAGAACGATCTCAGCGCCGAAGTTGCCGACAAGGCCGCTCACCTAGGGTGGTCGGGTTACCCTCAGGCAACCCCCAACGCCGGGTTCGTGCGTTTCATACTTACTGGTGGCGAGCCGGTCAATGCCCTGCACCGAGATCTGCCGCTGGCCTCCCTGGTGTTTGCCCGCCAGAGCCTGGTGGCTCTGCCGCCTCTTGATGGCCTGTCCCGGGATGATCGCCTGACGCCCATCATCGAGCAGGTGGTGGCCAGCGGCTGGAGCTTCGAGAGCCTGTGGCAGGAGACCCCGGACACCAATGATGGCAAGGCCTTGAGCGCCTTGATCAAGGCGCTCTCGCGTCCTCTAGAATCCATCCTGAAGAAGCGTGGGGCCTTGCGGCGAAAGGCCGGCGGCCGGCGTCTGCATCTGTACTGGACCGCAGGGGATTGCGTGCAGCTGGGCATGAGTTTCCCAGGGAATCGCAGCGAGCGGCTGGGGGGTATCCTGCGCTTGCGCTCGCCCAAGGATGCACCCAGCCGCTCGACCCTCAAGCTCGAGGAGGCCTGGCATGTTTTCGTGCCGCGAGACGAGTGGCAGGAGCGCCTGGGGGAGGGCATGCAGGCCGCCGATCTCGGGGCCGCACCGGGTGGCTGGACCTGGCAGCTGGTGCACCAGGGGATGTACGTCTATGCCATCGATAACGGCCCCATGGACAAGGGCCTGATGGCGACGGGCCAGGTCGATCATCTGAGAGAGGATGGTTTTACCTGGGAGCCGCCCAATCGCCTCGACTGGCTGGTCTGCGACATCGTCGACAAGCCGATCCGTGTGGTGGAAATGGTCGAGCGCTGGCTGGTCAAGCGCTGGTGTCGCGAGGCGGTCTTCAATCTCAAACTGCCGATGAAGCAGCGCTGGGCGGAGGTGTCGCGGTGTCTGTCGCGACTGGACGAGAAGCTCAAGCACGCCGGCGTCGCGGCCGAGATTCGCTGCCACCACCTGTATCATGATCGGGAAGAAGTCACGGTCCATGTGCGCCTGAAGCACTAGTCGGGGCAATGGAGCCAGGCTTCCGTCACCCTGTCCACCAGGCCGAAGGGCGCTCAGGCGTGGCGGCTGTCAGCAGTGTTCGTAGAGGTTGATTTCCTCGTCCTCGACGAGGAGAGGCATGACATGTTGCATGACGCGCTCGCGTTCCGGCCCCTGATACCAGGCCTTCCAGGCGGCAAGATCGCGCCACTGGGTAATGAGCAGGCGTCGATCCGCGTGGTTGCGCTCGCACAGACTTTCACCGGCAATGAATCCGCTGGCGTTGATCGAGGCTCGCATGGCGCTCCGCGCCGCCTGGTCGTATTCTTGCTCGAGCCCGGGCATGATGCGTCGCCTGATGAGTACTTTAATCATGGTGCTGCTCCATCTCCCACAACCATCTCCTAGAACGTAGTCTTTCACTAGCAAACCGATCGAGAAGCCGATGGCCGATTACCCTGACGACCTGCCAGACCACGATGCCGAGTTGGACACGAGTGGCCTTTACTGTCCCGAGCCGATCATGTTGATGCACAACAAGGTGCGTGACATGACGCGGGGCGAGATTCTCAAGGTAATCGCCACCGATCCGGCGACGACCCGTGACATCCCGAAGTTCTGCAGTTTCCTCGGTCACGAGCTTGTGCATCAGCGCGAGGACGAAGAGACCTATCTGTACCTGATTCGTCTCGGCTGACCGCGACGCGTCCCCTGGCCCTGGTGGTCAATGATTGACCATCAGGGCCAGGGCCTCCAGAGTCGCCGGATCCTCTTGCTTGATACGATTGGCGATCACCCGTTGGAAGAAGTACACCACCTGATGGCGGCTATGCCCGGCATACAGGCAGGCATCCCCGGGAACTACCGGAGTCGATTCCACGCGGTGCTCATCGACCAGCAGCGCTTCGATGTCGCCATTGCTGTAGAGACGCCAACCGAAGACCTGCTTGAGCTGCCAGGGCTCATCCTCACCGTCCATGCACAGGGCATGGGTGCCCTGAGTATCCGGCAATTGCTGAATCAGGGTGGGCTCCGAGGTTTCCTCGTAATCGAAATAGGCGGCCGCATGTTCCAGTTCGAAGACCTTGTGGTCAGGAGCGCCTTGGAAGACCTCTTCGGTCTCCGGGTCCCGGTAGCCTATGAAGTGACCATATTCCGGGTCATCCAGGTGATGACACGGTGTCAGGGCCTCCATCCAGGGTACCAGGCCGACGACTTGCCCGTCCTCGCGCATGCCCCAGGCGAGCAAGGGCATGCTGTACAGGGTCTCCGGGTCGGAGGCCAAGTGGTAGAGCATTTCCAGCCCATCCAGTTCAGGGGCTAACCGGACTAGCCGTTTCTTGGCGCGTTGCCGCTTTCGCATGGCATCTAGGTCGATGACCTGAGCGGGGCGGGACATCGGAATTCCCATCGCAACCCTCCTTAAGCGCGTCATCACGGCATTTGACTGGCCTCGCTTCACTATTAGCACAGACGGTGCGTGGAAGTTAAGTCTTCCTCATGTCTCCTCGTCGTTGTTGCAGTGCCGCATCAGCTGAGCCCAGTGCTGGCGGTGGGTGTGACGAGCGTCCAGAAAGCGCTGCCAGGGAGCCCGCGGGTGGTCCAGTGACAGCCAGTCTCGGCGATAGGCTTCGATGGCCTCGCGCGAGACGCGCTGAGCATCGAGCAAGGCGTCAACGGCGCTAAGCCAAGCGTCGGCCACGCGAGTGAGATTCTTGAGATAGGGACGGAGTTCGTCGTCGGTGTAGCGGCTTAGCTCCATCGCCTGGGCGTCGTCCGTCATCGGGCAGGAAGCCTCGGCCATCGCCCGGCTCATCATCCGATTGGTCTCCCGAAGTCGCAGGTCCACCAGCTGAAGGCTGCGCACCACCTGGGCACTGAACGGTGCCTCCCGCAGGGCCTTGAGGTTGTGCTCAAGGGTGGCGGAATCCGGTTGCCAGTCAGGATCGAGCTGGTGTGCGGTCATGGTGCGCAGGTACGCAAGCGCTGCCAATGCTTCTTCGGGACGACCAAGCGCATCGGGCGCCAGGGGGCCACTGGCGCGGGAGAAGGTGCCGGTCCATTCCTCCGAGGCGAACAGGGCGTTCCAGCTGGCCATCGGCATCTGCTCGGTCTTGATGCGGGTCAGGCGCTCCAGGCGTTGGCGATCGTCCTCGTCGAGCCGCTCGGCCACCTCTGACTGGTGGCAGGCATGCAGGCGACGCCAGAGCCTGAGTTCATAGAGCCAGCGCTGGCTGGGAGCCGCCACTCGCCCGAGCTGGTTATTGCGATTGGCGACCAGCGCGGCGATCTGGCACTCGCGCAGCGCATAGATATCGAGTATGCCCTCGCGGGTCTCGGGGATGTCGAAGAGCCGGGCATCCTCATCGGGAAAGGCGGCAATATTGGCGGGGGAGGTCGGAGAAGGGGGGGTGACATCGAGTGCGGCGGCGAGTCGCTGCTGATAGCCCTGCAGCAGCGCCTCGGCCTCGGCGCCTCGTTCGCAGCCGGCAAGCGACAGGGCTACCCCGACGATCAGGCCTAGCCGAAGCACTTCCCCCACCCTTTGCCATGCCCCTGGTCCGACCCGACGATGGTCAGCCGGCCTGAATCTTACGTTCTCCATTGCTCACCGCCTTGCTGATGGTCTGGAGCCGCATGCCCAGCAGCGCCGCCGCGACCGTCAGGCCCGCGACCAGGCCAATCCAGTAGCCATGGACGCCGAGTGGCCCTGGCAGGCCTGGCAGGGCACCGATGCCCAGCACATGACCACCGCCGAGCCCAACGAGCCAGTAGGCGACCAGGGTGATGATCATGATGATGCGGGTGTCCTTGTAGCCGCGCAGGGCGCCGGCCATGTTCACCTGCAGGGAATCAGACACCTGATAGATCATCGCCAGCCCGATCAGTGACAGGGCGACGCGCTGCACCTCGGTGTTGTGAGTGTACAGGGCCAGCACGGGTTCCGCGGCGAGCCACAGGATCAGGTCATTGAACAGGGCGATCACAAGGCTCAGGGCGATGCCGTGCCAGGCAACGAATCGGGCGGTGGCCAGGTGGCCGGCCCCCAGGGTGTTGCCGACCCGCACCGTCAGGGCCATGCCCAGCGACAAGGGCAGCATGAACAGCAGCGAGGTGACGTTGAGGGCCACCTGGTGAGCCGAGACGACGACCTCGCCGAGACTGGCGATGAACAGCGCGATCAGGGTGAAGAGGGTCACCTCGACGAAGATCGACACCCCGATCGGCACGCCGACGAACAGCAGTTCACGGATCTGCGCGAGGTGTGGCCGTGCCAGTGACTGCCATAGCGCGACCGACCCATAGGCACGGCTCTGGCGGGTGTAGAGCAGCATGGCCAGAGCCATCGCCCACATCGAGATCGCCGTGGCGATGCCGCAGCCCAGCGCGCCCAGCGCTGGCAGGGCCTTGAGTGTCGCCGGTAGGTGCTCGCCGAACAGTTCGACGAGGCCGGGGCCGCCATGGATCAGCAGGTAGTTGAAGGGAATGTTCACGGCGAGCCCCAGGAGGCTGATCCAGAGGGCGGGGCGGGTGTGGTTCATGCCATCGGAGAAGGCCCGCAGCGCCATGAATAGCGCCGAACCGGGTAGCCCGAAGGCCACGGCGGCGAGGTAGGCTGCCGAGCGCTCGGCGACGGCTGGGGGCACGCTCATCCAGGTGAAGATCGGCATCACCGCCTGATGCAGCAACACGGCGGCGATCAGTCCCATCGCGAGAGCGACCCACAGCGCCTGATGGACTCGGGAGCGAACCGTTTCGGTGCGTTCGGCGCCGAGCAGCTGAGCGACGATCGGTGTCAGCCCCATAAGGGTGCCGGCCATGAACAGCATCAGCGGCAGCCACAGGCTCGAGCCCACCGAGACCGCGGCCAGGTCGGTGGCACTGAGCCGGCCGGTCATGATCACATCGACGGTGCTCATGCCGGCCTGGGCGAGCTGGGCACCACAGATCGGCAAGGCCAGGCCCATCAGCAGGCGGGTCTGCGTATACCAGCGGGATAGCGGGGTCGGGGAAGACGACAACAACGAACACTCCTTTCGAATACGGCGAGCCTCACCCTTCCTGGGGCGGCCGAGCGGGGAGCCGTAGTCTAGCAATCGGGGATGGTTTTCGCTTGGCCGCGAGGCCCTTATACTGCGCCCCGATGTTTCGCCACCCGGAGATGCTGTGACCCATCGCCTCGAGGACGTCATCGCCCTGTTCGATGGCCTCTTTTACTCCAGCTATCAGACGCGTCTGGTACGCGGCGGGGACGAGCCGCTCTACCTGCCCGCGGATGCCGACTGCTCCTACCATCGGGTGATCTTCGCCCGGGGCTTCTTCGCAAGTGTCCTGCACGAGGTCAGCCACTGGTGCATCGCCGGCGCCCGGCGCCGACTGCTTGAGGATTACGGCTACTGGTACCTGCCCGACGGCCGCGATGCCGAGCAGCAGAAATCCTTCGAGGCGGTAGAGGTGGCGCCCCAGGCACTGGAGCTCTTGTTCACGCGGGCCTGTGGGCTGCCCTTCAACGTAAGCGTCGATAACCTGGGGGAGGTGGAGGTCGACCGGGAGGGGTTCCGGGCCCGGGTCGAGGCGCGGGCGGCCCGGGTCGAGGCCGAGGGTCTGCCGGCCCGCGCCGCGGCCTTTCGCGATGCCCTGGCGGCCTTCTACCTGGAGGAAAAGCCGCTGGCGGAGGCGAGCGCCCGGGGCCGGCGCCGGCTCGAGGCGGTATGCGTTCCCACCCCGGCCTGAACGTCGGCCTCGGCCCATGATTCGGCTGAGCCGCTCTTCTGACCGGGTCTCCTACCCTTTACTCTGGCCTCTTGCGCTTTTGGTTCAGGGGCGCTGGCTTAATCTTCCAGGTCGATGTCGTGACTGCCGTCATGGCCGAATTCGGTGTCCTCACCCAGCATCAGCCGACGATGCAGCATCAGCATGACTTCGACTTCCTGTTCCGGTCGCATCGGTTCCAGGCCCTGTTCGGCGAACAGCATGCCGCGCTCCCGTGACCATTCCCCGGGGGGGAGGTCCGGATAAAGCGCCTCGGCGGGGGCCATCTCGACGAAGGGGTCGAGACCGAAGGTCTCGAACAGCCGCGACAGGGCCGCCTCGTCGTCGCTCACGCCCGCGGTATAGAGTGTGGCGTTGAAGTGATCGGTCTCGAGCTCGCGGATCACGTCAAGCGCGCTGACTCCCAGGCTCTCAAGCTCTTCCTGGCTGTAGTCGCCCAGCGCGACCAGGTCATCCTCGAGCCAGTCGCAGTCGGGCTGGATCAGGGTGTGCTTGATGCGCCCGTCGTTCAGCGACCAGGCGATCGCCAGCGGCAGGCCGCCTTCTTCACCGGTCTCGACGGCAATGAAGCCGGGAACATCGGCCATGTCAGGAATCCTTGTCAGCAGGTAGTCGGAAGAAGGTGCGGGCCGTGGCGGTGGTCGCCTCGGCCAGCGTCTGTTCGTCGAGGCCGCGCCAGTGGGCGATCTCGCGGACGATCCACGGCAGCAACGCCGGCTCGTGGCGACGTCCCTTGAGCTTGGCCGGCAGGTTGCGCGGCAAGAGGTAGGGGCAGTCGGTCTCGACCATCAGCCGGTCGAGGGGGATCTCGCGCACCAGATCGCGCAGGTGATGGCCACGGCGCTCGTCGCACAGCCAGCCGGTCAGGCCGATGTGCAGATCCAGGTCGCGATAGCCGTAGAGCGTTTCGCGCTCACCGGTGAAGCAGTGCACCACCGCCTGGCTTAAGTCGTCGCGCCAGGCATGCAGCATCTCCAGCATGCGCCGTCCCGCATCGCGCTCGTGCAGAAACAGCGGCAGGCCGGACTCGGCGGCCAGCCCCAGCTGTGCCTCGAAGGCGCGCTCCTGGTCGGCCGGCGTGGAGAAGTTGCGGTTGAAGTCGAGTCCGCATTCACCGACGGCGACCACCTCGGGCTCCCGGTGCAGCGCGGCCATGGCACGGGCAAGTTCGGGGCTCCAGCCGCTGGCGTCGTGAGGATGCACGCCGGCGGTGGCATAGAGTCCCGGATACTGACGGGCGAGCTCAACCGCCTGTTCGGCATGCTCGCGGTCGGTACCGGTGAGGATCAGGGTATCGACATGGGCGGCTCGCGCGCGCTGGATCACCGCCTCGAGGTCGCCAGCGAAGCTCTCGTGGGTGAGGTTGGCGCCGATGTCCACCAGCGGGGCCGGGGAGCGAAAGCGCAGCGCCTCGGGCAGTACATCGTCGAAGGTGGCGGTCGGTTCGGCCAAGGGGCGTTTCCTCTCGAAAAATGGCCACGCATTGTACCCGCCCGCTGCCGGCGTGGTCACGCGTGTCCGCCGTCGTCGCCCGGGCACCACAAGGGCCGACGGCGGGGCGCCGGCCGCGGTACACTAGGGCCACTGGCGCGTGCCCAGGCGGCACGCCGAATGATGAACACCAAGAGGTAAACGCGTGACCCTGCTACGTCTGGAACAGCTGCAACTGGCCTATGGCCCTCAGGTCCTGCTCAATGGTGCCGATCTGGTGCTGGAGCGCGGCGAGCGCCTGGCGCTGGTGGGCCGCAACGGTACCGGCAAGTCGACTCTGCTCAAGCTGGTGTCGGGAGAAATTCAGGCCGATGGCGGCAGCCTGTGGCGAGCGCCGGGGCTGAAGATCGGCGTGCTCGAGCAGGACCTGCCGGCGGCCTCCGGCGAGACCATCTTCGATGTGGTCGCTCAGGGCCTGCCCGAGGCCGGTTCACTGCTCGCCGAGTATCATCACCTGATCCAGGACCCGGATCCCGACATGGCGCGCATGGAGCGGCTGCAGACGCAACTCGAGGCAATCGACGGCTGGTCCTTCCATCAGCGCATCGATACCGTGCTGACGCGCCTTGGCCTGCCCGCCGATGACCCCATGGAGGCGCTCTCCGGTGGCTGGCGACGGCGAGTCGCCCTGGCCCGGGCACTGGTCGCCGAGCCTGATCTGCTGCTGCTCGACGAGCCCACCAACCACCTGGATCTGGACACCATCGCCTGGCTCGAGGATCAGCTCGCCGCCTTCGGTGGCGCCGTGCTGTTCATCACCCACGACCGTGCCTTCCTGTCACGGCTGGCCACCAACATTCTCGAGCTGGATCGCGGCCGCCTGGGACGCTATCCGGGTGACTATGCCAAGTACCAGGAGCAGAAGACTCACGAGCTTGAAGTCGAGGCCCGCGAGAACGCCGAATTCGACAAGAAGCTCGCCCAGGAGGAGACCTGGATCCGGCAGGGCATCAAGGCTCGTCGGACCCGCAACGAAGGGCGGGTGCGGGCGCTCGAGCAGATGCGTCGCGAGCGCGGCCAGCGCCGCGAGCGTCAGGGCAAGGCCAACCTGTCGGTGGATAGCGGCGAGCGCAGCGGCAAGCAGGTGGTGGAGCTCAAGGGCGTCAGCCAGTCCTTCGGCAGTGACTATGTGGTTCGCGACCTGAGCCTCGAGATCCAGCGCGGCGACCGGATCGGCCTGATCGGCCGCAACGGCGCCGGCAAGACCACTCTGCTGAAGATCCTGCTCGGAGAGCTCGAGCCCAAGGAAGGCAAGGTCAAGCTGGGCACCAAGATGCAGGTGGCCTACTTCGACCAGCTGCGTGCCGGGCTCGAGCCCGAGAAGACCGTCTACGACAATGTGGCCCAGGGCAGCGACCGGGTCACTGTGGGCGGCAAGGATCGCCATGTGATCAGCTACCTGCAGGACTTCCTGTTCACCCCGGAGCGTGCCCGCCAGCCGGTCAAGGCGCTCTCCGGCGGCGAGTCGAATCGCCTCCTGCTGGCCAAGCTGTTCACCCAGCCCGCCAACGTGCTGGTGCTCGATGAGCCGACCAACGACCTGGATGTCGAGACCCTGGAGCTGCTCGAGGAGCTGTTGCTCGACTTCGATGGCACCCTGCTGCTGGTCTCCCACGACCGAGCCTTCATGGACAACGTGGTGACCGGGGTGCTGGCCTTCGAGGGTGACGGCATCGTGCGCGAGTATGTCGGTGGCTACAGTGACTGGGTTCGCCAGGGGGGCAAGCTGCCACCGGCGCCCTGGGACTTCGATGCGGCCAAGGCTGCGGGGCAGGCCAAGGCCGAATCACCCAGCGAAGCCAAGGCCGCCCGTGGCGAGCCGGCGCCGAGCGCGGATATTGCCAAGGCCGAGCCGGCGGAGAAGAAGCGCGTCAAGCTCTCCTATAAGTTGCAGCGGGAGCTGGATCAACTGCCGGCACTGATCGAGCGCTTAGAGAGTGAGGTCGCGGACTTCGAGGCCAAGACCGGGGATCCGAGCTTCTATCAGCAGGAGGCTGCCACGGTCACCGCTACCCTGGAGGCGCTCTCCGACAAGCAGGGCGAGCTCGATGAGGCCATGGAGCGCTGGATGGAGCTCGAGGCGATGGCCGCCGGCGAGGCCTGATTGCGTGTCCTGACCAAGCAGCGGCGGCGCCCTGGAGGCGCCGCCGCTTCGGTGTTAGAGAAGCGATGTCGTTGGGCGAACGAGGCCGCGCGAGGCTGATCTATTCCTTGCTGTCGTCCTCGCCAACGCGCACGGCCAGCACGTCGCACTTGGCACCGTGCAGCACGCCTGTGGAGGTGGAGCCGAGCAGCAGCGCGAAGCCATGCCGACCGTGAGAGCCGACCACGATCAGGTCGACGTCATGCTCCTCGGCGAAGCGATGAATCTCGGTGTCGGGCATGCCCACCACCACATGCTGGTCTTCCTTGGCGACCTGGTGCGGGTCGGCGATTTCGGCCAGCCTCTGCTTGGCGTGGTCGTCCAGCTGATCCTGGATGCTGGTCAGGTCCATCGGGATATCACCGCCATAGGCGAAGCCCAGCGGCTCCAGGGTATGCATGATGGAAAGCTTGGCCTTGTTGCGATCGGCAATGGGCAGCGCGCGCTCCAGCACCTTGTGAGAATCCTTGGTCAGATCGACGGCGACCAGGATATGGCGATACTCGTTGCTCATAGGAGTTCCCCGCTGGAAAGTAAATGGGCCTGACTAGACTCTAGGCGTGACATCGGCTCGCTACAACGATGTAGATCAATCTTTTAGAATATTTTAGTTAACTCTTATATTTTGCCCGAGAGGTGGCTTGCTGGCGCATGGCGTCATCATGCCGATCCGTGCTTGGCCGACTTGGCAGGTCGAGGTGTATATGGTTTGGTTGATCATTGTGCTGGTGATAGGACTGATGTTGTCGCCCATGCTGTGGCTGCGCCCCAATCCCAGGCAGCGTAGGGTCGGGCGGTTGCGAACGGCGGCGATGGAAGCCGGCATCGAGGTCAAGCTCGAGGAGCCACCCTTGCATGATGCCGGCAAGATGGCCAGTTACCGCTGGTCCTATCCGAGTGAGTACCCGGGACCACGTTTCGTGCTGGTGCGAGAGGGGGCGGCAGGTCAGTCGCTGAAGTCGTTCGGCGACGGGTGGCGCTGGCGGATCGAGCCGCTGCGGGCCTTGCCGGAGGCGCTGCTGACGCGCCTGGAAGGAGTGCTTCAGGCGTTGCCGCCTGATGCCATGGTGGTGGAGTCCAGCCGTGGGGCACTGACGCTGTGGTGGGGGGAATCACTGGATTGCGACGCCTTCGAAGCACCTCGTCAGCGGCTCACGGAGCTTCAGGATCAGCTTGCGGGGCGACCGGATCAACCGGCGCCCCGCAAGCTGGGGTTTCGAGAAATGCGCGATGAAACGCGTCGCTGATGCCTGCCGTCACATTGTCGACCGGACTTAGGCCTTCACATCGTCCCGGGCCTGTATCTTCAGGCCGTTATCCTCGATGCGAGAGAGCAGAGCATCGAGGCGTTCGATGTCCTCATGGCTGAGCCCGTCGAGCATCTCCTCCCGTGCCTTCTCGACCACGCTATCGATCTGCTCGAGTAGCGGTGAGGCTTCCTTGGTCAGGAAGATGCGTTTGGCACGACGGTCATGGTCGCAGGGGCAGCGCTCGATCAGGCCTTGCTGGGCCAGCTGATCCAGGGTGCGCACCAGGGACGGAGCCTCGACACCGATGGCTCGGGCCAAGTCACACTGGGGCTGACCATCGCCGAGCCGCCAGAGATGATAGAGCGTGACCCAACGGGTCTGGGTCAGGCCCAGCGGGGCCAGGCGCTGATCGAGGATGGCTCGCCAGAGCCTTGGCAGGCGGGCCAGCTTGAAGCCGATATTCTTTTGCATGGTTGCCCTCAGTTCGCCAGCTAATAGTTGCATTGTCCGAACTCACATCGGGCAATGCAACCCCGGATTGAGTGAGGACTGAATCACCGCCGCAAACGGCGGTGATTACTGCTCGTCTCTTTCCCTGGCGGGAATCAGCTGGCGCCAGTCGAGTCCCGGTAGGCCTCGCGGCGTCTGAATATCGCCATCCACCACTTGCGCCTCCTCCATCGTCTCGCTAACGGTGAAGCGCACCACGCCGATACGCTGTCCCGAGGGCGTCATCACATCCACCCGCCAGTCGCCGGCGGGCTCTGCCGGGAAGCGCTGCTTGTGCGTCCAGGCTCGGTAGCCCTTTGCGCGCCCTCCCCGGATCTGCAGCGGAATACGATCGATCAGCACACCGTTATGGCGCCACTCGTGGTAGACCGTCTCGCTCAGGCCGCGGGGCGCGCGAATCGCGGTGTAGACATAGAGGCCGCGGGAGGTCACCGCCTCGCGGGTCAAAGGCATCTCGCCGCTGGGGTTGCGGGCCGAGACCTCGAGTGCCGGTGACAGGGCATAGCCCGTGAGCCAGAGGTTGGCGGGCGGGACCCAGCCACGGCCGGCCCAGCCGGCGCCGGCCAGCAGCAGCGCCAGTCCGATCAGCGCCAGCCAGCTGGCGGCCCGCTTGGGGCGCAGCAGGTTCACCAGGCTCGGCACCGCGAATACCACCATCACGGCCAGGGCGATCGCCAGGCTCTCTCCGGTGGTCAGGTGCAGCATGATCGGCAGTGTCACCAGCACCACCACGAACACGCACAGGGCGTGGAAGGCGAAATATACCCAGCGATGGCGCTCGGCCAGACGGAAATACAGCGGATCGAGGACCGAGAGCAGGGCCAGCCCCATGAAGACCACCGTGAAGACCGCCTGGCCGCTAGACCACACCGTGGTGGCCAGCAGGAACGGCAGGCTGAAGAACAGGGTCTCCTGGTGGATCATCTGGGCAATGAAGGTGGTCACGCCCCGTGACAGGTGCGGGTAGCCGCGGCTGGCCAGCCGTCGTTGAATCAGGCTTTCCGAGAGTAGCAGTAACCAGGCGAGCAGCATCGCCAGCGCCAGTGCGCCCCCTAGCCACTGCTGGCGGTCGACCAGGAAGAAGCTCGCCACCCCGGCGCTGAAGGCCACGGGAGGCCACAGCCAGGCATAGGGCCTCAGGCGCTGACTGAGGCCTGCAATGCGTGCCTGAATGTTCACCAGGCGCGAACTGGCAGGCCCCTGCGCGGCGAGGGCCTGAGCATCAGTGGACGGCTCGTGGGTGGACGGCTCTGAAGCGAGCGGCTCGGCAGAGGGCTCAGTAGAAGGACTATCCATGGAAGGCCGGTCGGGGCTCATAAGAGGATCGATTCAAGGGACAAGGAGGCATCCTATCAGTCGCGACCGAGCCTCGGGAGTCTCGATCAGGCGACAGGCTCGAGAATGTGGCTTGCCGCCATCAGGGACAGGGGCTCAGGGCAGGGCCCCCATCAGGTTGCGCACCAGACTCACGCTGAGCATCCCCAGCCAGGCGAACAGCAGCGAGCCGCCCAAGTGCAGGCCGATGCCGGTCAGTGCGAGACCTGGGCGACCGGCCTGAAGGTTGGCAAGGATCTCGGCGGTGAAGGACGAAAACGTCGTCAGGGCGCCGAACAGACCGGTGACGAGAAACAGCCGCCACTCCGGCGAAATGTGAGGGTGCTCGCTGAACAGTGCCACGAAGAGGCCAATCAGGTAGCCGCCGAGGGTGTTGGCGACCAGGGTGCCGAGGGGGATGGCCGGGAAATAGTGATTAAGCCACAGTCCCAGCAACCAGCGGGCATTGGCGCCCAATGCCGCACCGCCACTGATGGCGAGAATCGAGAGCCACATGGTGATCCTTGTCTGTCATGAGGGGACGTGAGTGTCGCTAGCGTTACCCGTGCGAGTGAGCGTCCGTTGATCTGATGTTTCGCAGCCCTCTGAATCCGGTGTGTCCAGGCAGTGGCCGCGTGCCTCGAGCTGGATGGTGGCATGACGGATGCCGAAGCGCTCATCCAGCAGCGTCTTGATGGAGATCAGCGCCTCGTGACGATCCATGCCGTCGAGCAGGGTGGCATGCAGCGAGACCATCGGCCAGGCCGGAGTCAGGGACCAAGCATGCACGTGGTGGACCTCCGAGACGGCCGTTACCTGGCGCGGGATATCGCGCTCGATCTGGTCCACGTCGAGGCCGTCCGGCGTCCCCTCCAGCAGGATGTGTGCGGATTCGCGGGTCAATTGCCAGGCGCTTCGCAGGATCAGCAGGGCGATCAGCAGCGACAGCAGGGGGTCGATCGGCATCCAGCCGGTGACGAGAATCACCGCGCCGGCAACGATGGCCGCCACCGAGCCGAGCAGGTCGCCCAGCACGTGCAGTGCCGCCCCGCGGATGTTGAGGTTGTCGCGATCGCCAAGGTGCAGGATGGCGAACACCACCAGATTGACCGCGAGGCCGAGAGCCGCGACCCCCATCATGGTATTGGCCTGGATGTCGACCGGGCTCAGCAGACGACCGATGGCCTCGACACCGATCCAGATGACCAGGCCGATCAGCGCCAGGCCGTTGACGAAGGCCGCGAGGACCTGCACCCGGTGATAGCCGAAGGTGCGTCGTCGATCGGAGGGGCGCTTGCTCAAGCGGGCGGCGAACCAGGCCAGCGCCAGGGCGGCGCTGTCGGTGAGCATGTGGGCGGCGTCGGCCAGTAACGCCAGCGAGCCGGAAAGCACCCCGCCGACCACCTCGGCGATCATGAAGGTTCCGGTGAGTCCCAGTGCCCAGAGGAGCCGGGCTTCGCTGTCGCTGTGATGGTGGTGGCCGTGAGCATGAGCGTGATCGTGTGCCATGACGCGCCTTGTGCAATGTCGCAGATGCCGGCAGGGCGCCGGCACGGTCAGTTTATATCAGGTTATCACGCCTCCCGGGGCTGGCGGGACATCACAGCTCGTGGCCGAGCATGACGCGACAGATATCGGCGAAGCTATGCGGCTCCCTGAGCAACTGGCCAAGCTCGATGCCTAGTGCGCGCCCGGCATCGGAGGCCGAGACCAGGCCGCGCAGGCGAGGTTTTAGCTGCTCGTCCTGATCGACGATCAGCAGGTGCTGGTCGCAGTGGGCCTGCAACGCCTTGACCAGGTCGCCGATGGTCAGATGCGCCAGGCGTGTCAGAGGCAGCGCGTGCAGCATCGAGCAGGACGATTGCACCATGCCGACGGTCACGTCGGTGCGGGCAATCTGGTGTGTCTGCATGGCCTGGGTCGTGCGACGCCCGCCGAGCAGTTCCTTGGCGGTGACGATACCCTGGCAGTGTCCATCGGCATCGGCCACCAGCAGCAGGCGAACGCCACTGGCCTGCATGATGAGGCGGGCCTCTTCGGCGGGGGTCTCGGTTCCGATGGTGCGGGCACGCACCCGGGTGAAGTCGGTGAGCAGGGCGCTGGCCGGGCTATCGACGGTCAGTTGCGACAGCGTCGTGGCAGGATGAGCGATCGGCAGGTCAGCGGCGAGGGATTCGAGCGAGAGGGTAGGATGCGACATATCCGGCATGGTGGTACTCCTTGTGTCGATTCCGGTGCGCGAGTGGCCGAGCATCGGGAGCTTAAAGTTAGCAAGCTTACAATGTCTATCTTAAGGCTTTCTTAAGACCTGCTGTCAATACAAAAGTTAGACTAAAGTCTTGATGCTCTGGGTTAGCGGTGGCCTCGGCAGGCGTGGGTCATGTCCAGCTGCGACTTCATGATGCGGCTGTCGACCTCCATCGCACCCAGCACGGTGTAGAAGAGGTTGGCATGGCGGATAGGGGCATCGCGGGTGGTGGACAGGCAGCCCTTGTCGAGCCCAACGGCATCGTCGAAGGCCGACGAGGACCACCACACCATGGGCACCTGGGTCTGCTCCTGTGGGGCGATGGCGTAGGGCAGGCCATGCAAATACAGGCCGTGTTCGCCAAGGGATTCGCCGTGATCCGAGAGATACAACAGCGAAGCGGCATGATGCGACTGCTCGGCCAGGGCACCGATGAGATGATCGAGCACGCTGTCCGTGTAGAGGATGGCGTTGTCATAGCTGTTGATGATCGCCTGCTGTGAGCAGCCGTTCAGGTCGGCACTGTCGCAGGTCGGCGTGAAGCGGCGAAACGCCTCCGGGTAGCGCTGGTAGTAGCTGGGCCCATGATTGCCGAGCTGGTGAAGGACGATGACGGTATCGCCGTCGAGCCCATCCAGACGGTCCCGCAGCTCCTCATCCAGGGCTTCGTCCAGGCAGCGACCGTCAGCGCACTGCTGAGGGTGGTGGTCGGGACGGATGGCTTTGTGGCTCACGCCGTCGCAGACGCCCTTGCAGCCGGCCTGATTGTCGAGCCAGAGTACGTTGACGCCGGCATGTTTGAGCACATCCAGCAGCGATTCATGGCTCTTGATATAGCGCTCGTCGTAGTCGGCCTTGCCGATAGGCGCAAACATGCAGGGCAGCGAGACGGCGGTACTGGTTCCGCAGGTGCTGACATCGGTGAAGTTGATCACATCGCGCTTCGCCAGTTGTGGCGTGGTCTGGCGCGCATAGCCATTGAGCCCCCAGTTGGCGGCGCGAACGGTCTCGCCTACCACCAGCACCATCAGCAGCGGCTTGTCGCCGGCCCGCGGCAGACGCGTGGCGTCCTCGCCGATGGGCAGGCGCTGCGCGGGCAGCGGGTCGCTGGCCGCCAGTACCCGGCCGGTGGAGATCAGGGCATTCCCCGGGGTGACCAGGTATCGCAGCTCGGTATGGTTGCGCATCAGTGACGACAGGCTCTGGTACGACACCGCCAACGAAACCGCCAGCACCACCAGGCCCCCGGCCAGATAGGCCAGACGCCGCCCCAGCGCGCGGGGCCAGGTGCTTGTGGCAAGCCTGACTCGCCACAGCAGCGCCAGCGGCAGCCCCGCGTACAGCAGCAGATAGCTGGCGAAGCCAGGCGTCAGCAGCTCACCCGCTTCCTTCGTGTCCGTCTGCAGCACGTTATCGATCATATGAGTATCGACGTAGGTGCCGTAATGGCCGGTGAAGTAGCTCACCATCGCCGCCAGCAGGATCAGGGCCGCGAGCAGGGGCTTGGCCGTATGACGGGTGACGAACAGCACGAAGACGATGAACTGCAGCCCCGTCAGCACCAGCCCGTAAGCGAGCAGCTGCCAGGCGGTGAGGGCCGGTTCCGCGGCCATCACCTGCTGCCAGAAGGCCTGCTGGTAGAAGAGCGTGAAGACCAGACAGACCAGCGCGGTCAGGCGCTCCGGTGATAGGGTCAGTGACGGGCGCGACTGGCCGGCCAGCCAGCTGGCGGCTAGGCGAAGGCGTTCAAGCATGCGAGGCTTCCTCGAGCGGGGCAGAGGGCGTTTGGGGGCGGCCAGGCTGACGGATGAGGGAAGCAGCCAATGGGCCAGGGAAAGGCTCAGCGTCGTGCAGAGCATCAGTGTCCACAGATCGTGAGAGAGAAAATGCGCGCCGCGCAGCTGCTGGGCGATGCCGAAGGCCAGGCCCATGGCGATTGCCAGACCAAGGCCTGCCCAGCGCCAGCGGGGGCGGGTAGCGTTGAAGAAGTAGTACAGCGCGATCCACGCATAGCCGGCACTGGCATGCCCGGCGGGAAAGCAGGCGGTGTCCGGGTAGTCGGCGGGGCGTGTCGCCAGCAGGCCGACATGGGCGCGAGCGCCCCCGTAACGGCTGAGATCCCAGGGGCAGTCCATGCTGATCAGCTGCTTGAGTAGCGAGACGCCGAGGGTCGAGGTCGCCACGGCCAGCACCAGATAGCCGAGGGGGCGGCGCCAGGTGCGTAAGGCCGGGAACAGCCAGCTGGCGATCAGCGCCAGGATGGCTGTCACGCCCATGCTCTGGCTGAGCAGGCGCCCGCCCTCATGCAGCACCTGCTCAGTGAGAAACGCATGGTGCAGCGACCAGGTGTCGCCCTGCAGGTGATAGAAGGCATCGGCGAGCCTGAAGTCCAGGCCAGCGGATCGCCCGAACAGCATCACGGCGAGAAAGGTGGCCCAGCCGATCAGCAGCCGGGTGAGCCAGCGTGAACTTGGACGCTTGCCCTCCCGACCCAGGGCCGTGTCAGGCCCAGGTTCGGCAGGGGTGGGGCGGGCCTTGGCAGGTGAGACCTGACGGTGAGGCGGGGAGGACGAAGGCGGCATGGCGAGACGAGTCTGGAAGAATGTCTCGCCAGTGTGATGGTCTTGGCTTAAGCGGTGCTTAAGGCCAAGCGAGTGCTCAAAGGGTCATGAACGGCGAAGCCTGACCGTCACTGAACTGATAGATCTCATAGGGCGCCAGTTGCGGCCCGGGCATGCCCGGTGTGCCCTGGGGCATGCCGGTAAGCCCAATGCCATCGATCTCTGGACGCTGCTCGAAGAGGGCCTCGAGGGCGGCGACGGGCGTATGCCCCTCGATGATGTAGCCCATCCATCATGACGGTATGGCAGGCCCCCTGACCGAAGGGAATACCGGCTGCGCTCTTGATCTGTCCCATGGGCTGGTTGTCGATCACCTCGACCTCGATGCCTTGGGCTTCCAGGTGCCTGGCATAGGTTTCGCAGCAGCCACAGGACGGGGTCTTGTAGAGCCGGGCGGTCTCCGGGAGGGCGGCATGGGCGGTGCTGGCGCCGAGCAGCAGGCTGCCGGCGAGATACAGGGCCGTCACTTGAGTATGTATGGCGAAATGACCTCTCGTTATGTAGTGGCTGGTGATGGCTGGCGAGGGTAGTTCATGAGCAAGCATGCTATAGGTTCAGATGTCGATATCGCGCAGCGTCTGGATCGCCTCGTCGCTCTTGAACGGCACACCCATCGAGGCGCCCTTGCCGCTGGCTCACCATGCTCCCTTCCTGTCGCCATCACACAGCGAGGGGCCAGGATCGTGAGCACCCTGCTCCCTCGGCGTTTCATGAGGAGGGCGTCCGATCCCGTATGATGCTAGGGCAGACTCAGAACCACATCCTCACCCCGGCGACGACGCCGGTATCCTCCGTGGCACCCCCCGAGGCGCGAGCCAGATCTGCCGTGTCGCCGTAGGATTTCACCCAGTAACCACCGACATAGGGGGCGAGCTTTCGGGTGACTTCATAGCGCAACCGCAGCCCGGTGCGAACCGAATTGAGGCCTTCGCCGACGCCGAATTCCGGCACCTCATCGGCCGCTGCGGAAACTTCCAGGCGCGGCTGCAGGAAGGTCCGCTGGGTGATGCGCAGGTCATACTCGCTTTCCAGGCTGGCCGAGACATCGCCTTCATCGCTGACCCTCAGGGAGAGATCGGTCTCGACGCGATAGGGGGCGAGCCCCTGCAAGTTGATGACGCCGAAGTAGCGTTCGGGATGATCGTTCGAAGCGATGCCACCCTGATAGCCGATACCGCCCTGGAGCTCCCAGAAATCGGCGATCAGGCGGCTATAGAGCAGGTCGAGGCTTTCGAATTCCGCATCCTCATTGTCACCCTGGACATTCTCGCCTTCCCCCTTCAGATAGACTCGGTTGATATCGCCGCCATACCAGGCCTGGAAATCCCAGACCAGGGCATCCTCGCCCTTGTCGGGGGAGGCATATTCGAGGCGATCGACCAGCACCGAGGCCTGAGAGTGCTCGGCCATCGGGGATGGCCAGCTCGCCGGGGCATCGTAGCCATCACTGGCCTGAGCGCCGGCGGCCATCAGCATGGCGAGGGTCGAGCCGGTACCGATAACGATAGTCTTGGACTTCATGAACATTCCTTACGCGACCTTGACGACCCGGAACATGCCGGCATCCATGTGATAGAGCAGGTGACAGTGGAAGGCCCAGCTGCCCTCGGCATCGGCAGTGATCAGGGCAGACACCCTTTCACCAGGTTTGACGTTCAGGGTGTGCTTGCGCGGAATCAGGTCACCGGCGCCGTTCTCCAGCTCCATCCACATGCCGTGCAGGTGAATGGGGTGCTCCATCATGGTGTCGTTGACCAGGATCAGGCGCAGCCGCTCATCCTTCTCGAAGTGGATGGGGCCGGTGACTTCGCTGAATTTCTTGCCGTCGAAGGACCACATGTAGCGTTCCATGTTGCCGGTCAAGTGCAGCTCCAGCTCACGACCGGGAGGGCGCCGATCCGGCCAGGGTGCGAAGGCCTTGAGGTCTCGATAGACCAGCACCCGGCGCTCGGTCGGGTCGAGGCCGATGCCGGCCTGATCGTAGCGGGAGCCGGGCTGGGCCACCCCCACGGGGAGCATCGTTCCGGCCTGGGGGGATGCCATGCCATCCATGCCGGGCACCTCTGCATGATCCATGCCCTGCATGCCGGAGTGATCCATGCCGGCTATCTTGGAGTGATCCATGCCAGACATGTTCATGTCGCCATGAGCGCCCATGGCCTCCATGCCGCGATCGGCGATCCGGCGTCGCGCCGGCACGGCGGCCGTCATGCCCAGGCGCGGCGCCAGGGTGCCCAGGGCAAAGCCGCTGCGATCCATGGATTCGGCGAACAGCGGGTAGGCGCCGTCATCCTTGGGCGTGACGAGGACGTCATAGGTTTCCGCCACGCCGATGCGGAACTCGTCTACCGGGACGGGTTGTACCGGTTGACCATCGGCGGCCACCACCGTCATCTTCAGGCCCGGGATGCGCATGTCGAAGTAGCTCATCGCCGAGCCGTTGATGATGCGCAGGCGCAGCGTCTCACCGGGCTTGAACAGGGCGGTCCAGTTATCGCTCGGGGCGTGGCCGTTGAGCAGGTAGGTATAGGTGCTGCCGGTAACGTCGGCGATATCCCGCGAGCTCATGCGCATACGGGCCCACATGGCCCGTTGGGCCGCGGTATCGGCGAAGCCATGCTGCTCCACGTCGGCGAAGAAGTCGGCGACGGTTCTCTCCTGGAAGTTGTAGTAGCCCTCGCCGAGCTTCAGGTTGCGAAAGACACTGGCCGGATCCTCGAAGGTCCAGTCGGTCAGCAGCAGTACGTGCTCGCGGTCATAGCGAAAGGGCTCCCGCTCGGCGGCATCGATGACTAGGGGACCGGCATGGCCGAGCTGTTCCTGCAGCCCCGAGTGGCTGTGATACCAGTAGGTGCCGCTCTGGCGAACCGGGAAACGGTAGGTGAAAGTCTCACCGGGTGCGATCCCGGCGAAGCTGAGGCCGGGTACGCCGTCCATGCCGGGGGGCAGGATCATCCCGTGCCAATGAATGGAAGTCGGTTCCTCGAGCAGGTTGGTGACCCGGAGCACGGCATCCTGGCCTTCCTTGAGGCGGATCAGCGGGCCGGGGCTGGTGCCATTGATGCTGATCGGGCGGGCGGTCTTGCCGGCGATGGGCAGGGTGTCACGGCGTATCGCCAAGGCCAGGTCGGGCCCGGTCTCGACACCCTGAGGATAGCCAGCGGCCTGGCCCCAGGGATTAGCCCAGGCCGGGCGCAGACCCAGGGCCGCGGTACCGAGACCCAGGGCGGCCCCTGTCTTGAGTAGCTGGCGACGTGATAGGGGAAGCGAGGTGGACTTCGCGGCGGCCATGGACGATTCCTTCGCGATGAGGTGAGAGGAGTCGATCATGCCGGGTTAAACTGAATCTAGCCTGAACCGCTGGAGGAATTCGTACGCGCTGCGGCGGTCGGCAGCACGATGGTGACGGCCAGGCCCCCCGCGACCGCCGCGGCGAAGGTCACGTGCCCCCCATACTGCTCGACCAGTTGCCGAAGGATCGACAGCCCCAGGCCATGACCCGGGCGCCCTTCGTCGAGGCGGAGCCCGCGTCGGCCCAGTTGGGCGAGATCCGCCCTTGCCACGCCGGGACCGTCATCCTCGATGACCAGCTTCAGCGTCGTCGTCACGCTCAGGCGGCAGTGAACGTCGCGCTGCGCCCATTTTCCGGCATTGTCGAGCACGATCCCCAGCATCTCGGTGAAGTCCTGGCGTTCGACGCTGACCGTGGCCCGGTCGTCCTGCGGTCCATCAAGGTGAAAGCGCTTGTCGGGGTGCAGGGTGGCGAACATCTCGATCAGCCGCTCGGCCTCTTGCCGGATGCAGGTGAGCTGGCCGGCATAGGGGCCGGCGATGCGTGAACTACGCAGCTCCGCGTCGAGCTGAGCCTGCATGTCTTCAAGGCGAGCCAATAGCTTCAAGCGGCGCTCGCCGTCGATGGGGCGGGAGCCGCGCAGCACCTGGGTGACGGCCGCCAGGGGCGTCTTCAGCGCATGGGAGAGGTTGGCGACGGCGACCCGCGAGCGCTGGAGTCGCTTCTCCTGTTCGTCCATGAAGCGGTTGAGCTGACCGACCAGGCCATCGAGTTCCGAGGGGGTGTCCAGGCGCAGGCGCTCGCGATACCCCTCACGCAGCTCATCGAGTTGCCGCTGGAGCCGTGCCAAGGGTGACAGTCCTGCATTCACGGCCACCAGGTTGAGCGTGATCAGCAGGAGCAGCACCAGGCCTGCGATGCCACCGACCCACCAGTGCAGGGTGGTCAGGCCGGCTTCCACCTCGGCGAAGTCCTCGCCAATCAACAGGGTGCCGGAGGTGCCGTCTTCCAGGGTAAAGACCTCACGATAGAGCAGCAGGTGCCGCTCCTGCCTCCGCACCTCGAGCAGGGTATCGTCCACGCCCTCCAGGTAGGGGGCGAGGGTGCTCAGCCAGCCGGGGTGGGAGGTGCTGACCGTGTCATCCAGCCGCAACACATAGAGGTGGTGAAACATCTGCGAGGTCAAGCTGGCGGAGTCCAGCCAGGGTTTTACCTGGGACTGTTCCTGATGCAGCCGTTGCAGCGTGTAGTGCGCCTCCTGGCGCAGGCGGTCGCCCAGGAAGTCGCGGGCCAGCTCACGCAGCAGGATGCCATGCAGCAGCCAGGTGATAGCGACGGCGATGAATGCCACGCCACCCAGCCAGAGGAACAGGCGAAAGCGCAGGCTACGACGATCAACGTGAAGCAAAGACATACCCCTGGCCGCGACGCGTCTGGATGATGTGCTTGCCCAGGCGGCGGCGCAGCCGGCCAATATAGACCTCGACCAGGTTCGGGGCGGGGGCATCCTGATCCAGGGTGTAGAGCTGGTCGAGCAGGAGCACCTTGGAGTGCACGTGATCCGGATGATGCATCAGGTAGCGCAGGAGCCGAAATTCGGTGGCCGTCAGGGAGTGCCAGGTCACCCCATCGGTGCTGACTTCCTGGGTCTGCTCGTCCAGTTGCACCCCGTTGACGGTCAGCCGCTGGGCCAGGCCGCCAGACTGTCGTCGCAACAGGGCATGCAGGCGGGCCAGCAGCTCGGCCTCGTGAAAGGGCTTGGTCATGTAATCGTCGGCTCCGCGCCGCAGCCCCACGACCTTGTCTTCCCAGGTGTCCCGTGCGGTCAGCGCCAGGATGGGCAAGCGATGACCCTGCTCCCGCCAGCGTTGCAGCAGGTCCAGGCCAGAACCGTCAGGCAGGCCGATATCGAGGATGGCGAGGGCATAGTCTTCCGTGGCCATCAACGCGTCGGCCACACGCATGCGTGTGGCCGTATCGACGCTGTAGCCCTCGTCCTGCAAGGTCTCTGCCAGGCTCTCGGCCAGCAGGTCATCGTCCTCGACGAGCAACAGCTTCATGCTTTCATCCCTGGAAGTTGATGTCTCCGCTCATGCCTGACTCGTAGTGGCCGGGAATGTTGCAGGCGAATTCGAGCTTATCGGTGTCCTGCGGGGCGGTCCACACCAGGGTCGCGGTCTCACCCGGGGCGATGGTCACGGAGGGCATGCCGTCGCCGTGGTCGCCACCATGATGCCCGCCGGACATGTCATGCCCGCCACCCGATGCCATCTCAAGCATCATCTCGCGATGTTTCGCCTGTGCCTCGGCATTGCCGATCACGAATTCGTGCTCGAGGTTGCCGGTGTTGGTGATCTCGAACTTCACCGTCTTCCCCGGCGCGATAGCGAGTTCGCCGGGCGTGAACCACATGTCACCGGCCTCGAAGCTGATGGTGCGGTCCACCTGGGCGTGATTCTCACTGCCATGTTCGCCGCTGGCCAGGACCGCGGTAGAGGCGAGGCTCAGGGTCATTGCTAGGATTGTCTTGCGCATGTGGGTAGCTCCATGGGGTCAGTCGACAGGTCCATTACTAAGTCATCAAGCTGAATTTGGGCTGAATGCCGAACGAGGAATAGCGTCAGGAATGATCTCCTGACCATAGGTACCCATGAGACGAGCGGTGGCTTTCGCTATAGAGCCACGCCTGGCCGGAGCACGGACACTGTGGTGACGCATGAGCGCGTTAGATGTCCGCCGATCCCCCCAGAGCGTGACCTGACGGGCATCGATTGGCTTTCCTCAGAGCGTCATGAAGGGAGCGTCCTGGTGATCTTGGAACTGGTAGACCTCATAAGGCTCCGTCTGCGGCCCCGGCATGCCTGGCGTGCCACTCGGCATGCCGGCCAGTCCGATGCCATTGGTGTCGGGCTGTTGTTCGAAGAGCGCCTCTACTGCTGCCAGGGGGACATGCCCCTCGATCACATAGTCGCCCATCATGACGGTGTGGCAGGCACCCATTCCGTAGGGTACGCCTGCCGCCTTCTTGACCGCGCTCAGGTCCTTGTCATCGACGATGGTGACGTCGATACCCATTCGCTCCAGGTGGCGGGCATAGCCATCACAGCAACCGCACTGGGGATTCTTGTAAAGAGTGGCCTCGTCCGGCAGAGCGGCATGGACGGTGGTGGCGCCCAGCAGCAGACCGGTCGCCATGAAAAGGTGGGGTATGGTGATCTTCATCAACGATCTCCCTTGTTGGAGGTAAACAGATACTTGATGAGGGCGGCAATGCTGAGACTGAGAAGCAGCAGGACGGCCAGCGGCATCAGCCAACCCAGCCAGCCCATGTGCCCCATGGTGGTGAAACAATCGGTGAACATGATGCGACTCCCGAAGAGTAGATTGGGTGAGCGGCTAACGGGAAGATGTCGGCAGCTGACCGGGGGCATGACGAATGGCCAGGGCAGGAAGTACAGAGGCACAGAGGCACAGAGGGACGCCAATGCTCAGGTCATCGATACCATGATAGTTGCCTTACCCTTCGGGGCCGTGCTGCAGGGGGCTCAGTGGGTATGCCCATCCGCGTAGTGATCATCCTCCGATGGTGCTGAAGTCTCGGTATCCTGCTCCAGCGCTACACTCTCGTTCTCGCCGGCCAGTGTGGAGTCTGTGGAGGTGCTCATCTCTGAGTCTGCAGGCGCAGTTCCTTGTGCGGACAAGGCACTCATGTCGCCATGATCATGATCGTGGCCATCATCTTGTGGCTGAGAAGGTGCCGGCTCCGGTGTGGCCATTGCACTGGTGTCGCCGTGCTCATGGTCGTGACCATCATGCGCTGAGTTATCGGCTTCAGGCCCGCTGGGCGTGACCATGGCCAGGTACTCGGGTTGAGACAGTTCCGGCAGCCGCTGCAGGAAGGCCACGATCTCCCAGAGCTCCTGATCCTCGTGAGTCACGCCCCAGGCTGGCATGCCGGTCATCTTGATGCCGTTCTTGATGATCCAGAACTGCTGAGCCGGGCTCTGGTGAGTCGATGCCGAGAAGGTCGGTGGCATGGGGTTGAGGCCGGCGCGCAGGACCGTGCTCTCGAGCCCGGGCTTGAGGTGACACGCGGCGCAGAGTTGATCGTAGGCAGAGGCGCCTTCTCGAATCATGCGGTCACTGTTCAAGTCGGGAACCTCGACCTCCTCGGCACCGGCCTCGACCGAAGCATGCATGGTGGAATGCATCATCGATTCGACAAACGGCAGGTGGGGATCAGTCGCGGCGACGTTGTACATACCGCTATGCATGAATGTCATTCCCCCGAGTGCAAGGAGGAGTAGGGTAATGAGCCCACCTAGAGCAAGCTTGAACATCTTTGACGTAGTCCTTTTTGTATGGGGATCGGGTCTCGAATGGTTGTCTTCCCGGCTTTCAAATCGCTCGGGCCGTATAACCTGCTAGCCTGCCATCGCAGCTAATAGGTGGCTGGAGGTGAAGCACTTGCTGCAACGCGTGGCGATACAGCCAAGGCTACCATGTCAGCACCTTTTCTCGGTCTTGGCTCGATTCGTAACGCCATGTCGCCGTTAACAAGAGCGACCGGGCTCGGTTTCGGTCCCCAATGATTGGCCTAGGCCGGGCGCAGGCCCGGGCCGGCACCCGACTTGAGTAGCTGGTGACGTGATAGGGGAAGCGAGGGAGGCTTCGCGGCGGCCATGGACGATTCCTTCGCGATGAGTGAGAGGCGTCGATCATGCCGGGGTAAACTGAATTCAGTCTGAACAGCTGGAGGAGTTCGTTCGCGCCGCGGCGGCCGGCAACACGATGGTGACGGCCAGGCCCCCCGCGACCATAATCCTTACCGCGGTGCTCGCCGCTAGCCAGAGCCGCGGTAGAGGCGAGGCTGAGGGGCATTGCCAGATTGTCTTCCGCTTTGTCGCCTCGCGGCCCCACTTCCCGAGCCGGAACCTGTCGTGCGTGGCGTTGGTATCGCGCTGACGCCCGGCGTCCTCGGCCTTGCTGTTCGGCGAGCCTTGGTTTGGGGATCGCGGGCGAAACGACGGCGCCTCAATCGCCGGCCTGCAGGGCCTCCAGATGCGGGCAGGGCAGGGCGTGCCGGCGGGCCGTATGGAGGAGCGGCCCGAGGATGGCGTCGGCCTCGGTGCGGCGCCCGGCCAGCACGTCCTGGAGCATCGAGGCGCGGTTGTTGGCGGTCGCCTCCACCACGCCCCACACCAGCGCCGACCAGCCGTCGGGCGGGGCAGGGATGTCTTCGGCGGCCATGATGGTGACAAGCTCGTCAATCACGGCCTCGACCATGGGGCGGAAGGGGCGGTCGCGGAGCTGGCCGTTGCGGATGCGAAAGCGTGCCACCAGGGGGTTGATGGCGGCATTCACGGCGAGCTTGTGCCACAGCCGCACGCGGATGTCGGCGACTGCCTCGCAGGGCAGGCCGGCCACACTCAGGGTGTGGGCGAGGGGCTCGGCTAGCTCCCGGTAGGCGCCGTCGAGGTGGCCGATCACCGTGCGGCCATGGCCGGCGTGGACGACGCCATGTCTCATCCCATGGTCGCCCTCGCCATCGGTTGCCGGGGCATCGTCCACATAGGCGCCTTCGGTGGTGCTGGCGCAGAGCACCGGGCCCGGCCAGGCGCGGGTCAGGCTCTCCTGAACGCCGAACCCGTTCTGCCACAGCACCAGCGGCGTCTCGCCCGGCAGTCGGTTGGCCAGAGCCGCCACGGCCTCTTCGGCGCCATGAGCCTTGGTGGTCAGATGGATCGTCGCCGGCGGTATTGGCGGCAGGGTTTCCAGGGTAGCGCCGGGCAGCGCACGAATCTCGCGCTCGTCCTCGGGCGTGGTCAGCGTCAGCCGGGCAGGCGGCTCGCGACGCCCGATCAGGGTGACCGGCACCTGGCGGGCCAGGTGCATGGCCAGCAACCGTCCCACGGCCCCGGGGCCGACGATCCAGTGGCTGGGCCGCGCGTGGTGCGCGTCGTGAACGGGGCGTTCGCGCGTCATCTTGTCTGTCGTTGTGCTCATGCGTCGTCCTGCTTCTTGCGGCGTCTTGTGCTGCCGGTCGTCTTGCCGGAGCTGCCCTTCGTCGACGAACTCTTGGTTGATGCGCCCTTGGCAGTCGTGCGTTTTGCAGACGCGCGCTTGCTGGTTGCTCCTTTGCTCGTGCTTTGCCGGCGCGGCTTGCGCCGCGACGTGGTGGCGCTCGGCGCGGCCGCGGCCACGCCGCGTGCCTCACTCAGGGCGCTGCGCATGCGCTCGGCATCGGTGGCGTCGAGCAGGCCGCGCAGGTCCTCGACCAGGCTTGCCATGAAGGGCGCGGGGTCGCTGCCGGCTTCGGCGATGTCGGTCAGGCGCTGCTCCCACAGGGCGGTGCGCTCGGCGCGGCCGACTGCCTCGGGCAGGGCGTGGATCAGCGCATGGCCGATCTGGGTGGCGCGAAGGGCTTGCTGCTGGCGCACCAGGTAGCCGCGATCGAGCAGTGTCTCGATGATGCCGGCGCGGGTCGCTTCGGTGCCCAGGCCGTCGGAGTCCTTCAGGGTGCGCTTGACCGCGGGGTCCTGGACGTAGCGGGCGATATTCATCATCGCCTTGATCAGGCTGGCATCGTTGAAGGGTTCCGGCGGCCGGGTCTCACGATCCTCGATTCCCACCTCACGCACCTTAGCAGGCTCGCCCTCTTGCAGGGGGGGCAGCGGCGGCGCCTCGTCGCGGGTGGTGAACAAGGGCTTCCAGCCCGGGGCGAGAATCTCCCGACCCTGGGCGCGAAAGCGCTCCTCGAGGATGGTGAATTCGGCCTTGACCTCGCGGGTCTCCAGCGGCGGATAGAACTGGGCCAGCACGTTGCGGGCGATCAGCCGGAAGATGTTGGCCTCGGTGGCCGAAAGCCGCGAGAAATCGGGTCGGGTGCCGGTGGGCGAAAGGGCGTGGTGGGCGCTGACCTTGGCATCGTTGAAGGCCTTGGAGCGCAACGAGAAATCGGCGCCGGCAAGCCAGGGGCCCAGGGTGGCATCGCCCTGGCAGGCGTTGGTAAGCGCCTGCCTTGCCGGGCCGTGGTGAGCGGCGGGCAGGTAGCGGCAGTCCGAGCGCGGGTAGGTGATCAGCTTGTGGCGCTCGTAGAGGCTCTGGCAGGTATCGAGTACCGTCTTGGCCGAGAGCTTGTAGCGGCGCGCCGCGTCGACCTGCAGCGACGACAGGGAGTAGGGCAACGGGGCAGCCTGGCGGCTCTTCTTGGCATTCAGCGAGGTGAGCCTGCCCTGGCTGCCCGGCAGGCGGGCCGCCAGCGCTTCTGCAGGCGCGCGCGCGAGCAGGCGCCCCTGATCGTCCAGCGGGTGCTGCTCGCCGGGCTGCCACCAGGCCCGCAGGCTGCCGTGTTCGACGGCCAGATCGACCCACAGCACATGAAATGGGCGTGGCGTGAAAGCGGCGATTTCGGCGTCGCGGCGCACCACCAGCCCAAGCACCGGCGTCTGCACCCGGCCCACCGAGAGCACGCCGTCGTGACCCGCCTGGCGGCCGGTCAGGGTCCAGGCACGGGTCAGGTTGATGCCATACAACCAGTCGGCCCGGGAACGGGTCTCGGCGGCGCGATAGAGCGCCTGGAAGTCGGCGTTGTCGGCAAGCTGCCCGAGCGCCTTGACCACCGCCGGGCGGTTGAGGTCGTTGACCAGCAGACGCGCCACCGGTCCGCGCCACTTCAGGTAGTCAAGCACCTCCTGTACCAAGAGTTGGCCTTCACGGTCCGGGTCACCGGCATGTACCACGCTGCTGGCCTCCTTGAGCAAGCGACGGATCACCACCAGCTGGCCGCGGGCCTTGGGCCGAGGTATCAGACGCCAAGGGGCTGGGAGGATCGGCAGATGATCGAGGCGCCATTGCTTGAGGGCCGGGTCATAGGCATCCGGGGGCGCCTGCTCGAGCAGGTGGCCCAGGCACCAGGTAACGGTGGTATCGCCGGCCACCAGGGCGCCGTCACTGCGCCGGACCTGGCCGGGCAGGGCCTCGGCGATGGCGCGGGCAAGGCTCGGTTTCTCGGCGATGATCAGGCGCATGGGGGCCTCGTGGCAGTGGGGGCAGAGGGTGCAATGGCGGTCATGACGTCGCGTCAAAACCATGGACATTCTTCCAGTATCCTGACCGGACCGCCAGGTGTAACCTAAGGCCAAATTAGTACAAGGTTTGTATCACTATGCGTGAGCGTGGCAGAACCCGGCGGCTGCTGGGGCTCGGAGCGCGAGCCGGCGGCGCGATGCTCAGGACCCGCCTGGGAGGCGAGGCCGACTGGCGAGCCCTCGGCGAGGCGATGTTCGAGGGGCTCTCGGAGCTCAAGGGGCCGGCCATGAAGCTCGCCCAGATCATGTCGCAGTGGGACGACCTGCTGCCCCCGGAGCTTGCCGACGAGCTCGCCCGGTTGCAGCGCCAGGCACAGCCGATGCCCTGGGAGAAGATCCGTACCACCCTCGAGGCCGAGTATGGCGATCTGGACGCGCGTTTCGCAGCGATCGAGGAGCGCCCCTTCGCCAGCGCCTCCATGGGGCAGGTGCATCGGGCCACGACGCACGAGGGCGAGACCCTGGTGCTCAAGGTGCAGTACCCGGGACTCGCCGAGGTGCTGGAGAGCGACCTGGCCCAGGTGCGCCGGCTGATGAGGCTGGGACGCTGGTTCAAGGTGCCCCAGGCGCGCCTGGATGCGCTCTTCGAGGAGCTCGCCGAGAGCCTGCGCGGCGAGTTCGATTACCGGGCCGAGGCCGTGGCCCTGTCGCGCTATCGACAGCGCTACGCGGGAAGCGAAGACATCGTCATTCCGGCGCCGATCGAGCCATTATGCACCTCCCGAGTGCTGGCCATGGCCTATGTGCCGGGCACGCCGCTGCGCGAGATGGATCAGGCAGGTGATGCCCTGCGACAACGCCTCGCGGTACGCCTCGCCGACTGGATGACCGAGGAGCTCTTGACCCATGGGGAGCTGCACGCCGACCCGCATGCCGGCAACTTTGCCGCCGATGGCGAGGGGCGGTTGATCATCTATGACCTGGGGGCGGTGATCCCGGTACCCAAGGCGCGTCTGCGGCAGATGATCACGTTGCTCGAGGCCACCCTGGAGAACGATCCGATGGCCATGGAGGCGGCCCTGCTGGCGATGGGGGGGCGCCAGGGGGAGGGGGCGCCGCTGAGCCTGTATCGAGATAGCGCCTCGGCCATAGCGCCCCTGTTCGCGCCCGGCGAGCAGGACCTGGGTGACGTGCGGGTGCACCGTCGGCTGCGCGAGCTGAGTCCGCGGGTATGGGCGGCGATGGACCGCCTGCAGCCGCCGGCGGATACGCTGCTGCTGTCGCGTACCCTCAACGGTCACTACTGGAACCTGGTGCGCCTGCAGGCACGCCTTGATATGGCCGGGCGGGCCCGGCCGCTGCTCGACTGGGCGCGACAGGGCTGAGCCGTTAACAGGGAATCAAGCGAGCCGGGGTCAGCGTCGCTCGCCACTTCTCAGGCCCAGCGCCCGTCGCGCCTTTACCAGGGCGCGGTACCAGTCGCGGTGGGGCTTGCCCACCATCGGCGGGCGTTGACTCAGGTAACTGATGTTGGGCGTCTCGCTGCCGGCATGGCTGGCATGGTAGTTGGAGAGCATGGTCAGGGTGGCTTCCCGGGCGCCGTAGTGTTGCACCAGGAAGTCGATGGCTTCGGGCTCCAGCTCCACATGGTAGTGACGCACCAGCGCCAGGGCCAGCTGCTCGGCGGGGCGCGACAGGTCGACCTCGATCTCCTTGACCATGGCCGCCCCCATCGCGGCCTTGGCGGCCGCCGAGAGGTTGGGTTCGAGCTGGCCGAAATCCGCCGCGTTGGTGCTGTTGATGGCACGCTGCACCGCCGGGCGAGACAAATGGATATGCGGCTCAAGCGCCAGGGCGATTTCGACCGCCAGGCGCTTGGACACCCCGACGCCGACCGACAGGCGCCGTTCCCGTTCGATGCCCAGGGTGGTGCGGCGATGCTGGTCGAATTCGTTACTGCCCAGATACTGGTCGAGCCGCTTGCAGACCTTGGCCTTGGCTTCGTCATCGAGCTCGATGACGTGCTCGCGGATGCGCAGGCCACGCCGCCCCGGGCTTAACTGCAAGCGGGCTCCATCGCTGTCCTTGGTATGGCTGATGCGCTCCCAGCGCTCGACCATCTTGAGCAGCTGGGCATGCTGGCGACCGACCTGCTCATAGGCTTCCGATACCTGCTTGAGCAGGCGCACCGCATTGGATAGCAGCTCGGCCTTGTGGTCCAGGGCGCGACGATGCTGGTGCTGGCCGCTGCGCACCGCCTTGGCCAGATGCTGGATCTGCTCGGCGAGGGCATCCATGGCGTTGTGCGAGCGTTCGACCAGCACCTCGGCGCGAAGCCCCGAGGCGGAATCCTCGACCAGGGTGCCCGACTGCTCTGCCAGGTAGGCCATCAACGCCTTGAGGCGCGACAGGCCGGTGGCCTGGGCGATGCGGTGCCGGGCGCGGGCCTGCTCCAGGGCATCGAAGGCCTGAGCCAGCTTCCAGCGGCCCTTGTACTCGAAGGTCAGCATGGGGATCTGCCGACCGCTGATCAGCTCGAAGGCCAGGATCAGCATCTCCTCCACGTCCTGCAGCGTCATCAAGAGCTCATCGTCCTGCTCGATGGCCGCCAGCACTCGCTCGATGAAGTTGTCATCCCGTGAGACGCCGTGCTGCAGCGCCGGAGCCTGGCCGGTGAAGCGCTCGCGCAACAGGTCGGTGGCCTCCGGGGCCAGTTCGGCGAGCTCCTGGAACTGGGGCTCCAGGGTCTCACCGTAGAGCGCGACCATGTCGCGGATACGCGCATGCAGGCCGACCCGCCGGTAGATGTCGATCTGGCTGATGATGCGGGCACTGTCGCGATCATCGAGCAGCTCCAGGGCGGCCAGTTCGACTCCCTCCGGCGACAGGTCCTGCTTGCGCAGCAGCATGGCGGCGGCCTCGCGACGCCGGGCATCCCCCTCGAGGCTTTCGACGATCAGATCACGGGTGGTCAGCAAGAGGTCCGGCAGGGCCTTGATGACGCGTTCGATCTTGGCGGTGGTCTTCTCGGCATGCCGCGCCCCGGTGAACTGATGCACCAGGTTGGCGATGATGCCGGTCGCACCCGTGATCACCGTGTAGCTGATGAAGAAGATGTAGTTCTCGGCGGTGGGGGCGCGGCCATAGCCCAGCAGATAGCCGCCCCAGGCGCCCAGCAGGGTGACGGGACCGGCGGTCCACAGGATCTGCAGCAGGCTGACCGACCAGGGCACTTTCTCCACGGCGCGGGTAATGCGCTCGATCTCGTCGCGTCCCTCGCGTTCGAGGCGGACCTGAGAGGTCTCGTGTGAGCCGTCCTTGCCACGGCGGCGAAAGGGGTTGGGTACGAGCACGGTAGCCTTCATGAGCGTCGAACGGGAGGAGCCGACGAGCGTCGGCGGGCGCTACAGTAGCACCCCGCACCTGAGCGCAACAGCCCTATCATGAGCATGCTAAAATCCTGTGCCCGCGGGTGCCCCGTGCTGCGTTTGTGAGTGCTGCGTCTGTGGGCTCATGTCCCTGGCCCTTGAGGCCGGTGCAGGTGAGCGCGGGGAAGGTCAGTCGAATGCAAAATGTACTGCGAGTCAGGAGTCAAGGTATGTCATCGATCGTGCTGCTGGATGGCGGCATGGGCCAGGAGCTCATCCGCCGTGCCGGCGAGCCGCCCACCCCGCTCTGGTCCACCCATGTCCTGAAGGAGTATCCCGAGCTGGTGCAGGGCCTGCATGAGGACTTCATTCGGGCAGGCGCCCGGGTGATCACCCTGGCGACCTATACGGCAACGCCGGAGCGTCTTTCCCGTGCCGGTCAGGCAGCATCCCTTGAGATGCTCCATCAGCGTGCGCTCGAGCGGGCGCAGAAAGCGGTGGCCGTCTGTGGTGAGGATGTCGCGATTGCCGGCTGTCTGCCGCCGCTGGTCGCCAGCTATCGGCCCGATCAGTCCCCCTCGGGCGAGGCGGCACTGGCCAGCTATCGTCGCCTGGTCGCCGCCGGGAAGGGCGTGGACCTGTGGCTGTGCGAGGCGATGGCCTCGCTCGACGAGATGCGCGCGGCGGCAACGGCCGCCTCGGAAACGGGCCTGCCGGTGTGGGTCGCCGTGACCCTCGATGATGCAAACCCCGACCGGCTGCGTAGCCAGGAACCGCTGGTGGAGGCGGTGAGGCTGGCCCAGGCGCTCGGCGTGCAGGCGCTGCTGCTTAATTGCAGCCAGCCCGAGACCATCGAGGCCAGCCTCGATGTGCTGACAGGTTTTCCCGGGGCGACCGGCGCCTATCCCAACGGCTTCACCTCCGTCGAGGCGCTGGCCCCCGGCGGCACCGTCAGTGCTCTCGAAGCACGCCATGACCTCGACCCGGAGGCCTTCACCCGCACGGCGACCCGCTGGATCGATCACGGCATCGAGATCATCGGCGGCTGCTGTGAGGTGGGGCCTTCGCATATCGCGCGCCTGGCCGAGGTGCTTGGCGAGCGCAGGCATGTGTTAGTGCGTCCCGGTGCCATGTCACGGGAAGGGAATCGCGAGACACGCTGAGCGTGTCGGGTCGACAATGGTGAGGGGGCCAAGGGCGGCGTGGTAGCATGCTGCCCCTCGGTGCAGGTCCGGCCTGCGCAAAGCCTCGGTGAAGGGAGATGACATGCTGGCGGTATGGGTAGAACAGTTGCTGGGCTTCGCTTCCGGCGCACTGACGGCGATTCGGAACAACGAGCATTATCCGTCCTTCATGGCCTGGGTACGCGAAGACGGTCCGGCGCTGGTCGGCGGCAAGCTCACTCTGGCGCAGGCGCTGGGGCCCGAACTGTGGTCGCAGACGCCGCTCGAGCGGCTGGATTTCGCCAGTGAGTCGCTGGCCCGCCCGGGACGCAACGAGCCCTGCTGGTGTGATTCCGGGCTCAAGACCAAGCAGTGCTGCGGCGCCGAGAGTCTCCCCGGGCCGGTGCCCGATCACCTGATGTGGATGCTGTCACTGCGCGAGTGGAAGGGCGAGACCCTGAAGGCGGCGCTGGACAGTGGCCGGGCACCGGCCCAGGCACTGCTCGAGGCCGGGCTGATTGCGGCCGAGGGCGGCCAGCGCGGTCGCGCCCAGCAGATCCTCGAGGCGCTGTTCCAGTCCGCGGACTGGGAGCGACTCCCCGAGCAGGCCGAGCCGGCCTTCGAGCTGCTGATCGATCTCTATCAGGAGCGCGGCTTCCACCGCAAGCGCACGGCGCTGCTCGACGAGGTGCTCGAGCGTGGCCCGCTCTTCCTGCGCGGCGTGGCGCTGGAGCGGCTGTGCCTGATGTATCTCGATGATGATGATCTGGCAAGCGCCAGGGAGGCCTTCGTGCGTGCCCAACAGGCGCTGCCGGACTCGCCGACCCTTGCCTACATCGAGGCCATGCTGCTGCTCCATGAAGGCAACGTCGAGGAAGCCGCCGAGCGGGCGCGTTTCTGGTTTCGCCGGCTGTCGCGGCGCGGCGACCTCGATCCCGAACAGCTCGAGTTCCTGGCCGATCTGGCCGAGAATCCGGGCGCGACCCTTGCCGAGCAGATGGTCAATTCCGAGGAAGACCTGGCCGATCCGCTGGCGGCCCTGCAGGCGCTGCTCGAGTCGCTGCCGACCGCGCCGCGGCTCGAGTTCAATTGCACTGCCGAGGGCAGTCTCGAATACCACAGCACCGCGCGTCAGGACACGTTGTTCGCCGCCTGGCAAAAGCATTTTCAGGTGCTGGTCGATGAAGAGGCGGCGCTCGGGTTCGTGGACGACCCCTGGCCCCATGCCAGCGACTGGCTGGGCGAGCTGTGCTCGCATCCCGAGTGGCTCGACTCGCCGCAGGTCGTGCAGTCGCTGACTCTGGCCCTGACCAGCCGCTTCGGCAGCCTGCCGTGGATGGCGCCGAGCCTCTTCGAGCCGCTGGCGGTGCGCCTGGAGCGCTGGTTGACTCAGCTCGAGAGTGAAGGGGAGGGCGACTTCGAGTGGGACGCCGCCGACAATGCCGTGCTGCTGCGCACCGGGCTCGCCCTGGTGGTGGGCATGGAGCGCGGTGCCCGTGAACGCTCCCGGGAACTCGCCGAGCGGCTGCTGAGCCTGGATACGCAGGATTCGCTGGGGCTGCGCGAGCTGGTGCTCGACCAGTTGCTGCGTGAGAACCGCAACCAGCGGGCGCTCGAGGTCAGCCTGCAGGCCAACGAGACGCCGCCCCTGCTTGGGGTGCTGATGGGGCGAGTGCTGGCGCTCTATCGTCTCGAGCGTTTCGATGAGGCGCATGAGGCGCTTGAGGACGTGCGTCGACTCAACCCTCACGTGATGGCGATGCTCTGCGACCCGAAGGGACGCGAGGTGCGGGGTCGCCAGGCGGATGCCCCCGAGCCCGGCAGCCGCGCCGAGGCCTGGCAGTATCGCACCCTGATGCGTGATCAGTGGTCCAATACTAAAGGGGCGCTGGACTGGCTGGACGGTGAGCGCCAGACCCTGAAGGCCTGATGCCTGTGCGCATGCCCTGAGCCTATATCCTAAACCTTAGCTATCCGATCGCCCGGCCACGGGCGATCACACATCGGGCCGCGATATTTGTCGCGGCCCGATGTGTATCAGCGGGTGGGTGTCGGCTGGGTCAGCAGCGTGGACCGGCGGTGGATCCACATCGCCAGCAGGATCGCCGGCAGGCCAAGGGCCGATGCCATCACGAAGAAGGTGGGATAGCCCTCGGCGGCGACCACCATGCCGCCGAAGCCGCTCAGGAACTTGCCGGGCAAGGTCATCAGCGACGAGAACAGCGCATACTGGGTGGCGGTGTAGGCGCGTGAGGTCAGGCTCGACAGGAAGGCGATGAAGACCGCGCTTGCCAGGCCATTGGCCAGGTTGTCGGCGGTGATGGTCGCCACCAGCATCGGCAGACTGTCGCCGGCCAGAGCCAGTGAGGCGAACAGCAGATTGGTCAGCGCCGCGGCCATGGCGCCCAGCACCAGGATCGGCCCGATCCCGTAACGCACCACCAGCAGCCCACCGAGAATGCCGCCGCCGATGCTCATGGCGATGCCGAATACGTTGGTGACGTTGGCAATGGTGGCAAGCGAAAAGCCCAGATCGATATACAGCGGGTTGGCCATCGACGCCATCGCCAGATCGCTGATGCGAAAGACCCCGACGAATACCAACAGCCACAGGGCCTGGCGGCCATGACGGGCGAAGAAGTCGGTGAAGGGGCAGACCACCGCGCCGATGGTCCAGGCGCCGAGGCGCCGCAGCACTCGGGGGCGACCGCGGGTTGCCCGCAGGAAGGCCCGCACCCGGGGCTCATGGATCAGCTGCACCGACAGCGACGACCGCGCGGGCTCCGGGCGCAGCAGCACGGTCAGCATGCCGACGCTCACCAGCGCTGCCATGGCAAGGTAGGCCGCCTGCCAGGAGATCAGCGAGGCGAGGTACAGAGCGCCGGCGCCGGCGGCGATCAGTCCGCCCCGGTAGCCGATGATGTAGGTCGAGGCCATGGCGGCCTGAACCTCCTCGGGGGCGGACTCGATGCGAAAGGCGTCGATGGCGATGTCCTGGGTGGCCGAGCCGAACGCCACCAGCAGGGCGAAGGCCGCCACCAGCGCCAGGTGGCCCTGCGGCTCGAGGCTGGAGAGTCCCACCAGGCCCGTGGCGATCATCGCCTGGGCGAGCAGCATCCAGCTGCGGCGCTGGCCGAGGCGTCGAGTCAGCCAGGGCAGTGCCAGGCGATCGACCACCGGTGCCCAGAAGAACTTGATCGAATAGAGCATGCCGATCCAGGCGAAGAAGCCGATGGCGGCCACTTCGACGCCATCACTGCGCAGCCAGGCCGAGAGGGTCGAGAATACCAGCAGGAATGGCAGGCCGGCGGAAAACCCCAGAAACAGCATGGTGATGACCGGCGCGTGCAGGTAGACCGACAGGGCATCGCGCCAGCTACGGCGCGGGGATAACGAGGGCATCGAAACACTCCGGATCGGGATGGGACGTACACGCGGCCGGGGGGCGATGCTAGAATGGGCGCAAGCCGCGTCGTATGACGCCATGTAAAATCAATTAGTTATCCTCGTCCATGCGCGGTGCTATCCGACCATCAGGCGTCGCGGCCCCGTTCATGTGACCAAGGATCTGAGTGTGACGAGAGCGATGAGCAACACAAGTGTGACAAGTGACGCAGTCGCTGCCAAGGACGCGCGTAAGGAGAAGGGACGCTCATGAATGATGCCACCGACGGTCAGGTGCATGACACCAAGGCCATCCCGCGCTGGTACGTGATCCAGTGCAAGGGGGGGGAATCCTTCCGCGCGGCCGAACATCTCGGCAATCAGGGCTATGAGGTCTTTCATCCGGTGCTCGAGGTGCAGAAGAAACGCCGGGGCAAGCTCGCCTGGGTGGCCGAGCCGCTGTTCCCCTATTATCTGTTCATCCGCCTGGATCGCATCGCCAGCAACTGGCGTCCGATCCGTTCGACCCGCGGCGTGCTGAAGCTGCTGACCTTCGGCGAAGAGCCGGTGGCGGTGGCCGACAGTCTGATCGAGACACTGAGGGCCAATGCCAGTGACGCGCACGAGGATGAAGTGGCCAATGTCTACTTCCGCGCCGGCGATAGCGTCGAGATCACCGAGGGGCCCTTCCAGGATCTCAAGGCGGTGTTCGAGTCCCAGAAGGGCGAGGAGCGTGCCATCGTGCTGCTCAACATGCTGCACAAGCAGCAGCGTCTGGAAATGCCCATCGCCCAGCTGCGCCGTCCCCAGTAAGCGCCGGACGGCGCATTCCCTTCAAGGAGTGTTCTTCATGCAAATCGCCTCCCATCGGGTCGTTAGCCTGCACTATCGCCTGACGGATGCCACCGGTACCCTGCTCGACGATTCTCGTGCCCGAGAGACGCCCCTCGAGTATCTGCATGGCCACGTCAATATCGTGGCCGGCCTCGAGCGCGCCCTCGAGGGCCAGGCGCCCGGCGCCACCCTGAGTGCCACCCTCGGCCCCGATGAGGCTTACGGCCAGCGAGACGAGGAAAAGGTGCAGCAGGTCGGCCGCGGCTCCTTCCCGGTCGCCGAGTTAACCCCCGGTATGCGCTTCCAGACCCCCGGCGAAGATGGCCCACAGGTGGTCACGGTGCTCGAGGTCGGGGCCACCCAGGTCACCGTGGACACCAACCATCCGCTGGCGGGAGAGACCCTCACCTACGAGCTCGAGGTGCTGTCGGTGCGCGAGGCGACCCGGGCCGAACTGGCCAAGGGCCATCCGCTGCCGGAAGGCACCGATCATGCCAAGGTCGAGGATCGCAAGGTGCTGTGATCCTTGGCGTGTGATGCGCCGCTACCCTGGGCTCAGAGACTGGCCTGGTGCTGCCAGATGAGCATATCTGCTCCAGATCAATTCGCTAGGAAGGAGGCGGCGTCCCCGAGTCTTGATCCCTTCTCCGGTGGCCGACCTTCGGGTCGGCTTTTTTGTGTCTCCATCGTGTTGCCAGGGGCCGGGGCAGGATCCGGCGCGAAGGGGCAGGTGCCGGCCTCACGGCTGACGGAGCATCACCGCATCGTGAAGGCTGGCCAGGCGTCCCAGCAGCCGGTTGCGCGGCCCGGTGGCCACGCCCTGGTCGATCAGGGCGGCGCGCAGGTGGCCGACCACCGCATTGAAGTGGGCCTCGGTAAGGCCCATCTGTTGATGGGCACGGGCCATCGAGGGGCCCGTGTAGTCACAGGGACCGTCGCTGATATCGCACAGCTGGGTGGCGAAGGCCTCGTCGAAGTGATCGATGTTGGTGTTGGCGAAGAAGCCGACGATACGTTGGTCCCCGGCGATCCGGTAGAGGAAGTCATCGACGACGGCCGCGATGACGGTCTCCCCGCCAAGGGTGGCATACAGGGTCTCGTGGTCGGCGGATGCGCTGGTTTCCGCACTCGACAGGCCGCCGCCCGGGGGCGACCCCTGGGCGTCCAGGCTGGTCGAGGGGGCTGAGTGGGCGCAGCCACCGAGCATCACAAGGCCGGCGATCAGGGCCAGGCTCGAGGGGGCCGACCGATATGCTTGGCGGAAGGAGGTGCGGCGCGAGGCGCGAGTGGATGAGCTAGGCGGGGTGAGCGAAGAACCGATCATAGCGCCACCTGCAGCGAGAGATAGCCGCCTTGCTGGTCGGCGAGGCCGGCGATATCGCCGAGATCGAGCCAGGCACCGGTCAGCGAGACGTGCTTGTTGAAGAAATGTGCCACGTAGACATCGCGCCAGTCGTGCTCGGCGGCGACGCCCAGGTTGTCGGGCTTCTGCCGATACTCGAGGCCCACCACCCAGTCGGGCGCGAGCATCAGCCCCAATGAACCCTCCATGACCAATGAGCGGTCGGCCTCTTCATCGCCACCGAAGCCCAGCAGACCGCCCTGGTTGGCGCGGGTCGAGCGAAGGGTCAGGTTGGTCAGGAGGTTGCGTCCGCCGATCGCCGCGAACCAGAGCTTGCTGGTGGCGAGGTAGATGTCGGTACCCTCCGTGTCCCTGGCGCCCAGCGCCGTGGCCAGTTCGCCATCGACCATCTGCTTGCGCTGAACCCCCAGGCTCCAGGTGCCCCAGGTGTCATAGAGCGGGTCGCCGTAGAGGCGCAGTTTGGCCCCCAGGATGTCCTGCTCGAGGCGCCCGCCCAGGGTATCCAGATCGAGGCGCTGACGGGCCAGCGACAGCTCCAGGCGGTCGTGAAGGTTGGCGGCGACGCCAGCCACCCCCAAGGTGTAGTCGTCCACCCGCGCCTGGGTGACGCTGGCAGTGGCGGCGACTTCGCCTTCGCTGGCGGTGCCGGCGAGCACGCCCCAGGGCGAGAGTCCGCCGCCGGCGGCGCCCTCGATCTGGGTGACACCGCCGGTGCCCAGCAGGCGGCTGCCGGCCTGGGCAGAGGGCGGAAGCAGCAGGGCGGCCAGGGCCAGCATGGCCAGGGGCGCCCGAGCCCGACGCAGCTGCAGACGTTGGAGGCGCCCTGTGCGCGGGGCGGAACCCCGCACGCCGAGGTCGCGGGAATCGAGAGACCCTGGCATCGCGCTTACGAGGCATTCTGAGGGCGTCATGATCAGGCTCCTGGGGTGGCGGGCGGAATGGCCCGATAGCCGGCGATCCAGTCGGGTACCTGATCGGCGGGCAGCGGCCGGGCGATCAGATAGCCCTGCAGGCAGTGGCAGCCGAACCGTCTGAGCATGGCGCGACTCGCCTCGGTCTCTACGCCCTCGGCCACTACCTTGAGGCCGAGGTTCTGTCCCAGCTCGATGGTCGAACGCACGATGACCTCATCGTCGGGGGAGCGGTCCAGGCGCAGGATGAAGGACTTGTCGATCTTGAGTTCCTGAACCGGCAGCCGCTTGAGCTGAGCCAGGGACGAGTAGCCGGTGCCGAAGTCGTCGATGGCCAGTGTCATGCCGGCGCGACGCAGCTCCTCAAGATGTCGGGTGGCGAGCGCCGGGTCCTTGATGATGGCGCTCTCGGTGACCTCGAGTCCCAGTTGGTCCGGCACCAGGCCATACCGCGAGAGTCCCTCTTTCAGCCGGCTTGTCAGGGTCTCGTCCATCACGTCCTCGGCCGACAGGTTGATGGCCACCCGCAGTTCGTGGCCCTGAGCCTGCCAGTGACGCAACTGGGCGCAGACCGTCTCGATCATCCAGCCACTGAGCAGGCGGATATTGCCCGAGCGCTCGGCCAGGGTGATGAACTCGTCGGGCGGAATGAAGCCGAGACTCGGGTGTTCCCAGCGCATCAGTGCCTCGAACTGGACGATATCGCCGTTGGTTGCCAGCACCTTGGGCTGGTAGACCATGGTCAACTGATGCTGGTCGACCGCGTCCTGGAGATCGCGGATCAGGGTCAGTTGGCGCAGGTGTCGCTCGTCCTGGCCGGCGATATAGCGCTGGTGGTGATGGTGGTGATGACGGGCGATGTCCAGGGCCACGTCGGCGCGACGCAGCAGCAGGGCGGCGCTGTCACCGTCGTCGGGGTAGCGCACCTCGCCGAACGACAGGCGCGGCCGTATCGGCGAGCCGTCCAGATCGATCGGTTCAGCGAGGCGTGACTGCATCGCCTCGAACCAGTCGGCCGGGCAGGCCGGCGTGTTCAGGCGCAGCAGGAATTCGTCACCGCCCATGCGGTAGGGCTGAACGGCCGGCGCCGGCAGCTGCTCGAGCCGCCGCGACAGGGTGATCAGGACCTGATCGCCGAGGGCATAGCCGAAGGTGTCGTTGATGCGGCGAAAGTCGCGGATCGCCAGGCGCAGCAGGGTAAACGCCTGTCCGGTGGCAATATCGTCCTGGACGTCATGCTGAGCCGAGGTGCGGTTGGGCAGATCCGTTAGCAGGTCGTGGCGGGACTGATGCAGCAGGCTCTCCTCGCGTTGCACGATATCTTCCTGCATGGTCATCAGGGTGTTTGCCAGCACCCGCATCTCGCCGCGCTGGCCGGACTCGAGATGGCCGATTCGCTCGCCCCGACCGATGCGTCGGGCGGCATCGGCAAGCCGGCGTAGCGGACGGCTGATGCCCCGGGCGCTGAAGGCTGCGACCAGGGCGGTCAGCGTCAGGGTCGCCGCGAACAGCGCCAGCAGCTGCCACTGGATATCACGATAGGGTGCCATCAGGCTCTGGCGGGACGCCTGGACCAGGGCGAAGGCTTCACTCTCTCCGGTGCGGCGTAGCAGACTGGCGCGAGTCAGGTAGTCGGCACTGGCATCCAGGTCCTCGACGCTGCCCAGGCCGTTGAGCGCCGACAGCAGCCGAGAAATCTCGGTTGGTGGCAAGGCGGCGCGAGAGGTGGCCGTATAGCTGGCGCGGGCCTCGCCCAGGCGGTGGCCGATGAAGCTTACCGGTAGCTGGGTCAGGGCATCGATCTCCAGGGCGAGCTCGGCGTCGAGCCGAAAGCCCATGCCCGCCCAGCCGATCAGGTGAGGGGCACGCACGGGTAGCAGCACGAACTGGTAGGGGACGTCGTCCTGCAGCACCACCTCCACGCTGCCCTGGCCGTCCCGGGCCGCGCGCCAGAGGCCCTCGAAGGGCAGCTGGCTCCCGGTCTCATGGTGGCTGCTGGCCAGTAGCCGTCCCTCGGGGTCGGCGAGCAGCACCATGTCCGCTTCGGCACGACTGCCATGGTTGATCAACACCGATTCCAGGGTGGCGGTATCCTGGGTGGCCACCGCGCTCTTGAAGCCGAAATCGTCTGTGAGAATATCGACGGTATCGCGTAGCCGTTCGCCGCGGGCATCGAGTACCTCGCGCAACACGCCGAGGCCGATGTCCAGGTTGCGCTGGCCGGCGGCCATGATATCGGCTCGAACGGCGCTCAAGGTGGCGGCGGCTGTCACCACCTGGGCCAGTATCACGACCGTGAGCATGGTGATGAGCAGGCGGGAACGGAAGCTCATCCGGGCCTCACTGGCTCAGGGCGCGATTGAAGCGCTGTTGCAGTGATGAGTGCTTGGGCGCTGGTCTCGGCGAGACCGCGAGCGATAGCGAGACGCTGCGCCGATCGTCGGCAGTGATCGGCGTGGGGGCCTGCCACCATTGCTGATGGGTCTCATCGAGGCGAGGGTGCCAGACACGCAGACGATGCTCACCCGGGGGCAGATCGGTCAGGCGGACCTGGCCGCTTTCGTCGGCGATCGCCTGGTAGTCGGCGTCGCTGACCACGATGAAGGCCTGCATATGGTCATGGATGTTGCAGCCGAGCACCGCCACCCCTGCCCTGTCGAAGTGCACGGGGGGTGGCGTGTCCTGCCGGTAGAGGTTCAGGTCGAATACGCCGGTGGGCGAGAAGGAATAGACGTGGTGACGGGTCGTGTCGCGGTTGGGAAAGCTGATGCGGCTGCCGACCGGCACGGCACTGACATGGGGATGAAAGGCGGCATCGCGCTGGAAGATCTCGAACGAAGCGGTATCGGCCGGCGGTGTGTCTGCAACATCCACCTCGACAACCGCATCGGGGAGCGGTTGGCCGGTTGCCGCATCAATGACGGTGATGCGGGCGGCCTTGGCGTCCAGGCTGTTGAGGGTGACAGTCGCCAGCACCAGGATGCTCAGCAGAACATGAGGGACTCGAGGCACAGCAAATCCTTTTGTCGCAGGCGTCCGGCGGGAAGCCAAGGCAGGGGGTACCTGCATCATCGGCGTTGAACGGCCCGACGTAAATGGTTGTTTTGGAGGAAACGTATCGGTATCCGTGGCCGGGGGGCAAGTCTCGATCAAGGGGACAGCCACCAGTGCTGGCGCCAGGCTCTCATCACGCGTTCGGGATACCAGGTCTTGCCACGGCTGCCGTTGTAACGGGCCAGGGCGCGCGTCAGGTCGCCATCCTCTACGGCCAGGTAGTGGGCGAGAATGGTGCAGCCATAGCGCAGGTTGAGGAGGGGATCGAAGAGGTTGTCATCCGGGCGTCCGAGGGCCTCGACCCAGAACGGCATCACCTGCATCAGTCCCCTGGCGCCGGCGCTGGACACCGCATTCGGCTGGAAGGCGCTCTCGACCTGAATCACCGCCATCACGATGCCGGGGGAGAGCCCGGCCAGCCGGGCTTCCTGCTGAATGCGGTCGAGCAGGCGAAGGCGGCGGTCGGGATCGTCGACGTAGCGGGAGAGCCGTGTTGCCATGGTCGAGCGCCATTGGTGATCCGTCCAGCGCTCGATGGGGGGCCTGGGAGTCTCGAGCACGCTCTCCAGGGTCTGGTGGAGAGGGGCTGAATAGCTCTGAGCGGCAGTGGCCGGGGCGCTGACCGACAGCAGCGCCGAGCCCAGCAGTGCCAGGCTCAGCAGTGACAGCTTCAGTCGCGTGGCGTTCAGCCAGACGCTCCGACCACGGGCATTACCCGATGCGGCCACGCAGGAAGTCGATGATGGTGTCTGCGGGTACCATGGTGGCTTGATCATCGCGACGTCCCTTGTACTCGAGCTCACCCTTGTCGAGGCTGCGATCGCCGATCACCAGCCGGTGCGGGATGCCGATCAACTCCTGATCTGCGAACTTGACCCCGGGGCGGATATCCCGGTCGTCAAGCAGCACGTCGATACCCGCGGCCGTGAGGTCCTGATACAGCCGCTCGGCGGTTTCGCGGACCCGCTCGGACTTGTGGGCGTTCATCGGCACCATGGCCACCTCGAAGGGGGCGAGGGCGTCGGGCCAGATGATGCCGGCGTCGTCATGGTTCTGCTCGATGGCGGAGGCCACCACGCGGGTCACGCCGATGCCGTAGCAGCCCATCCAGGGGTGGACGGCCTTGCCGTTGTCGCCCAGCACGGTGGCATTCATGGCCTTGGAGTACTTGGTGCCCAGCTGGAAGACGTGACCGACCTCGATGCCGCGCTTGATCGCAAGCGTACCCTGGCCGTCCGGAGAGGGGTCGCCCTCGACCACGTTACGGATGTCGGCGACCTGGGGCAGCGGCAGGTCACGCTCCCAGTTGATGCCGAAGTAGTGCTTGTCGTCCACGTTGGCGCCGGCGCCGAAGTCGTTCATCAGCGCCACGCTGCGATCGACGATCACCGGCATGTCCAGGTTGACAGGGCCGAGCGAGCCGGGGCCGGCGCCCACGGCGGCGCGGATCTCGGCCTCGGTGGCCATGGTCAGCGGTGCCTTGACCTCGGGCAGGTTCTCGGCCTTGACCTCGTTGAGCTCGTGATCACCACGTACCAGCAGGGCGATCAGGCCACCGGCCTCGGCGTGCACCATCAGCGTCTTGATGGTCTTCTCGATGGCGAGGCCATGCTTCTCGACCAGGGCGGCGATGGTCTTGGTCTCCGGGGTGTCGACCAGGCGCAGCTCCTCGCTCGGGGCGCCAGCCACGGCCTCGCTGCCCAGCGGTGCCGGCAGGGCCTCGGCCTTCTCGATGTTGGCGGCATAGTCGGAGGCGGTGGAGAAGACGATATCGTCCTCGCCGGAGTCGGCCAGCACGTGGAATTCGTGGGAGCCGGTGCCGCCGATGGCGCCGTTGTCGGCGATCACCGGGCGGAAGTCCAGCCCCAGGCGAGTGAAGATGCGCACATAGGCGTCATACATCGCCTGGTAGGTCTCCTTCAGGGAGGCCTCATCGATATGGAAGGAGTAGGCGTCCTTCATGATGAACTCCCGCGAGCGCATCACCCCGAAGCGCGGACGGATCTCGTCGCGGAACTTGGTCTGGATCTGGTAGAAGTTGGCCGGCAGCTGCTTGTAGCTCGCGATCTCCTTGCGCACCAGGTCGGTGATCACTTCCTCATGGGTCGGTCCCACGCAGTAGTCGCGGTCATGGCGATCCTTGAGGCGCAGCAGCTCCGGGCCGTACTGCTCCCAGCGGCCGGATTCCTGCCACAGCTCGGCGGGCTGGACCGCCGGCATCAGCACTTCCTGGGCGCCGGCACGATCCATCTCCTCGCGCACCACCCGCTCGACCTTGCGCAGGGTACGCAGGCCCATCGGCAGCCAGGTGTAGAGCCCCGAGGTCAGGCGGCGAATCATGCCCGCACGCAGCATCAGCTGGTGGCTGATCACTTCGGCGTCGGAGGGCGTTTCCTTGAGGGTGGAGAGCAACAGTTGGCTGGCGCGCATGGGTCCGGCGTATCCTTCGAATCTTGAACGGGCACCGGCCGGCCTGATGGCCGGCGGGCAGGGTTGCAAGCATTGTACGGTGAAGGCCGGGTGGCGGCAAAAGGCGACTGGCCTCGTCGTTCAACCCAGCGTGACGGTATCGATGCCGGCGGCGAGAGGGCCGGCCTGCAGGGCCCAGTCGGCATGGTTGTTGACCTGGCCGGATTCGCGGAGGGCGGCGATGCGCGCAAGGTCGAGGCGAGCGAACTGCCAGCCGGGGGTGGCGTCCTCGGCCTTCGTCAGTACGCCATCGGCGGGGAAACCGTGGTCGCAGGGCGCATAGACGGCGGCGCGGCCGATGTTGATGTCCACCGCCGGCGACCACAGGGCCTCGCCGACGGTGGGAGCATGCAGTACCGCTACCTGCTGCTCGATGGCTCGCGCCTGTGACGACAGCTGAACGCGGTGATAACCGGCCTGGGTGTCGGTGCAGCTGGGCACCAGCAGCAGCTCGGCGCCGGCCTCGACCAGGCGGCGGGCCAGCAGCGGAAATTCGCTGTCATAGCAGATCAGCACGCCCAGACGTCCGGCCTGGGTATCGAAGACCTTGAGCTCGCTGCCCGGCGAAATGCCCCAGGTGTCGTTCTCGAAGCGGGTCATGATCATCTTGTCCTGATAATCCATCTCCCCGTCGGGGCCGATCAGCCAGGCGCGGTTGACGAAGCATCCGTCCTCTCGCTGCCAGGGCATGGACGGGGCCAGCAGCGTCACGCCGTGTGCCCTGGCCAGTGCCTGCCAGGTGGTCAGCGCGGCGTCGCGCAACGGTTGCAGGCCGTGCAGCTGGGCATCGAGGTCGTCGCGCATCGCCTCCGGCAGCAGCGAGGTCAGCTCCATGCCGCCGTATTCGGGAAACACCAGCAGCTGTGCCCCGCGGCTCGCCGCCTCGTGCACCCAGCGGCTCGCCTTGGCCCGAAACTCGTCCAGGGAGTGAAACGCATCGATGGGGTACTGGGCGCTGGCCACGTTGACAGTGGGTGACCCTGCACTCATGTGGTCAGTTCCTTGAGCCAGAACACCATCGGTTTGGCCGTCTCCTCGACCTCGCCGACATCCTTCCAAGCGAAGGTGGTGCTAAGCGTCGGCGTGCGGCGGTAGTCCCGCCCCAGCCAGAAGTCATGCAGCGGCCGGTAGTCATCGGGCTCGAGCGGGTGGTTGGGCTCGCGCTCGACGGCGCAGAAGGCAGCCCTGGCGAACCCCTGGCGAAAGGCGTGATCCTCCCGAGCTTCCATGAAGGCCTTGCCAACCCCCTGGCCGCGATAGTCGGCCAGTAGCACCGATTCCCCGTAGTAGAAGATGTCCTCGACCCGGTAGCCGGCCTTCAGGAAGGGCGCGCGGAACGCCTCGATCTGGGCCGAGAGCGGCATGCCGGTAGCCGCGCCGACCAGCGTTTCGCCGTCGAAAGCCAGCACGAACAGGCTCTGCGGGCATTCGGCGTAGCGTGCGAGATACTCGGCCTCATAGGCAAGATCACCATCGTAGAGGTAGGGAAAGTCGCGGAAGACCCGGATGCGTAGCCGGGCCAGGGCCTCGAGGTAGGGCGTGATGCCCTGCCCCTGGCAGGTGGTCAGGGTGAGGTCGTTCATGGCAGGAGTCGTCTCATCGGCGGGAGCGGTAGTCGCGACCCTAGCAGGGGCGACGCGCATCGCCAATCCCGGCGCCTCAAGGGGCGGGTGCCAGGGAGTCAGCGCTTTCGAGGAGCCTGGCATAGGCTTCGGGACGATATTCCTCGAGCAGCGCCCACAGCCGCGCGGCGGTGCCGATATCCGGCAGGCCCCGGTAGTCGTCGGGGCGATAGCGCATCTGGAAGGCGCGCAGCGCCCCTCGAGTGGTCGCATCCGGCCGGCCGGTGGCCGCCAGTGCGAAGCCCCAGGCGGCGAGCCCCTGCTGCAGGTGCTCCAGCGAGGGCGGGGCCTTGGCGAAGTGGCGGCGATGGCGGGCGACTCGGGCCGGGTCCGGCCAGGGGCCAATGCCCGCCGCGTGAAGCCGTTGCCAGGGGAAAGCGGGCCCCGGGTCGATCTTGCGAGTCGGGGCGATCTCGGCATGACTCACCACGGCGGTGGGGGAAATGGCGTGGCGGGCGATGATGTCCCGGGCCAGGGCGATCAGCGCGGTGATCTGGGCGTCTGGGAAGGACGCCCAGGTGATGGGTGCATCGGCGGCCAGCGCGGCCTCGAGTGAGGCGAAGGTCAGCGTTGGGCCGGCATTGACGATCTCGATGCCGATGGAGGTGTCGTTGAGGTTCTCGCGACCGGCCCAGCCGCTGGCACCGGCATGCCAGGCCCGCCGCGTTTCCTCGACCAGCTGGTAGACCGGAGGCGGCTTGCCGTCGCGGGGCGGGGGAATCAGGTAATGGCTGCTGACGCTTGGGCCGGTGAGGGCGACAAGAGACTTGGTTTCATCGGCATCGGTGTAGTGGATCACCAGGTGGCGCACGCGGCTCGAATGGGACATGGCGACATGGCGATGATCGACTCGGTAACCCTCGTGTTGCTCCCGGGCCGGGCCGGTGCAGGCGACGAGCCCCAGGGCAAGCAGCAGGATGGCAAAGCATCGGATCATGGCAGTCTGGCCTTTGCCGTCGAGAGACCGGAGAGCTAGGGGAGCATCGCCAGGGAGGCGCGGCCACTGACTCCCCATGATAGCTCGAGTGACGACAAGGGCGAGCCTTCCGGTCAGGCGATCGAAGGGATTGCCGTGTCGTCGGACGGCGAGACCGGTCGGCTGATCACTCGATTACGGCCGGCTGCCTTGCAGGCATAGAGGGCGGTATCGGCGGTAGCGATCATGGCATCGAGGCTGAGGGGTTCGCCGGTCTGGGTCACGGCGACACCGATGCTGACGGTGACTACGTCGGCGACGCTGGAGGCCTCATGCTCGATACCTACCGCCTGCAGCATACCGCGCATGGCCTCGGCGAGGCCGACGGCCTCGTCTTCGTCTGCATCGAGCAGCACCACCAGGAACTCCTCCCCGCCCAGGCGGACCACGATATCGGTCTCGCGGCGAAAGGTGTCACGCAGCACGTTGGCGATCTCGACAAGACATTCGTCGCCGGCTTGATGGCCGTAGAGGTCGTTGTATTCCTTGAAATGATCGACGTCGATCACCAGTGCCGAGATGGTATGCATCCAGCGTCGACTGAGCGGCAGGGCGATGTCGAGGCGCTGCTCCAGCAGGCGCCGATTGCCGAGTCCCGTGAGCGGGTCCTTGATGGCCTGTTCTTGTAACCGATGGTTCATGTCGTTGAGACGGATGATCCGTTGGTTCAGCTGGTCGATCAGCGTCCCCTGAGGGGCTGGGCCACTCGGCAAGGCCTCACCGATGGCGGGGGGCTCGACGGCGTCAAGGTGATTGATCAGCCGTTTCAGCGGGCGTCGATAGAGGTGCTCGACCCACCACCAGGCGGCGAGTGCCACTGAGCAGGCAGCCATGGGCAGGAGTAGCGCAATAGACATGGGATCGGATCGTCCTTGTCCGTGATTGGCGACGACATCTGACATGCATGTTTTATCTAATACGCTAATGATCGGCAGGAATGACCACACCTTTAATCACGTTTTATTACTTTTAGTGACGACAGGCGTCATTTGATTTCGTCTAGGAGAGATCCGGCGTGAACTGCAGGGTCGCGAGCTGACGATATAGCGCACTGGATTGCAGCAGGGCGGCGTGGCTGCCCGATGCCACCAGGCGGCCCTGGTCGAAGACCAGCAGCCGGTCGGCGGCGATGACCGTTGCCAGGCGATGGGCGATCACGAGACTGGTGCGCCCGCGCATCAGGCGATCCAGCGCCTGCTGCACGACGCGTTCACTCTCTGCATCCAGCGCGCTGGTGGCTTCATCCAGCAGCAGCACCCGCGGATCCCGCAGCAGCGCCCGGGCGATCGCCAGCCGCTGGCGCTGGCCGCCAGAGAGCTGCACGCCACCGGGCCCCAGCGGCGTATCGAAGCCCCGGGGCAGGGCCTCGATGAAGGTCAGGGCATTGGCGTCCCGGGCGGCATCGCGCACCTCGTCGAGGCTCGCCTCGGGCTTGCCGTAGCGGATGTTGTCGGCAGCGGAGCCCGAGAACAGCATCGGCTCCTGAGCGACCAGCCCCAGCTGCGCGCGCAGTGCTTGGGGGGCGAGCTCGCGCAGGTCGATGCCATCCAGAGTCAGGCGGCCGGCCTGGGGGTCATAGAAGCGCAACAGCAGGTGCAGCAGGGTGCTCTTGCCGGCGCCGGAGGGCCCGACCAGCGCCACTCGCTCGCCGGGGCGAATGCTCAGGTCGATGCCATCGAGCGCCGGAGCGTCGGGGCGGTTCGGGTAGGCAAAGCGCACCGCCTCGATGCCGATGGCACCCTCGACCCTAGCGGGCAGTGCTCGCGGAGTGGCCGGGGCCGTGATGGCCGGGCGGGCATCGAGCAACTCCAGCAGCCGCTCGGCGGCGCCGGCGGCACGCTGTACGTCGCCGGCCACTTCGGCTAGCGCTGCCACACCGCCGGCAGCCAGCACCGCATAGAAGACGAACGCCGAGAGTTCGCCGGCACTCATGTCGCCCGCGAGCACCGCATGGCCGCCCTGCCAGAGCATCAGGCCGACGGCGGTGAACACGACCAGCATGGCGATGCCGGTCAGCCAGGCCCGCTGACGGGTGCGATCGATGGCGGTGGAGAAGGCCTCTTCGACCCGGGTGCCGTAGTCGCGACGGTCAATGGGCTCGTGGCCGAAGGCTTGTAGCGTGCGGATGCCGGTCAGCGCCTCGCCGGCATAGCGGCCAAGCTCCGCCACCCGATCCTGACTCGATCGCGACAGGCGCCGCACCCGGCGGCCATACCACAGGATCGGCAATAGCGTGGCGGGAATGCCCAACAGCACCAGCGCCGAGAGCCAGGGCTGGGTCGCGACCATCATCACTACCGCGCCGATCAGCATCAGCAGGTTGCGCAGCGCCACCGACAGCGACGAGCCGAACAGGCTCTGCAGCACGCTGGTGTCGGCGGTCAGTCGCGACTGGATCTCGCCGGCCCCGCCATGGCGGGGTTCGTCGGCGGCGGTCGCCTCTTGCTCGAAGAAGGCCGGCTCGAGAGTCAGCAGATGATCGAAGACCTGGCGGCGAAGATTGCCGGCCAGCCGCTCGCCGATCCAGGTGACCAGGTAGTAGCGCAGCGCCGAGGCCCCCGCGAGCAGGGCCACGATCGCCAGCAACCCGAGCAGCGCCTGATTGAGGCGCGCCGCATCCTCGGCGATGAAGCCCTGGTCGATGACCAGCTTGAGCCCCTGGCCGACCAGCAGCACGCTGCCCGAGGCCACCAGTAGGGCCAGGCCCGCCAGCATCAGGCGGGTGCGATAGGGGCTCAGCAGCGAGAGCAGGCGCAGCAGGATGCGGGGATGCGGGCGTGATGTCATGGAGGGTGTCAGGCCTCGGCTGGGCATGGAGAGTGGCGATCGAGTGATGAACGCGGTGAGAGGTCTGCGGCGACGCGGTCCGGTGAAGGCCTCTTGAAGGAGATGCGTCTCGTGACCATATTACCAACGACCTAACCCGTACTGACAATTTCCCCTTCATCGACTTCAGGAGCGTTCATGGCCGATACAACGACGGACTCATCCGCGGACACCCTGACCCTTGCCTGCCCCCATTGCGTCGCCATGAACCGGGTTGCTCGCGCCCGACTGGCCCAGGGACGCTGCGGCAAGTGCAAGCAGGCGCTGTTCACCGGCGCGCCGATCGAGCTCAATGGCGGCAACTTCAATGCCGTGGTCAACCGCAGCGACCTGCCGGTGGTCGTGGATTTCTGGGCCGCCTGGTGCGGGCCCTGCAAGGCGATGGCGCCGATCTTCGCCCAGCTAGCCGGTGAGCTGGAACCACGCATGCGCTTTGCCAAGCTGGATACCGACGCCGAGCAGGCGCTGGCCGGGCGCTTTAACATCCGCAGCATTCCGACCCTGGCGGTGTTTCAGGGCGGCCGGGAAGTCGCCCGCCAGGCAGGCGTCATGCAGGGCCCTCAGCTCAAGCAGTGGCTGGCCCCGCATCTGTTATGAGGGCTATTAGGCCACGAGCACCTGCAGGGGTGAGTGCGTGCTGATGCCCCGATGGCCTCATGACGGCATGCAACAGGTTCGCGTTGCCGGAGTGACCGGCGGGCAAGAGCTAGTCGGCATAGATCTAGAGGGCATAGATCTAGAGGGCATAGATCATCTTGCGGGTCATGCCGCCGTCGACCACGAAGTTCTGGCCGGTGATGAAGCCTGCCTCATCGGAAAGCAGGAAGGCCGCCATGGACGCGATGTCGCGTGGCTCGCCGACCCGGCCGGCGGGATGCTGAGCATGATCGCCGTCACTCAACTCGGCGGCCTGTCGGCGCGAGGGCTTTTGCCATTCGCCGACCTCGATCCATCCCGGGCTGATGGCATTGACGCGAATCGCTGAACCCAGGCTCATCGCCAGGGCATGCGTCAGCGCCACGATGCCGCCCTTGCTGGCGGCATAGGCCTCGGTGTCGGGCTCGGATTGCAGCGCCCGGGTCGAGGCGATATTGACGATGGCGCCACGATGCTTGCGTAGCGCCGGTGCCGCATGCTTGGTGGTCAGGAAGGCGCCGGTCAGGTTGGTGTCGAGCACCTTGTGCCAGGTCTCAAGCGTCAAAGACTCGATGGGCCCCAGGAAGGGGTCGGCGAGGGCCGCGTTGTTGATTACCCCATCGAGTCGCCCGTGGCGCGTCAGGGTCTCCTCGAGGCTGGCCTTGACCTGGTCCTCGTCGGACACGTCGACCTGCTGGAAGCTCAGGGCCTCGGGGTCGCCAGGGGCCGCTGCCCCCTCCACGCATTCGGCGAGTTCCGCCAGGCACGCCTCGCCGGCTTCTCGATCGCGATCGGCGATCACGACTCGGTAGCCGCGTGACAGCAGGCCAAGCGCCATGCCTCGGCCGATGCCCTGGGCGCCGCCCGTGATGTAGACCACCTTGCCGTTGTTCATCGTCTGCTCTCCTCAAGTTCGGATGGCCTTACCCTGCGGCGTGCCTGCGGACAACGCAAGCGCCTGACCCACATCAAGGAACGATCAGTTGCCGGACCGTCGAGGCGTGGTCCGCGACTAGACTCAAGGCATGCTCACAAGGGTGGGGAGGGCTTTCTCATGGTGACGCCGCTTGCCTGTGTCCGCCAGCTTGCCACGCGACTCGAGGAGCGTCCCAGCGACTACGATGCCTTGCTCTCAAGCGTCGCTGATCGCTCCTTCGTGCTGCTCGGCGAGGCCTCCCACGGTACCGCCGAGTTCTATCGCCTGCGCGGCGAGATCACCCGGCGACTGATCGAGGAGGCGGGCTTCGAGGCGGTGCTGGTCGAGGCCGACTGGCCCGATGCCTTGCGCCTCAACCGCTTCGTGGCCGGCGAGGGCGAGGACACGTTGCTCGAGGCCTTCGGCGACTTCCAGCGTTTTCCCCAGTGGATGTGGCGCAATGCCCAGGCGGGCGATTTCATCGCCTGGCTGGCCGACCATAACGCGGCCAGGTCCGGGGCGCCGGTGGGGTTTCATGGCCTGGATCTCTACAGCCTGCACCGCAGTGCCGAGGCGGTGATCGCCTACCTCGAAGGCATCGACGCCGAGCAGGCCAAGCGTGCCCGCGAGAGCTATGCCTGTCTCGATCATCACGGCGATCCCTTCCACTACGGGCGCGATGTGGCCTTCGGCCTCACCCCCTCCTGCGAGGCGGCCTCCATCCGGCTGTTGATCGAGCTGCTTCACAAGGCCCCGGACTACCTAAGCGCCGATGGTCGGCGGGCGGCCGATGCGCAGTTCTTCGCCGAGCAGAATGCGCGGGTGGTGGTCCACGCCGAGGAATACTACCGCGAGATGTTCGGCTCCCGGGTCGATACCTGGAACCTGCGGGATACCCACATGACCGAGACCCTGGCCGCCTTGCACGACCACCTGCGCCGCCAGGGCGGGATGGGCAAGGTGGTGGTCTGGGCGCACAACTCCCACTTGGGCGACGCCCGTGCCACCGAGATGGGCAGGGCGCGGGGCCAGCACAACATCGGCCAGCTGGCGCGCCAGCGCTTCGGTGCCGAACGGGTGCTGCTGGTCGGGTTCACCACTTACACCGGCCATGTGGCCGCCGCCCGCGACTGGGATGGGCCGGTCGAGCATCGCTGGGTGCGCCCGGCTCGCCAGGACAGCTACGAGGGGCTCTTTCACCAGAGCGGCCTGGACCGCTTCTATCTGCCGCTGGCCGGCGCTGCGGCGGAGCCGCTCGATGAACCGCTGCTGGAGCGTGCCATCGGCGTGATCTATCGTCCGGAGACGGAGCGGGGCAGCCACTACTTCCGCGCCTCGCTAGCCAGGCAGTTCGATGCGGTCTTCCATCTCGACGAGACCACAGCGGTCGAGCCCTTCGACACCGGCGGCCCCTGGCGCAAGGAGGAGGTGCCCGAGACCTATCCCTTCGGCCTATGAGATAGGCGGCTGAGGGCGGGCAGGCGGAATCATGAAGCTGTTCTTCTCTATCGGCCATTCGGAGCTCATGCCGGCGACTGAAAATGGGCCCGCGCTCCCGTTGGCCCTTGTCTTCTTGATACACGTCAACGAGCCGTTGACGGACGCAGACTAGCTTTCCTGATGGGTATTGGGCCTTTTTCGAGGAGGACACACCATGGCCAGGAAGAACGTCAAGCACATCAACCCGACCAGCGCCGCGGTGAACAAGGCAACGGCTGAGCCGGACCAGGCGCTGACGGAGCCCCAGCACCAGGCACTGAACCCGTTCCATGAAATGGAGCGCATGTTCGACAAGATGTTCGAGCGCGGCTGGATGCCGTCCATGTGGCGCCGCGAGCATCCTCTCTGGGAGCGCTTCGGCCACCTGGAGCAACAGGACCTTCCGAAGGTCGATGTCATCGACCGGGATGCCGAACTGATCGTCAAGGCCGAGCTGCCCGGCATCAAGCGCGAGGATCTGGACATCTCGGTGACCGAGGATAGCGTCACGATCAAGGGCGAGAGCAAGCAGGAAACCAAGGAGGAGACCGGCGAGTATTTCCGCAGCGAGATCTCCCAGAAAAGCTATTCCCGGACCCTGTCGCTCCCCTGCGAGGTCGACACCGACAAGGCCGAGGCCAGTTTCAACGACGGCGTGCTGGAACTGACCCTGCCCAAGCAGAAGGAAGCCAACCGGCGCAAGGTCGAGATCAAGTAGGTACTTGGGCGCCAGGTGTCATGTCAGGCGGCGCAGCTTGCGAAACCAGGCCTGGCGAGTCTTGTCGCTCATCGTCTCTACGCTGCCCACCAGGGTCTCGCATGCCCGCCTGGCTTCGCCATCCGGCACGCGAGTCTGCGCAACGAGGCAGGTTCTGAATGCAGGGTAGCCAACCTCGGGTGGGCCGAGGCTGACGTGGGGCAAGAGGGGGCCGCTCTCGAGGTGCTGAGCCGTCGTTCGGGGGTTAGCTCCGCTTGAGCTGGTCGCGCAGCTGGTTGGGCACCTTCTTGATGATTAACCGGTCCTGGTCAGCGTCGTATTCCACACTGTCGCCCAGCAGGTGCGAGTCGAAGCTGATCGAGACGCCGCCAGCCCGGCCGGTGAAGCGGCGAAACTGGTTAAGGGCTCGCTTGTCCGGCGGGATCTCCGGCGCCAGGCCGTAGTCCTGCTGACGAATGTAGTCGTAGAAGGCCTTGGGCTGCTGCTCGTCGACCAGCTCGGAGAGCTCGTCGAGGGTGATCGGCTCGCCGCGGCTGGCCTGGTCGCTGGCATAGTCGATCACCGCATCGGTCTTCTCGCGGCTCTGCTCCTCGGGCAGGTCTTCCTGCTCCACATAGTCGCTGAACGCCTTGAGCAGGGTGCGGGTCTCGCTTGAGGCGTCCACGCCCTCCTGGGCGCCCAGCAACGTGGCGACATCATCGGCGAGCTTCTTGCCGCCGCGATCGCGCAGGAAGGACAGGTACTGGCGAGACGGCGAGGCGTCCTGCCACTGGGTGAGGTTGATGCGAGCCGCCAGTGAGGGCTGAGTCAGGTTGAGCTGGCTGGCGGGTACCACCTGCTGCTCGTTATCGATGGCGAAGCCCTGGCGCGGGTGCAGCAGGGCCAGCATCAGCGATTCCGTATCGCATGTGCGCTCATGGGCGATGAGCAGCTGGCCGCCGAGCGGCAGGTGGTCGTCGACCAGTGCCGTGACCCGCTCAGCAAGCTCGCGGGTGAAGGTCACGAAGTCCTGGTCGCCCGCCAGGAAGGCCGCGAGGCGTGGGGCGAAGTCGCCGGCGTCCTCGCCCTCGGCGAAGCGCCCCCAGGCCTTGGCCTTGCCGTGATAGGCCTTGTTGAGGCCGGCCAGCAGTTCGCCCATGGCGGGGCTCTCGGCGCTGGCCGCAGTGGCGGGCCTGAGGGTCGCCGGGGCGTCGCTGCCGGCCTTGTCGATGGTGTGAACGATGCTAGTCAGAATCGGCATTTTTGACCCTTGGCTCGGACATGGGGCCGCGATGATACCGCATGATGCCCCTCGGCTGGTCCACCCGCTGCCGTGGATGCGTCAGGTACAGGAGGTTTCGGGCTCAAGTCATGGCGTGGCCTGCGTTTTTCACATTGGTGCAGTCGATATCGCGTTCAGGCGGTCAGCCCCTTGTAGATGAGGTTGAGGCTTGCCAGCAGCAGGATGGCATAGGCAGTGCGACGCAAGTTGCGATCGCTTAGCGGCGGCGGTAGCCGCCTGGCCAGCTCGGTGACGATGGCGACCACGACGGCACCGATGCCACCCAACACCAGCAGCTCGTGGAGCTGTTCACCGGCGCGGCCGGGTGACACCAGCGAGAACCCCATGCGCGCCAGCCCCATGATCAAGAAGGTGCCCAGCAGGGTGCAGCGGATCGCGATCAAGGTCATCGGCTGGCGGTAGAGCATCACCACCAGGGGCGGACCATTGGCGGCGAAGAGGCCGCCCATCAGCCCCGACAGCATCCCCGCCAGGCGAAATTGCCAGGTCGGCGAGCGTGTCTCGCGGGGTTCCGGAGAGCGCATCAGGGCGATGCAGGCGATCAGGATCACGAACCCCAGCAACATCCCCAGCAAGGGGGCGCGAGACTCGCCCAGCCAGATTGCCAGGTAGTAGCCCACCGGCAGCATCAGCATGCCGAACAGCAGCAGGCGGCGCAGCAATGCGAGGTCGATGTCGCGCCAGTGCCCGCGAAGCGCCATGGTGTTGTTGAACAAGGCCAGCAGAGTGCAAAGCAGGGCGGCGCTCTCGATGGACAGCACCTCGAGAGCCGTCAGGAGCCCCATGACGATCAAGCCGAAGGCAAAGCCGGTGAGGGTCTGGACATAGCTGGCGAGGGCCAGACTTAGGAAGATGGCGAAGTATTGCCAGAGTTGCATGGCGTGGGTCTCGGGCAGGAAGCGTCAGAAAACCGCGTATTGTCCCTGTCCGAGCGTCCGATGAATAGGGGCAAGGCGGGCAGCCGTCATAGACAGCGGCGCCAAGGCCCGCGCGAGGCGGGCCTTAGCAAGAGAGCGAGCCCTGGCCTGGGCGCTCGGCTCAGGCCTCGGTGCGCTCGAGGAACTGGCGCACCCGCTGTGAGCTCGAGCGGGTGAAGAAGGTTTCCGGCTCGGCCTTTTCGATGATGATGCCCTTCTCCAGGAACACCACCTGATCGGAGACCGCCCGGGCGAAGGCCATCTCGTGGGTGACGATCACCATGGTGTAGCCCTCGGCGGACAGGTCCTTGATCACCGCCAGCACCTCGCCGACCAGCTCCGGGTCCAGCGCCGAGGTGGGCTCGTCGAACAGCATCACCTCGGGTTGCATGGCCAGAGCACGGGCGATGGCGACACGCTGCTTTTGGCCACCGGACAGGGTACTGGGGTAAGCGTCGGCCTTGTGTGCCATGCCGACCTTCTCGAGCAGCGAACGAGCCAGGGTCTCGGCCTCGGCCTTGGACTTGCCCTGAACATGGATCGGCGCCTCGGTGACGTTGTGCAGTACGTTCAGGTGGGGCCAGAGGTTGAAGCTCTGGAAGACCATACCAGTCTTGGCGCGGACCCGCGCCAGGTCGCGCGTCGCCATCGGACGTCCGTTCTCGTTGCGGCCGATGCGCTCGCCGGCGATGTGGATGCTGCCGTGGTCGGGTTGCTCCAGCCAGTTGATGCAGCGCAGCAGGGTGGACTTGCCCGACCCCGACGACCCCAGGATGGTGACCACATCGCCCTTCTTGACGTCCAGGGTCACATCACGGAGGACCTCGACATCGTCGAAGCTTTTGGACAGGTGGCGGATAGATACCGCGTGCGTATCAGACATTGTCGAATCCCCGCTTGGCGCTGAAACGCCCACATTGTTTGATGATGATTTCCATCACGATGCTGACCGCCCAGTAGAAGCCGATGACGACGATGAAGGCTTCGGTGGGAATGAAGTAGGTGCCCGAGAGGCTATTGGCGGTGGCGGTTAGCTCCTGAACCGTGATGATGACCAGGAAGGCGGTGTCCTTGAGCGCGATCACCAGCTGGTTGCCCAGCAGCGGACGCGTCTGCATCACGACCTGCGGCAGGATGAGTCGTAAGAACATCTTGCTGCGGGTGAAGCCATGGGCTACGGCGGCCTCCACCTGACCGGGCGGAAAGGTCAGCCGGCTGCCGCGCATGATCTCGGCGAAGTAGGCGCCGTGATAGACGGCCAGGGCCCCGACTCCGGCCCACCAGGCGTCCAGGCGAATGCCGAGCGTCGGCAGGCCGTAGTAGAGCAGGTAGGCCAGAATCAGAAAGGGCAGGGTGCGCATGGTGTCGATGAAGATGCGCAGCGGTGCGGCGAGACGGGGCCGACTGCCCTCAAGCAGGTAGAGCACGCCGCAGCCGATCAGAAAGGCCACCGAGATCGAGAGACCAAAGATCTCGAGGGTGCTCAGGAAGCCGTTCCAGAGCTTTTCGCGAGCATCCCAGAGGATTTCCCAGTTGTTCATGCGTTCCCCTTACATGGCCAGTCGGTTGGCTTGCCGTTCGGCGATACGCTGCGCCCATACCAGGGCGCCGATCACCAGCATGTAGATGACCGCAGCCGCGAGGATGGGCGGCAGTGGCTCGTAGGTCACCGCGGAGATGCGGTTGGTCACCCGGGTCAGTTCCACCACGCCGATCACGGCGATGGCGGGGCTGCCCTTGATCAGGAACGACATCTCGTTGACCAGGCCCGGCAGGCTGGTGATGAGCATCTGCGGCAGCATGATGCGTCGGAAGCGGACCCAAGGCGTCATGCCCACGGCCATGGCGGCCTCGGTCTGTTCCCGCGAGAAGTTGCGGAAGGCACTGCGCCAGATCTCGGCGTTGAAGGCCGTGGTGTTGAGGCTCAATGCCAGGATGCCGGCCAGGTTACGGTCGATGCCCAGTCCCAGCGTCGGGGCGCTCAGGAATATGAACAGCGCCAGGGTAACCAGCGGGGTGGCCCGGGCGATGCTGATATAGATCACCAGCAGCTGATCGATGACGGGTATCTTGGCGATGCGCACGAGAGCGATGAGCAGTCCGGCGGTCACGCCGATGACGATAGAGACGGCGCAGATCCAGGCGGTGGTCCAGGCCCCTTCCAGCAGCATTTGCCATGCACTAGCGTCCATGGTGTCACTCCCCTTGTTGGGCGGGGCCCATGGCCGGCGTGGCCGGGCCATGGGCAGGGCGGAGTCGGGTCAGTCGGCCAGGCCGGCGAGCTCGTGGAACTGCTCGACGCTGGTCAGCGTCTCGGTGGGCAGGTCGGGGAAGCTTTCGCCGAACCACTTCTGCTGCAGCTCCGCCAGGCGTCCGGATTCTCGCATCTCATTCAGGAAGTCGGTCATGTACGCGAGCAGTTCCGGGTTGTTCTTCGGAATCGGCCAGGACACGTAGCCCGCACCGGATACCGCCTGCCCCTTGGCGAACAGGTCCGGCTTGGAGGCGACCAGGGCGTTGGCCGGCACCGCAGAGTCGACCACGTAGTCGAGGCGACCATTGGCCAGGTCGGCGAAGGCCTCCGGGTAGGACTCGTACTGCACTACCTTGCCGAGTTCACCGCCGCTCTCCTCGAGCATGGCCTCGAGCTCCGGCAGGCGAGTGAGCAGCGCGCTACCGGCCTGGACCCCTGCGGTCATGCCGCTCAGGTCCTTCACGCTGGTCAGGCGGTCGTCGTCGGCTCGCTTGATGTAGAAGTGCTGGGCGGAGGCATAGGGCGGGGTGTAGTTGAAGACCCGCAGCCGTTCGTCGGACACCAAGGCCCCGGTCAGGGCCATGTCGTATTGCCCCGTGGAAACGGCCGCCAGCAGGCCGGTCCAGGGCAGGATCTCTTGGGAAACCTCGAAGTCGGCATAGGCTTTCAACTCTTCTAACATATCGGCATTGAAGCCGACCGCATCGCCGTTGGTGATGAAGTTGAAGGGGGCGTAGTTGTCTTCGGTCGCGACCTTCAGGCCCTGGCTCTCGATGTCGCTCATGTCGGCAGCTTGGCTGGTGGCCGACAGGGCGAGGAAGGTGCCGGCGAGGGTGGCGGCCATCAGCCGAGAGAAGCGCTGCGGGATGCGGCTATTACGGGATGAGATTGCCATCTTGTCTTCCACCTTAATTGTTGTCGGGGCGGTGTCTGAGTGGGCCTGTCGTGATCGTGGCCCTGCCAGGGGGCTGAGAGCAGGCTCCAGCCGGCTGGCTGTCATCCACCCTAATGAAGGCTTCAACTTTGGTCATAGGGTCAGATTGTCGACGTGGTTGTGACAGCGAAGCGCTGAACCAGATTTTGTGGTGTAAAAATTGCATGAAATTAGCGCGTAATCGATCGTCAGGAGCGCGCCATGTCCGGTCAATGTTTTCGACTCGAGTTTGATCACCAGCGCAGCCTGCAGGAGCAGCTGCGCGAGGCACTGCTGGGAGCGGTCTTCGCCGGTACCCTGCCCGCTGAGGAGCCCTTGCCGTCTTGTCGCCGGCTCTCCCAGTCGCTGGGCGTGTCCCGCAATACGGTGGCCCTGGTGTATGAGGGGTTGGTGGAGGATGGCTACCTGGTCAGTCGGCCGCGCAGAGGGTACTTCCTGCACGCTGCCTACCGGGACGCCGGTGGCCTGGCCGCGGAGCAGCCGCGCCCCAGTGATGCACCATCATGGGGCGAACGGCTCACCCACCGCCCCAGTCACTTGCAGGGCGTCCTGCGCCCCAGCAACTGGCAGGATTTCGAATTTCCCTTCGTCTACGGTCAGCTGGATACCCGGCTCTTCCCGCTGGAGCAATGGCGCGAAGCCTCGCGACGGCTGCTCGGCAGCCAGCGCGAGCGCCACTGGCTTTACGACAGCTACGATCGTGATGATCCGACCCTGATCGAGCAGCTGCGTACCCGAGTGTTGCCCAAGCGGGGTATCCATGCCCGCAGCGACGAGATCCTGATCACCCTAGGGTCGCAGAATGCCCTTTACCTGCTGGCGCAGCTGTTGTGTGACCAGAAGACGCGGGTGGCGGTGGAAAACCCGGGCTACCGGGAGGCGGTCAATGTCTTCCAGCGGCAAGGCGCGCGACTGAGCTATCAGCCAGTCGATCAGGAAGGCATGTGTCTGGATGAGGCCGCCCGGGAGTGCGATTACCTGTATGTGACGCCCGGCCACCAGGGGCCGACAGGGGTCACCATGAGCCGTGAGCGCCGCGAGGCCCTGATGGCGCAGGTGGTCAAGCATGACCAGATCCTGCTGGAAGACGACTACGACGCCGAGATCAACTTCAACAGCCATGCCCAGCCGGCGCTCAAGGCTAGCCGCATCGGATCACGGGTCATCTATATGAGCAGCCTGTCCAAGCCGCTCTCGGCTGGCTTGAGGCTTGGGTATCTGGTCGCCGATGCCGAGCTGATCGATGAGCTGCGGGCACTGCGACGGCTGATGTATCGTCATCCGCCCTCAAGCCTTCAGCAGCAGCTTTCCCAGTTCATCGCTCAGGGCCACTACGAGCGCTATCTCAGGGATTTCTCGGCCGAGATGGGCAAGCGCTGGAGCCTGCTGGATGAGGCCATTGGTCGTTACCTGCCCCAGTGCCATCGGGTCAGCGAGGATCAGGCCAGCGTATTCTGGCTGCGCGCGCCCCAGGGCGTGGATACCCAGCGCCTAGCCTGGCAGGCCTCGCAGCAGGGGGTGCTGATCGAGCCTGGGTTCCAGCACTTCTTCGATCGGGTACCGCCGCGCCATTATCTGCGGCTGGGCTTCGGTGCCATCGAGGCCGGGCGCATCGTGCCCGGTATCCAGCGGCTGGCCTCGCTGCTGTGAGGCAGCAACCGAGAGTGTAGGCAAGACAGGAACCAGGGCGGCGAGACACCTGCGCTGGCGAACGAAGCCTTGGTCAACCAGGACCGGTGCCACACATGCCCCGCGCCACACACCCCGCTACAGCGGGCTGTCATGGCACGGGGTATGGTTCATCACGGGAGCATGATGGGGTTCATCGCAGGGCCCGCAACGGCTCTGCGGGTCAATTGACGTATTTGCGTGAGGCGTCGCCGAGCACCTCATCGAGGATCGCGAGACCTGTGGCCACCTCGGCCTCGCTGACGATACAGGGCGGCACGACATGAATGCGGTTGCCGCCAACGAAGGGCATCAGGCCGCGATCCAGTAGTCGGCCGCGGATATCGGCCACGGCGTCGGGTGCCAGGGGCGTGCGGCTGGCCGGGTCGCTGACCAGCTCCAGGGCATGGAAGACGCCGATGCCGCGGGTCTCGCCGACGATGGCATGACGCTCGGCCAGGCCGGCCAGTCCCTGAGCCAGCGGGCCGTTCCCGACCCGGTCGGCATTTGCCACCACGCCCTCGTCCTGCATGGCGTCCAGGGTGGCGACGATAGACGCCATGGCCAGCGGATGGCCGGAGTAGGTCAGGCCGCCGAAGAACATGCGGTCGTCGAAGTGCTGACTGATGGCATCGGAGATCACCACGCCACCGCAGGGCACATAGCCGGAATTGACGCCCTTGGCGAAGACGATGAGATCAGGAACCGCCTCGAAGTGCTCGAAGGCAAACCAGCGCCCGGTGCGCCCGAAGCCGGCCATGACCTCATCGAAGATCAGCACAATACCGAACTCGTCGGCCAGTTCGCGCACGCCCTTGAGGTACTGGCGCGGCGGCACCAGGATGCCGGCGGCGCCGGGAATCGGTTCCAGCAAAATAGCGGCGATGGCGCCGGGGCCCTCGCACTCGATCACCCGGCGCAGGTGGGCGAGGGCGCGCTCGCACTCCTGCTCTTCATTGTCGGCCCAGAAATCGCTTCGATACAGGAAGGGGTTGAAGAAGTGGGCATGGCCGTGAGCGTATTCGTTGGGGATACGGCGCGGGTCGCCGGTGGCAACGATCGCCGAGCCGGTGTTGCCATGATAGGAGCGGTAGGCCGAGAGGATCTTAGGGCGCCCGGTCATCGCACGGGCCATGCGCATGGCGTTTTCGTTGGCATCGGCGCCGGCATTGGTGAAGAACACCTTGCTGAAGCCCTTGGGCGCCCGCTCGAGGATGCGCCGGGCCGCCTCGCCACGCGTCGCGTTGGCATGGGCCGGGGCGATGGTGGCTAGGGTATCGGCCTGCGCCTTGATCGCCTCGATCACCTTGGGGTGCTGATGGCCGATGTTGGTGTTGACCAGCTGGCTGCTGAAGTCCAGGTATTCCTTGCCCTCGAAGTCCCAGAGGCGACAGCCCTTGGCACCGGCGATCGCCAGCGGGTTGAGAAGATTCTGCTGCGACCAGGAATGGAAGACATGCTGCTGATCGAGCGCGGAAACGGCGTCGTTGGTCATGGGATTCATGATGGGGCTCCCCGGAGTGAGTGAGAGGTGGCTCGCGCCGCTCGCCATCGGGTGGCGGCTGGCGATTGACTCGCCACAGACTAGGCAGCCCCATCGCCGCTCGAATAGAGCCAGAACGCAGGTGGCGGTGTGACAGGAGGATGTCACATCGACGGTGCAGGACTGGCCCTACCGGCCGCGATTCGCCTCTGGCTAAGGTGAGGGCCTGCCGTATTGCTCGGCTCGCTCACCGCACACGTAACATGAGGAAGGAACACCATGACCGATATCGCCTTCATTACCGGCGCCACCTCCGGCTTCGGCCGCGCCGCCGCTCGTCGCTTCGCCAAGGCCGGCTGGGGACTGGTGCTGACCGGGCGCCGACAGGAGCGACTCGAGGCCCTCAAGGAGGAACTGGCTCCGCTGGTGCCGGTGCATATCATGGCGCTGGACGTGCGGGATGCCGAGGCCGTGGCCGCCTCGGTCGAGAGCCTGCCGGCCGAGTTCCGTCCCGTGAAGGCGCTGTTGAACAACGCCGGCCTGGCACTTGCGCCGACACCGGCGCAGCAGAGCGCGCTCGCCGACTGGCAGACCATGATCGATACCAATGTCACCGGCCTGGTCAATGTCACCCATGCGTTGCTGCCGACCCTGATCGCGACCGGCGAGGGCGCGAGCATCATCAACGTCGGCTCGATCGCCGGCCACTGGCCCTACCCGGGCAGCCACGTCTATGGCGCCACCAAGGCCTTCGTCAAGCAGTTCAGCTACAACCTGCGCTGTGACCTGCTGGGCACCGGTGTGCGCGTAACCGATATCGCGCCGGGGCTGTCCGAGACCGAGTTCACCCTGGTGCGCACCGGTGGCAATCAGGCAGCGTCCGATGCGCTCTATCGCGGGACCGATCCGCTGGTGGCCGAGGACATCGCCGAACAGATGTTCCATGTCGCCACCCTGCCAGCCCACGTCAACATCAATCGTATGGAGATCATGCCCACTCGTCAGGCCTGGTCCCCTTTTGCCGTGGATTATGATGAGTGATGCCTGGCGGCGGTTAAACAGCCACGCCACTCTGTGTCGAGGCGATGATTCCACAGGCGAAATCGACGAGATGGGGTCACACTGAAGGAAGTCCATTCCCGTCGCACAGGGAGGTTCCCGGTCCTATCCTGACGTGCCTCGTCATGGGAGTGGTGCAGGTAAGATCGGTGCAAGGCATGCGCACCGAGGGTCGATGAGATGAATACTCCGCAGACATCACGTGACCCCGCCGAGGTTTACGATAGCCAGTTCGTGCCGGCGCTGTTCGCTCAATGGGGCCCGATCGTCAGTGAGGCGGCCGGTATCGGCCCGGGCCACAGGGTACTGGGTGTGGCCTGTTGGCCAGTGCCGCCGCCGAACGCGTCGGTCGCGGCGGCCAGATGATGGGACTGGATGCCAACGAGGAAATGCTGAGTGTGGCGCGGCGCAAGCATGCCGACATCGAATGGCGGGCCGGTCAGGCCGAGGCGCTGCCTTTCGAGGATCAGACCTTCGACGCCGTGATCAGCCAGTTCGGTTTCATGTTCTTTTCCGACCAGCCCCGCGCCTTGCAGGAAATGATGCGCGTACTGCGTCCTTCTGGCCGCCTGGCGGTGGCCGTGTGCGACGCCCTGGATCACTCTCCCGGTTATGCCGTCTTCGCCGAGCTCTTGCATCGCCTGTTTGGCGAACGGGTGGTCGAGGCCTTTCGCGCTCCCTTCGCCAGCGGGGACTCGGCACTATTGCTGGCGGCATGCGATGAGGCCGGCATCGGAGAGGCCACCGTGGCTCGTCATGACGGTCGGGTGCGATTCGCCTCCATCGACGCGCTGGTGTCCACCGAGCGCGCCTGTGCCTGGACCCTTGGTGGGGTGCTCGATGACAGCGAGTTCGAACGCCTGCAGGACAAGGCCGAGGAATCCCTGCGGCCCTTCGTGAACGCCGACGGCGACGTTGATTTCCTGATGCCCGTGCTCATCCTGACCGCTACCCGACCTTAGAACCCCAACCACACCGCCGAGATGACAGAAGCCGAGGTGATCGCAAGGTTTGCCCCCTTGTGAAGGGGGCCGGTACCTCCGTCCGCTGCCCACTCTTCCCGGGGCCATACACCCAGGCTTGCTTGATCTCGCTCTCCCCGATGTCACTCCTGCGGCTCACTGCCGAACTGGTTGGTTCTTCGTGAAGAATCAGTGCCTTGATAGTTGGCAATGGCGCCGATAGTGGCTTTATCGTGGGTTTTTGAGTCGCCGGCGAGGCCTGTGGCCGCGTCCATGAAGTCGAAAGAATGACTATTTTTCTCCTACACTAATGTTAGTTTCAGCTTAATACTCGATACAACGCCGCCCTGGTTGGCCCCCCATGCAACTATCCCTTGCTGTAAAACCAAGATGTCGGTCTCTTCTCAGCCTCGTGGCGGGGAGCTGGCTGATGGTGACGAGTTCGCTGCTGCTGGCGGCAGATGCCTTGCCGCAGCCTGCCGGCAGGGTGGTGTTGACGGTGACGGGCAATATCGATGTGGCGAACGCCGGGGAGGGGGAGCGCGCCGAGTTTGATCTCGAGATGCTCTCGGGCTTGCCGCAGCAGGCCTTTGACACCGAAACACCCTGGACGGAAGGGCCTCACCGCTACCAGGGCGTGCTATTACGGGACCTGCTCGAGCGCGTGGGCGCTGACGGCGAGCGGGTACGGGCCTCGGCGATGAACGACTACCATCATGATATCGGCATGCAGACCGTGGTGCAGGAGCCGCTCTTGCTGGCGACCCATCGAGATGGCGAGCCGATGAGAATACGCGACAAGGGCCCGGTCAGGATCATGCTGCCAGTGTCGGACTCACCGCAATACAGTAAGAAGCGCTATCTCGACATGATGGTGTGGCAGCTTAAAACCCTAACCGTGCGGTGATATGAAGCGATTCAGACTCTTCTTACTCATAGCGATCGCGCTGATCTTCGGCGCCAGCTCCCTGTATAGCTATAACCGGGACCTGGAAGTGGTGAGCTATGTATCCAGCACCATCAAGTCGATTGGCTGGGAAAGCTCCGAATTGGAGATTGAGTTGCTCAAGTTTGATCAGGCTCTGACCGGTCTGGCCGCTAGCATGGTGGAGGAGGATGAAGTCGAGCTTCACTTCGAGCTGTTGTGGAGTCGAATCGACTCCTTGCTGCTAGGGGAAGTGAGTCGCCCAATGAGGGAGCAGCCAGGGGTATTGGCGTTGCTCCGGGAGTTCAAGGCACAGCTGGAGCAGTGGGAAGAACGGGTCTATGCGCTGAGTTCTGATGACGTCGCGACGATCAAGGCGCTCCGGCAAGAGCTGTCTGAATATCGCACGCTGGTGCGAGAGGTTAATGTCGACACCTTTTCGGGCGAGAGCGTATGGCGCCAGCTCGATATGATTCAGGATATCCGCCTACGCTCCAATCTCTATCTTGCCGGGCTGATGCTGAGCGGGTTGGCGATGTTGATCCTGCTCGTGCGGGAAAACCGTCGAAACTGGCGCTTGGCCTATCATGATGTGCTCACTGGCCTCCATAATCGCATGTCGTTCTATCACTTGATCGCCAGTGATCTCGGTCAGGCGGCGCGGGAGCGAAGCCAGCTGGCCGTTTATATGATCGATCTGAATGGTTTCAAGGCGGTCAATGACAGCTTGGGGCATGAGGTGGGAGACCGATTGCTGCAAGAGGTGGCGAGCAGGCTGCGTGACACCATCGGCCGACAGGGGGTGGCGGCCAGGCTTGGCGGTGACGAGTTCGTGGTACTTCAGCGGCTCAAGCCCGATGAGGGGCCCGAGCAGATGGCCGCCCTGTTGTGGCAGTCGCTGTCTCGTGAGGTGAAGCTGCCCGATGGAAACCTGTCGCCACATGCCTGTATCGGCATCAGCCTCTATCCTGACCACGGGACCACAAAGAAAGAACTCTTAAGCCATGCCGATACGGCCATGTATCATGCCAAGCAAAGCTCGGACAGCTCGGTGCAACTCTTTGAGTTTGGCCTGAATGAACCGCGCGTGCGTCGTCAAAAACTGGCGCTGGCGCTGGAGGCGGCGATTGAGCACGACCATCTCGAGCTGCATTATCAGCCCATCTTTGACCTCCGGAGCGAAACGGTCGAGTCGGTGGAGGCGCTATTGCGCTGGAACTCCTCGGAGTTTGGGGCGATCAGTCCGTTAGAGATCATCGACGTGGCAGAAAAGCATGGTCTTGCTCAGCGCCTTAATCGATGGGTGCTCCTCAAGGCCTGTCGCCAATTGAAGCGCTGGAAGCTGTCCGAGCGTGATGGCCTGAAGGTCAACGTCAATATCAGTCCCAGTATCTTCAAGGACGGTGAGCTGGTCGCCACAATACGAGAGGCGTTGGACTCAGCTTCCCTAGCGGCCTCGTCCCTGGTGCTCGAAATCACCGAGGATACCAGCCTGTGGGATACGGCCGGCTCGCTCGACAGGGTAAAGGAACTTCGCCAGCTCGGGGTGGAGATCGCCCTCGATGATTTCGGGACGGGCTATTCCTCGTTCAGCCACCTGCGCCAGCTCCCATTCAACAAGTTGAAGCTTGATAAGAGCTTTATTGACGATCTCGCATCAGATACCCGGGCGGTCAGCCTGATCAGAACCATTATTTCGCTGGCGAAGAGCCTGGATATGGTGGTGACCGCCGAAGGTATCGAGGCGTCGGAGCAGATGGAGCAGTTGAATCGGCTGGGCTGTCACCTGGGGCAAGGTTATCTGCTGGCCAAGCCCATGCCTGTCGATGTCATGGAACAGGTGCTGTTGAAACGGACCACGTCCATGCATGGGGAGACATAAATCCTCAACCAAGCGGGCCCGGAGTGCCTAAGCGTGCGACCAGATTTCCCCCATGGCGCTCCGGTACTAAACACCTCGGGCTTATCCTGCCATGGGAGGCTTCGCTGGCAGGTTCCGGCTGTGGTGGCAGGCGTAACCCCTTGGTAAAAAGCCTGTTCTCTCGTTCCCTCAGGAGGTCGGGCCATGGCATGGCAATCAGACGTTCCATGGATTCTCAATCGCTGTGACCTGGAGATGCTCAAGGACATGATCCTGGAGCGACGGGCGCCATTGTTCGTGCTCTGTCACTCACAGGTGCCTGACCTGATCGTAGGCGGAGTTTACCCCCTTGATCTCATCAAGCGCACAGGGGCCAGCGATCCGGGCCTCGTGCTGCGGGTGGTGAAAGACGAAGCCCGTCTGCTGATTACTCCCACGCAAGGCTTGATGCACCACTTTGCCATCTTCGACAGCTTGCAGGAGGCCCAGGCCGCCGATGTCGACGCGGTCCGGCATGCCTTTCAGCAGGTTCGCAGCTCGGCACTGGAGCCACCGGGAGGAGATCAACAGGTCCTGTCGGGGGCCGAGGCCTTGGACGCCTTGCTGTGGTCGCGTCAACTGCGTGCCACGGCGTTGATTCCTCCCTTGCTGGTGCTTCTGGATGAACTGCTCTACGAGGAGGACCGCGTCTTTGCCGCTCTGGATCTGACACGCCACAGGGGGATGGTTTTCGAAGTCATCGGCCTCACTCTCGACGCGTTGATCCTGCGCGAGACGCGTCAGGCCTGCGATGACATCACCATCGAGGCCTGGAGCCCCCTTGTCGAGGGTGGCCAGGTCCTGCTGTTTGCGTCGGCGGAGGCGGCAAGGGACTTTATTGTTCGCCGCGAAGTGCTGGGCATCAAGGCGAACCCCCAGGGGCGCTGGGCCGATGACATACCGGGCGTAGACATCGCGCCTGTGGTTGTTGGACAACCTGCTCTCTTGTCGGATGAGGACATCGAGCGCAAGGCTCTGGCGTCTTGGGAGAGAAACGGCAAAGGTCATCTCGCCGATCACTCTGGCCCGGAGTCGCCGGCGCAGGTTGCCAGCCGCCTGACCGAGTACCTGAACCAATGGCAGATCATGGAAGCCCTCGAGGTAGGCGCTCACGTGAGCTTCAAGGCAGGGATGGCGCCAACCATCGACATGGCGCCGTGTGAGCCCATGATTCTGCTAGAGAAACTCACGACTCCGCCGGAAAACCCCTACCCCGTCGGTCATGCACTTGCGGCCGATGTCTTCGATACCGTGGTCGGCTTTCTCGATGAAGAGGGGGCGCTGGTGCGCCTGCATGTCGATTCGCACCGACTGACGTTGTGGGAGCCGACGGCGGCACCAGACTGATCGATGTTGTGTGCGACCAGCCGTTGGCCTGGCCCCGACCTCCAGCCCGTGCGTCGATGCGCCTGGTGACTGCAGTGGGGCGAAGCGGGGTGGGAGCATTGGCATTGGCGTCGGTGCCTGTGCTTGCTGGTAACTTTTGATGTCTCGCCGGAGGAGCGGATTCCGGGTCACCGCTGCAGGATCGGCCCCGCCAGTTGGTCGAAGATCGGCTCGACCCCCAGGCCGGGAAGGTCGTTGACCCGCATGGTGCCGTCGGTGACGTCCGGAGCGCCATGGGCCAGCTGGGTGGTGTTGTAGCGGTGCAGATCGGTGGTGTTCAGCAGGTAGGGCGTGGGGGTGCTGGCGGCCAGCTGGGCATAGGCGGCGGTGGCGATGCCGCTGCCCCAGGCATCCTCGATGGTCAGCGGGATGCCGGCGGCCACACACAGGTCGCGGATCAGGCGCGAGGGCGTGAGGCCGCCGAACTTGCTGACCTTTAACGCCATGGCGTCCATGGCATCGTCCCTCAAGGCACGCTGCACGTCTGCGATGTTGTTCAGGCATTCGTCGAGCTTGATGGGGTGATGCGCGCGTTGGCGAAACGACAGGCATTCGTCGTAGCTCGCACAGGGTTGCTCGAGGATCAGGTCGAGATCCTGAAGCGATCGGGAAAAACGGGCCACCTGGTCGCGGCGCCAGGCGCCGTTGATGTCGCCCACCCAGACCTCGCCGGCTGGCCGGCCGTCGGCAAGCGTGCGCATCATGGCGATATCGTCGTCCACGTCATGGCCGAGCTTGATCTGGAAGTGGCGGAAGCCGGCCTTCCTATAGGCCGCAAGGGAATCGGCCATCGCCGCGGGCGCCGCCAGCGGCACGATGCGATGCAGCGGCATCGTCTCGGTGAGCAGGCCGCCCAGCAGCACATGCACGGGTAGCCCCGCGGCCTTGCCGAGCAGATCCCAGCAGGCGATGTCGATGGCGGCCTTGGCATAGGCATGACCGTTGAGCGCCTGGTCCATCTTGCGAGTGAGGCGCGCGACATGGCGGGGATCCTCGCCGATCACCTGGGGCGCGAGCTCCTCCAGGCAGGCGGGCAGGCCGCCGGCGAAGGCGGGCATGTAGCTCGGCCCGCATGGACACACCTCCCCATAGCCCGTCAGGCCTTCATCGGTCGTCAGCACCACCATGGTGCTGGTGAACTGTTGATAGGAGCGTCCGCCGGCGAAGGCGTAGGCCGTGCCGTCGTAGCGGAGTTCACCGGTATATGCCGCCAGGCTGGTGATGTGCATGGTGCTGCCTCGAGGCCACGCTGATGGCTTTCAAGCCTAGCCTATTGCTGCCTCGGATACCGGGGCTCGTCACCTGCCTTGCCTGCAGTGAAAGATGATAGCGTAGCCCTCTTTGCCTGGCCCTAGGTGTTGAGTCCGAAAAGTCGGGGCGGGAGGCTCTCATCAGTATGGACACAAGGAGAAAGGCATGACGCCGTCGTTGCAAGGCATTCTGTGGATGTGTGCCGGGGTGTTCTGCCTTTCGGTGGGCGACGCGATTTCCAAGTGGCTGGGCGAGGTGCATTCGCCGATCCAGATCATCTTCTTCCGCACCCTGGTATCGCTGCCGCTGATTGCCCTGATCGCGCACTTCAACGGTGGGTTGCGCAAGCTTTCCACGCAGCGCCCTGGGGTGCATCTGCTGCGCGGCCTGCTGGCGACCGGGACCATGCTGTGTTTCGTGTTCGGCTTGACGGTGCTGCCGCTGGCCGAAACCACGGCGATCGCCTTCGCGGCCCCCATGTTCGTGACCCTGCTCTCGGTGCCCCTGCTCGGGGAACGGGTCGCGCGCCTGCCGCTGATGGCCGCCCTGGTCGGCTTCTGTGGCGTGCTGGTGGTGGTGCGCCCGGGAGCGGCAGGGTTCCAGCCGGGCGCCCTGGTGGTGGTCGGGGCCGCGCTCTTCTATGCGCTGGTGATGATCACCGCACGGCGCTACGGAGTGCGCGAATACCTGTGGGCGATGGTCTTCTATGTGACGCTGGTACCCTTGGTGGTCACCGGAGCCATGCTGCCCTTCGTCTGGCAGGTGCCATGGCCGCTGCATTGGCTGGGATTTCTCGGCGCCGGCGTCTTCGGTATCGGTGCCATGGCCTGCATTACCCTGGCGTTTCGCCATGCCCCGGCCGCGTTGGCCGCCCCCTTCGATTACACCGGCATGGTGTGGGCGGTACTGCTGGGCTGGTGGTTCTGGGATGAAATGCCGGACCGATGGGTCTATGTCGGTACCCTGATCATCATTGCCAGCGGCCTGGCGATCGCCTATCACGAGCGGCGCACCAGCCTGAAGCGCCGGCCGGCGTCCTGATGCCACCGCTTCGCCAGAGTGCCCCGTCGCATTCCACCAGGGACCCGCTGTCTGACGGTCCAGCCGATCCCGGAGATGTCATGCCCGAGAGTCCGTCCAGGCCGGGAGCCTCGCCATGAAGTCAATGCTCCACGTACTCGTCATTCCCTGCCTGCTGGCGCTGGCTGGCTGTGGCGGGGCGGACGAGGTCATGCCCGTTCCCTTGCCGGTGCTGGCCGCCGAGCCTGCTGCCTATGACGGCAAGCGGGTGGCGACGAGTGGGGTGGTGCGCAGTTTCGCGCCTCCCCGCCACTACTGGATCGAGGATCAGGACCTTCATCGCGTCGAGATTGTGCCCCCTGAACGAGTCGCCGCGCATCTCGGCCGAGAGGTGAGCGTGGTCGGCCGGTTTCGCTTCACGCCGGATGCCGGGCGCCGGCTGGAGGTGGAGGCCCTCGAGCCATTGACGGTTGACGAGCCCGTCCGATAGGCGCCATGAGCGACCGAGAGGTGCGACACGCTGGCACACCAGGTCTTGCGTAAGGCGATTATCCGACTAGGCTCAATCGATGGCGGCAGGAGCGTATCTCAGGAAGGGAAAACGCCGCGGCAACGATCACCTCGGTGTCGGGTAAGGCAGGGAAGCCTCAATGATTCTCAAGGATATGAGCCAAGGCGACAGGTTTGAAGCAGCGGCCCCTCGGGCCTGTGGCCAAGAGAGGGTCGTGGCCGATCAGCTGGCGAAGGCGTGGGCCGATGATCCACGGGTGATGGTCTTCAACCATCTGTCGTTGACCCACCACGGCAAACATACCTGCATCGACCATCTGGTGCTGCATCCCCGTGGATGCATCCTCATCGAGTCTCGCAGCCTGCACGGGGAGTTGAGGGTCAACCGGTTTGGTGCCTGGTCCCGCTATGCGCATGGGCAGTGGGTAGCCACCTCCTCGCCACTGCACCGGCTCGAGGTGCAGCAGACCCTGCTGATGGCGCTGCTGCGCGCCAATCGACACCGGCTTGCGGACAATGACGCGGCCATTCCCCGCCTGCTCGAGCACGGCGAGTGGCAAATCCTGAGTGTTCTCCCCGATATGGCGACCCTGGATCGCGATCCGCGGGCGCCGCAGGTCTCGGTGGTGGCGGCCGCGAATATCGGCAAGCGAATCCATCGGCTGATCGGCCCCCGGGGAATCCTGGGGTCGCTGACGACGCCTTGCGCGCCACGCCTGAGGAAGACGGATCTGGAGCAGCTTGGTCAGATCCTGCAGGCTCACGACGCCCAATGCCGAACGAGACGGTCAGTGCCCACACTCACCATGCTGGACACGGTGACTGGGGCCCGGTGTTCGTTCCCTGCCACCTTCACGCCTGCCTTCTGGCAGGAGGTGGTGATTGGCGACCTTCAGCCCATCGCCTGTCGAGGCTGTGGTACCCGCCATGGGCTGGTCGATTGCTATGGCCGGCTGGGCTACTTTCTCAAATGCACGGACTGTGGCGTGATCACCTCCATGAACCAGGCGTGTTACGCCTGCGGCGACACAACCCTGCGCGTCTCTCGCACCGGGCCGACCTACACGGCACAGTGTCCGCGTTGCTGCTTCGAGCGGGTGCTGTTTGTCTCGGGAAGCTGACACGCTCCCGACTATTGCTCACGCCACACCGAGCCAAGTACGGGCACCGCACCGCCGAGGCCGGTCGCCAGGTGTATCAAGCGGCCTTGGCATGAGCGAGCGCCGACGGCGTCTGACACCCCACGATGGCCGGAGCCTCCTGGATAAGGACGTCGTTGGTAAGTGCGTCCACCATGAAGCGGGCAAAGTCCACCCGTCGAGTAAGGTTGCTGGCGAGGATAGGGTCGCCCACATGCCGGCTCCATACCGGCAAGCCCTGGCTTTCTCCCTCCTCCAGATCGCTGGCCCGCACCATGGTCCAGCTAGTATCGCTTTCGAAAACGCGCCGGCAGGCTTCCACCTGGTCATCCAGGTCCGCGAAGCGGATAAGGCGCGCTAGCCAACCGAAGACTGCCAAGAAGGTCTTGAGTTTCCAGGAATAGACATCCTTGCCGTCGCGGGAGATGTGCCAGCCACAGGAAAAGGCGAGGCGTGCCCCCGGACGGGCGTGGTCGAGTATCGCCTGTGCCGTTCCCGTCGCGTACTGTTGAACGCCCCAGGGCACCAACACCGTCAGCACGCCATCGCACCCGGCGACCGCCTGCCTGATCACATCCGGGTCGTTCGTCGCGCCGGGTATGATCGTCATGCGTCTCTCGAACGCCGCGAGCTTGCCCACGCTCTTCTCTCGACAGACACCGACCACCTCGTAGCCCCGGTCGAGCGCCTGTTGCACCATGTACTGTCCAAGTTTCCCGGAAGCCCCTACGATGCAGACCTTCATGGTCATCGTTTCTGTCCTTCCCCGTTGTATGTCTTCATGCCTGCTTCTGGCTTCCGACGAAGATGGTGTCAAGAATCACCTTCCCACACGACTAAGTGCTTGGTCTTAAGTTTTCGTGTATAATTGCGCGAGGATTTCTGACACGGATGGAACCATGGCCAGGCGCTTTGTTGCCCCTCTCACTGACTCTGAGCAGCAGACGCTGTCCTCTGCCTATCATCATGGTGAGAAGCGCGCCCTTCGTCGGCGTGCTCATGCCATCCTATTGAGTGATCAAGGCCATACGATCAATCAGATCGCTGAGATACTGCAGGTTCGCCGTGATGCTGTATCACGATGGCTCAAACAGTGGGAGGCGTCAGGCCTCGACGGGCTAATCGACAAGCCGCGCAGTGGCCGCACGCCAGTCTTGGATGAGAATGACCACCAGCGATTGAAGGAACTGGTCGCCGAACAGCCTCATCAGATTCGATCTTTGCAGGCTCGCTTTCAAGAAGAGACCGGCAAGACGGTCAGCACGGTGACGCTTCGCCGGGCGCTGAAAAAAAAATGACTTCAGCTTCAAGCGCATTCGGCACTCACTCAAGGCGCGGCGTGACGAAGCGGATTTCCGCAACACTCAGGGCCTGCTCAAGGCGCTTCACCAGCGGGAAGACCAAGGTGAACATGAGCTCTATTACTTCGATGAGTCCGGCTTTTCACAATCATCGTCGGTGCCATACGCGTGGAGCCCCGTTGGCAAGCCTTGCGAGGTAACCGCCTACTCACACAGCCGGAGGCTGAACGTACTGGGATTCCTCAGTCGAACAGGGAAGCTGGTCTATCACACCGCCACCGAACCCGTGACTACTGAGACGGTCATCGACGCGTTTGACCACTTTGTAGACCAGAAAGACCCCGATACCTTCGCCGTGGTGGTGCTCGATAATGCCAGCATGCATCGTTCCAAGGCCTTCAAGCGGAAGATGATCGAGTGGATGTCGCATCGTGTTTACCTGATCTATTTATCAGCTTACTCGCCAGAGCTAAACCTGATTGAGATCTTATGGCGGCAGATGAAGTATGCATGGCTGCCACTGAGTGCGTACCTTTCGTTTGATCACCTTTGTCATGGGGTACACCGGCTGCTCGACGGCTATGGGAATGAGCACACGATTAATTTTGAATAGGCACTTGCCCTTGCTTCTGATGCAGCACTCTTCAGTGATTTCAGACGCATAGAATAAGCCAGAAATTTTTCCGCAGCTGCGCACGGCTATGAAGACTCCGCCTTTACCACCTGTACATTGAACCCCTCAGATTCTTCGGGCGGCTCAAAATAACTGGTCACCATCCTGAAGACATCCTCAGTGTCGAACTGCGCCCGATCAGGTTGTTCTTTTTGTCGCTTCTTTAGCTGTTTTAGGCACGCCTCATCATCTACCGCTACATAATATAGCTCGTGGGGTATGCCGCGCGGTGAGTATATCTCCTTAAACCAGGCCCTTTGCTTCCTCGTATTGCCGGGAAAATCCAGAACTACGGTAGTGCCCGCCAAAAGCACTTTCTCAACGTGTGATCTGATGACCGGTTTAAGACGGGACGAGTAACTGATGTAGTCATTAAAATCCTTGATCTCACCGGGAAACAGGGCAGATAGCCACTCATCCTCTGAAATAAGAACGGCTCCACGTTTTCGAGCAATTTTAGCAGATAGAGTGCTTTTTCCAGCCCCCATCTTCCCTGAGAATAAAATCAACGTTCCGAGAGAGCTCACTGCCTAATCCTCACGCACATCGTCGCATCTAGAGTCATAAAAGCACCATTCTGGGCTAGTGGAGCTTGGCCGCAAAAAGCGCAAATCATAAAAACCACTGCAAACCACAAACTTTATGCATTTAAAGCCACATGCGGCATATCATTTATCGTTCTGTCACCAAAGTCGGCTGCAGATAGTCATCGGCAACATCCAGCTTGTAAACTGCTTTCGATTGAACCAATAAGCCACGCATTTTTTCACGCGCCATCTGATGCCGTGCATCGGTAATCTTGTGGTCTTTTTCCCACTTCTCACGACTGGGCCATTGGGCGTAGCCAACCAAAATGCTGGGATTATCGGTTCTGTGCAGCCTGGAGCCCAAGCTACCGCAGTGTTGATAAATACCCTTTGTCACTTCCAACCACGCTTCACGAAACTCTGCTTCTTTGCCATCCTTGATTTCAAATTCATACACAGCGACAAACATGGCATCGCTCTCCCATAAATCTTGAATGTCGGGGCCCGCGTCATTGACCACCCCGCTGTTTTTACTCGGGTCGCTTAGCCGCCATTCTTCCATAGTAGTCAGACATGGCTCCTTTCCCGTGTTCACACATGCGGCATAGTCACAGGCAGGTACGATTTCACATGTATACCAGCTCTCCAGATTGACTTCAGTGGCACCGGACGCTGATGGGCTGGATACACGCATCCTGGACAGTCACCTCGGCAATAGAAAGGTCCGAGAGTGCGCTCCGGTTGCAGGCCGTGATCCGCGGCGCGCCGCCCACTGCCCGAGCCACACCGAGCCGAGCACGATTACGGCGCCGCCGGCTTGCAGCGGGCTCAGCCTCTGGTCCAGCAGCAGCCAGCCGAGCGCCACCGCGGTTACCGGGCTCATCATCCCGAGCATCGAGACCGCCGCCGGTTCGATGCGGGCGAGGCCACGAAACCACAGGAAATAGGTCAGGGCGGCGCCGACCAAGCCGAGATAGCCAAGGCCCACAAGATTGGTCGTTGTCAGGGCGGGCAGCGCGGGTTCGCCGAACCAGGCCAGCGGCACCAGCAGCAGGCCGCCTGCGGTCAGCTGCCAGGCGGTGAAGGTCAGTGGCGATACCGGTGGCTGCCACTTGCGGCTGAGCACGGTGCCGGTCGCCATAGATAGAGCGCCTCCGAGGCCGGCCGCCAGGCCGAGCGGGTCCAACTGGGCGGCGGGGGTGAGTACCAAGAGGGCGACCCCGCCGACACCGGCCAGTGCCGCCAAGATTGAGAACGCCATGATCGGCGTGCCCAGCAGGCCGCGTGCCAGCAGCACCACCCACAGCGCCTGCAGCGAGCCCAGGGTAGCGGCCACACCGCCCGGTAGCCGATAGGCCGCGACGAACAGCAGGGTCCAGAAGATCGCGAAGTTGAAGGCGCCGAGCAGTAGCACCCGGCTCCACCAGTCGCGCCCCGGCAGCCGGCGGACCAGCAGCAGCAACAGAAGACCGGCAGGCAGGGCACGCAGCACGGCCAGGGTGATCGGATAGCCGGCAGGCAGGAGCTCGCTGGTGACGATGTAGGTGCTGCCCCAGACGGCGGGCGCCAGGGCAGTGAGCAGCAGGTCGGTCAAGCGGTTCATGGCGATGCCTCGCATCGGCAGGGGCACCGGGCTTTAGAGGGAAGGTCAGCCCGGCACAGTGAATCAGGAGGTGAGCTCGGTGGCGACGAGCCGCAGGTTGTCGACTAGCTGCGAGCGCAGGCTGTCCAGTGGCCCATTGACAAGCCGTTGTCCCGTCTCGCGCACGATCACCGTGGGCACAACGCTGACCCGCAGCCGCCGGTCCAGTCGCTGATTGGCCTGGACGGCCTCGAAGGTCGCCGGGTCTTCCATCAGTCGCCAGAAGGCATAGGTGCCGAACCCGGCCTCCTGTGCGATGGCCCTGAGCACCCTGGGATCAGCGATGTTACGGGCCTCGCTGAGGTGCGCGGCCTGGATGGCATCGAACATCTGCCAGTGACCTGCCTGGCCGGCCAGGTATTGCGCGGCCTGGCAGGCCAGTGCCCCGGGCAAGCCATGGGGATAGTCGAAGGGAGCCGAGCGCATGCCCTCGATGTTGAAGCGTTCTGGTGCGTCGCTGGCGTCCCGGCAGGCCGCCCAGTGATCGAGGATCGTCGCCTTGGCCTGTGCCATGGAGCCGAAGACCTCCACCATGCGTGCCGGGCTGTCCTGCAGTACGAAGGTGCGATGCCGGATATCCAGCTCGAACTCCTCGGCCAGACGATGTAGCCGCGGCGACAGGTTGAAGCACCAGCCGCAGACGACATCGTGGAAGAAGTCGAGGGTGAGGGAGGGTGTAGGCAAAAGGGCCATCAGGCTTCCACCTCCTCGGTTGGCAGTGAGGCGGAGAGCGCAACGTCGCGGCCGGCGACCAGGTGCGCGGCAATCTCGGCCACGTGGCGCCCCTGGAAGCGTGCACCGGCCAGCTCCGTGTCGCTTGGCTGGCGAGAGCCGTCCCCGCCGGCCACTGTACCTGCGCCATAGGGTGAGCCGCCGACGATCTCGTCGTGCCGCATCTGGCCCGTGAAGGTGTAGGGCAGCCCGGCGATCAGCATGCCGAAATGCAGCAGGGGCACCTGGGTGGAGAGCACTGCCGCCTCATGGCCGCCGTGCTGCGAACCGGTGGAGGTGAAAACGGCGCCCACCTTGCCGACCAGGGCATTGCGTGCCCAGAGCCCCCCGGCCTGATCGATGAACTGCTTCATCTGGGCGGCCATGTTGCCGAAGCGCGTCGGCGTGCCGAGGATGATGGCGTCGTAACCGGGCAGGTCTTCGACCCTGGCCTCCGGGGTGTCGTCGGCGACTTGGCCTGCCGCTTTAAGCACCTCCGCCGGAACCGTCTCGGGTACGCGGCGGATGTCGACCTGTACGCCGGGGACGCTTCGCGCGCCCTCGGCTTCTGCCTCGGCGAGGGAGCGGATATGGCCGTAGCTTGAATAGTAGAGAACGAGAACGCGGGTCATGGTGAGCCTCTCTATTTCGGATGGGTGACGAAACAGAGCATGAGCCAGCATGGCAGCGAGAATAAGCGGGGAAAGAGAAAGACATTCTTTACTCATGGTAAAGAATGTTGGGAGTTGAGGGTGCGGCCGTCGGAGGTCAGCTACCCAGCCGTTCCTTGAGATAGTCGAGGAAGGCCAGGGTCTTGGCATCGGTGCCCAGCCGCGAGGCGGTGACGGCGTAGACCTGACGGGTCGGGATCTCGAATGCCGGGAGCACCCGTTCTAGCTGGCCGGCAGTCTCGGCCTGATCGGAGATGAAGTCCGGCAGGGCGCCGATGCCCAGGCCGGCGATCAGCATATCCTGCAGCATCAGACTGCTGCCGACCTCCAGGCGCCCGGAGCAAGGCACTGAGACCGCGCCGTCGGGACCTTGCAGCGTCCAGTGACTCGCGTCATCGGCCAGCAGATAGCTCACCGCCTCGTGGGCGGCGAGCTCTTCTGGTATCTGCGGGGTGCCGTGCGTCGCCAGGTAGGCCGGGCTGGCGAACAGCCGCTGGCGGACCGGCGCGATGCGGCGGGCGATCAGGCTCGAGTCCGGCAGGGTGGCGCGCACCCGGATCGACAGATCGAAGCCGCCCTCGACCATGTCGACCACCCGATCCTCGAGGGCCAGTGACACCTCGACCTCCGGGTAGCGCTCCATGAAGCCAGGCAGCAGCTGCGAAAGCACCATCAGGCCGAAGGACTGGGGCGCATTGATACGCAGCCGCCCCCGCACGCGGTCGCTGTGCTCGCGAACCCTGTCCTCTACTTGCTCGACCTCCTCGAGCAGTCGGCGACTCTCTGCGTAGTAGAGTCGGCCCTGCTCGGTCAGTGCCATTCGGCGGGTGGTGCGGGTGAGCAGGGCGCAGCCCAGGTGCTGCTCCAGTCGCTTGATGTCGCGGCTCAACAGCCCGGGCGACACGCCGAGATCCTCCGCCGCCCTGGCGAAGCTGCCACGTTCCACGATGCGGCAGAAGGCCCTCATGACCGCCAGTCTGTCCAAGGTATGGCTCCATGCATTTGCTCAGGGGAAGGAAGATACTTGCCAAAGAGTGCTGGCTTGGCAAGAAGATGGCTCAGGCCTGGCAGAGCCGTCCCTTTTTTCTCTTGTCATGCTCGCGGCGAGGGCGGTGATTTTTGGTAAGCGCCCAAGACGAAGGGCCGTAAAAGCTGGATAATGGCGGGTTACGCCTTCGGGCCCCACCATTCACACATCCGGTGCTTCGTTCATGGAAATCAAGGTCAACTTCCTCGAAAATCTCAGACTTGAAGCCAAGTTTGACGATTTTACCGTCATCACCGATCAGCCCATCCGCTACAAGGGCGATGGGTCGGCGCCGAGTCCGTTCGACTATTTCCTGGCGTCCTCGGCGCTCTGCGCGGCCTACTTCGTGCGCCTGTACTGCAATGCGCGCAACATCCCCACCGAGAACATCCGCCTGTCGCAGAACAACATCGTCGACCCGGAAGACCGCTATAACCAGATCTTCAAGATTCAGGTCGAGCTGCCGGAAGACCTCTCCGCCAAGGACCGCGAGGGCATCCTGCGCTCCATCGAGCGCTGCACGGTCAAGAAGGTGGTGCAGACCGGCCCCGAGTTCAAGATCGAGACGGTGGAGAACCTGGACGAGGACGCCCAGGCACTGCTGATGGCCGAGCCGTCGGAAGGGCAGAGCACCTGGATCGAGGGCAAGGACCTGCCGCTGGAGCAAACCATCGCCAACATGACGGCGATCTTCGAGGATCTCGGCATGAAGGTCGAGATCGCCTCCTGGCGCAACATCGTGCCCCACGTGTGGTCGCTGCACATCCGCGATGCCCACTCCAACATGTGCTTCACCAACGGCAAGGGCGCCACCAAGGAAAGCGCGCTGGCCTCGGCGCTGGGTGAGTTCATCGAGCGCCTGAGCTGCAACTTCTTCTACAACGATCAATTCTTCGGTGAGGAGATCGCGAACAGCGACTTCGTGCACTATCCGAACGAGAAGTGGTTCCAGCCGGGCCCGAACGACGAGCTGCCCGAGGGCATCCTCGACGAGCACTGCCTCGAGATCTACAACCCGGACGGTGAGCTGGGCGGTTCCAACCTGATCGACACCAACTCCGGCAAGACCGAGCGCGGCATCGTCTCGCTGCCCTTCGTGCGTCAGTCGGATGGTGAGACGGTCTATTTCCCCTCGAACCTGATCGAGAACCTCTTCCTCAGCAACGGCATGAGTGCCGGCAACACCCTCGCCGAAGCCAAGGTGCAGTGCCTGTCCGAGATCTTCGAGCGGGCGGTGAAGCGCGAGATCATCGAGCAGGAGATCGCGCTGCCCGACGTGCCGATGGAGGTCCTGAAGAAGTACCCGGATATCCTCGAGGGCATCGAGGCGCTGGAGGCGCAGGGCTTCCCGGTGCTGGTCAAGGATGCCTCCCTGGGCGGGCGCTTCCCGGTGGCCTGCGTCACCCTGATGAACCCCAAGACCGGCGGCGTCTTCGCCTCCTTCGGCGCGCACCCGAGCTTCGAGGTGGCGCTGGAGCGCAGCCTGACCGAGCTGATGCAGGGCCGCAGCTTCGAGGGCCTGAACGACTTCATGCCGCCGACCTTCAATTCGCTGGCCGTCACCGAGCCCAACAACTTCGTCGAGCACTTCATCGATTCCTCGGGGCTGGTCTCCTGGCGCTTCTTCAGCGCCAAGGCCGATGTCGACTTCTGCGAGTGGGACTTCTCCGGCACCAACGATGAGGAAGCCGCCTGCCTGTTCGGCATGCTCGAGGAACTGGGCAAGGAAGTGTACGTGGCTGTCTTCGAGGACCTGGGCGCGCCGGTCTGCCGTATCCTGGTACCGGGCTATTCCGAGGTCTATCCGGTCGAGGATCTGGTGTGGGACAACACCAACAAGTCGCTGCTGTTCCGCGAGGACATCCTCAACCTGCATGCGCTGGATGACGATCAACTGGCCGACCTGCTCGAACGCCTGGAAGAGACCCAGATCGATGACCACGAGGACATCATCACCCTGATCGGCATCGAGTTCGACGAGAACACCGTCTGGGGCCAGCTGACCATCCTCGAGCTGAAGCTCTTGATCAACCTGGCGCTTGGGCAGCTCGAGGAGGCCCTCGAGCGGGTCGAGATGTTCCTGCAGTTCAACGACAACAGCGTCGAGCGCGGGCTCTTCTACCAGGCGATGAACGCGGTGCTGCAGATCGCCCTGGACGACGAGCTGGAGCTCGAGGACTACTACCACAACCTGAGCCGCATGTTCGGCGAGTCCACCATGAGTGCCGTGGTCGATTCCATCAACGGCGACGAGCGCTTCCATGGTCTGACCCCGACCAGCATGCAGCTGGAAGGGCTCGAGAAGCATCAGCGCCTGATCGACAGCTACAAGAAGCTGCACGCCCATCGCGCCGCCCTGGCCGGCAAGCACTGAGCCGCTGAGAACTGGCGCCAGGCGTCAGCCGGACCTTGATGAAAAGCCCCCGTGTCGGTGATCCGGCACGGGGGCTTTGGCGTCTTGGAGCGGGTCCGAACCTGGTCATGACGTCGTGATGCCGGGGCTGCGTAAGACAGGGGCCGGGGCGAGAAGGTGACGGTTCAGCTCAGGTTGATCAGCGGGCGAGCCAGCAGCTCCGAGACCACCGCCGGCATGAATTCCCGGGGCAGGGTGATGGCATAGAAGTTCTCGTACACATTGGGTAGCCGCATGAAGCTGGTCAGCCGCCCCTGCTCCAGCTCGTCCTTGACCACGACCTCGGGCAGGACGCTCAGCGCGCCGCTGTCGCGCGCCAGCAGGCGTAGCATGGCCATATCGTCGGCCTCGGCCAGCACCTCCGGCCGATACTGGTGGAGCCCGCAATAGCCATCGAAGGCCCGGCGCACCTCGTGGTGTTCGCCCGGCAGCACCCAGCGCAGGTTGGCGTAGCCCTCGGGGAAGGGGTGGGGCGGCGCCGAGTCGGGCGGCCCGATGATGGACAGCGGCTGGCGGGCCAGCAGTTGGCTCTGCCAGGACGCCTGGGGCGAGTCGGAAGGCTGGAACTGGGTGTTGGTCAGCACCAGGTCGAACTCATGGCGGGCCAGGCCGGCGAGCAGGTCGGTCATGCCCCTGGCATGCAGGCTGAAACGTACCTTGAACTCTTCCTGGTCGAGCAGGGGAGCGACGAAGCCCTCGATGAAGTTACGCGACATGCTGGAGAGCATGCCGATGCGCAACTGCTGATACTCCGGCTCGATGCCGCGGCTGATCAGCGATTCCAGCTCCTCGCCCTTGGTGAAGATCACCTCGGCATAGTTGAACACCTGCCGCCCGGCCTCGGTCATCACCAGAGATCGGTTGCGCCGTTCGAACAGCGGCTTTCCCATCCGCTCTTCCAGCTTGCGAATCTGCGCCGACAGGGCGCTCTGGGAGAGGTGCAGCGACTCGGCGACCCGCGTCAGCTTGCCTTCGGCGGCCACGCGCCAGAAGTAGTAGAGGTGGTGATAGTTCAGGCGGCTCATATCGTTCACTTTTTGAGAACAATCAATTTATATATATATATTTTATTTCAAGTTCGAGTCTCTGGATACTGCATACCACATAGATTCCGGGAGTCACCTATGAGCTGGAGCGAGCCGCTGTTCACCCTTCTGTTGTCTTTGGTGCCCTTTGTTCTCGGGATGGGGGCCGTGACCAGTGCTCGCCAGTCGGAAAGCCAAGCCTGGCAAACGGCGCGACTGGCCACCCTGGGGGGGCTGCTGCTCGCCTTGCTGCTGGTGCTGGCGGGCGTGTCGGGGGCGATGCCGGCGGTGGTCGGGTGGTGGCAGACCACGCCCCTGCACCTGATCATGCTGCTGCTCGCCAGCTTCATCAGCTTCATCGTGGTGCGCTACAGCGCCACCTACCTGCGCGGCGAGCCCCGCCAGCAGCGCTTCGTCATGCTCGCCCAGACCGTGTTCGCCGCGGTCAGCGTGGCTGTGCTGAGCGACCATCTGGTGCTGTTCCTGGTCGCCTGGCTCATCATCGGCCTATCCATGCATCAGCTACTGATGTTCTATCCTCACCGCCCCCGGGCGGCCCTGGCCGCGCACAAGAAGTTCCTCTTCGCGCGCGGCGCCGAGCTCTGCGTGCTGGCGGCCTTCGTCCTGCTCTACCTGCATCATGACAGTGCCCGCATCAGCGTCATCACGAGCGCCTATGCGGCACCGGCTGAGCCCTTGTCGGTGAGCGAACAGGCGGCCGCCTGCCTGCTCGGCCTGGCGGCGCTGATCAAGTGCGCGCAGCTGCCCCTGCATGGCTGGCTGATCCAGGTGGTCGAGGCACCCACGCCGGTCTCTGCGGCCCTGCACGGCGGCGTGATCAACCTCGGCGGCTACCTGCTGATCCTCTTCTCGCCGTTGCTGCTGCAATCCACGCCCGCGCAGGCCCTGATCCTGGTCGTGGCGGGCATCAGCAGCGTGCTGGCGGCCCTGATCATGATGACCCGCATCAGTATCAAGGTGCGGCTGGCCTGGTCGACCAGCGCCCAGATGGGTCTGATGCTGGTCGAGATTGCCCTGGGGCTGATCGAGCTGGCGATGCTGCACCTGCTGGCGCACTCCTGCTACAAGGCCTACGCCTTCCTCAGCTCCGGCGAAGCGGTGCAGCAGAACCTGCTCCGCCACCGTGCACCGGCCCGGCGCCCGTCTCGCGTCGAGTGGATCATGGCCGGCATCATCAGTGTGGCCATGGTGGCGGGGCTCGCCGTGGTGGCGAAGTACGCCACCGATTCCACGGCCTTCGAGATGATGAGCCCCTGGGTCCTGCTGACGCTGGCGCTGACCGCCATGCTGGCGGAGCGTCGAGGCCAGCCGGGGTCGGGCTCGGGCCTGCGCTTCATCGGCCTGGCCGCGCTGGTGGTGCTCACCTACTTCGGTCTCAAGTCGCTGTTCGCTGCCCTGTTGCCGACGGTCGAGCATACGGCCTCCGTGTGGGCCGATCTCTGGGTTAGCCTGCTGTTCGTGCTGCTGTTCGCGGGCTATTGCCTGCAACGCTATGGCCTGCACCTTGGCTGGGTGCAGAAGCTGAACCTCTACTGCTACGCCGGCTTCTACCTGGATGAGTGGGTCACCAAGAACACCCTGAAATTCTGGCCGCATCGTTTGCCGGGGCGTATCAACGCCAAGCAACTTCACGCCGCTTCTCGCGAGGGGTCACAATGACGATTCATGAACATACGCCTCAGGCCCTCGATCGCCAGGCGGCGATGGCGGAGGAGTCCGTGTCCCTGACGCCGGCCCATGAGCAGGCACTGGATCGTGCCTGCGAAAGTGTGGCCCCCACTTGGCCGCTGGATCGGCTGATCGCGGTAAGCCCCTTCTGGAACATGCGCGAGCAAGCCGCGGACACCGTCTCCGCGCGGCTGTCGGCACTTGGTAATATTCAGTGCCTGATGCCACCGAGCCACTACCTCGGCCGCTGGCAGCGCGGCGAGATCACCGGCGACCACCTGACCCAGGCCGCCCAGCGGCTCGGGTACCGCGGGGGGTACAAGAACCTGCTGTCGGTGGTCGATGGTCTTGCCCGGCTGCCTCACTGGCACAACATCAGTGACCTGGTGGATGCCCGTCGCGACCGGCAGCACAAGATGGCTTGGCGTGACGAGATCACCCACCAGATCAGCCAGTTCTGTGCCGCCTACTTTCAGGAAGACGGGCCGCTCAATGCCGGGCGCCTGAACGCCCCCGCGGACAAGACCCTGTATCAGCACTGGCTGGACACGACCCTCAAGGATCGCGGCATCGCCATCCTGATGGGCGAGCCCAAGCTGAGGCGCTACTTCGAGACCCTGCCGGTCAGCGACGCCGAGCTGCTCGAGGCGGTGATCGCCGAGCTGGATGTCGATGCCCAGCGCCTCCATGGCTATGCCCAGGCGCTGTTGCTGGATATCAACGGCTGGGCCGCCTGGGTCGCCTATCAGGACTGGCAGCGAGCCCTGACGGCCTCCGCAGGCGAACGGGGCGCCTCCGACATGCGCAGCCTGCTGGCGATCCGCCTGGCCTGGGAGCTGGTGCTGTGGCGCTACCTTCACCACGAGCAGCCCGAGCAGGCCGATCAGCTGAGCACCCAGTGGCAGCGTGAGCTGGCGGAACTGCCGGGACAGGTCGAGCGTCATCGCAAGGCGCAGCGGCCGCTGTGGGTGTGGCAGGTCGCCAGCGAGCTGGCCTACCAGCAGCCCCTGAACCGGGCGCTGAGCGATTCGATTCGCACGCCGGCCCTCACGGTGCCGTCGCCTGAGATGCAGGCGGTATTCTGCATCGACGTGCGCTCCGAGCCGCTGCGCCGGGCGCTGGAGCGGCAGAGTCCGGCCATCCAGACCCTGGGGTTCGCCGGCTTCTTCGGCCTGCCGCTGGAGTATCGGCCGGCCGGCTCCGCGATGGCCCAGCCTCATCTGCCGGGCCTGCTCGCCCCGAAGGTGACCCTGACCAGCGGGGCGCCCGATGGCACCCAGCGCGCCGCCAAGCGGCTCAACTGGCAGGCGCGCCTGCAGGAATGGTCGCAGTCGGCCACCGCCACCTTCACCGCCGTGGAGACCGGCGGGCTCCTGTACGCGGGCAAGCTGTTGCTGCGCTCGCTGTCTCCCAAGGCCAGCCGTGCGTCGCTGCATCTGGAGCAGCTCACCTGGCACTGGCGGGATTCGGGCGAGGCGCTGACCCTCGATGACAAGGTGCAGCTCGCCCGCACCATTCTCGACGCCATGGGGCTCTCCGAGCATATCGCCCGCCGGGTGCTGCTGGTGGGCCATGCCAGCCACAGCAGTAATAACCCCCATGCGGCGGGGCTGGAGTGCGGCGCCTGCGGCGGGCAGTCGGGGGAAGTCTCGGTCAGGGCCCTGGCCCGACTGCTCAACGACCCGGCGGTACGCGAGCAGCTGGCCGACGGCGGGCTTGTCATCCCCGACCACAGCCGCTTCGTGCCCGCGCTTCACCACACCATCACCGACCGGATCGAACTGCCGGAAGGCGAGGGCCCGCTTAGCCCGACGGAGCGGCAATGGCTTGCCCAGGCCGCCGAGCAGGCGCGGCGTGCGCGGGCGCCCGCCCTCGGCCTGGATGGGGATCGCACGGACCTGGCCCAGGTACTCGACCGCCGCGGCGCCGACTGGTCCCAGACCCGTCCGGAGTGGGGGTTGGCCAACAATGCCAGCTTCATCGCCGCGCCGCGCCATGTCACGGCCCCAATCGATCTTGAGGGTCGCAGCTTCATGCACGATTATGACTGGCGCACGGATCCCGACTTCCAGCGGCTGGAGCTGATCATGACCGCGCCCATGGTCGTCGCGCACTGGATCAACATGCAGTACAACAGCTCGACCCTGGACAACCGCAAGCTGGGCAGCGGCAACAAGGTGCTGCACAACGTGGTCGGCGGGCATATCGGCGTGTTCGAAGGCAACGGTGGCGACCTGCGCATCGGCCTGCCGTTGCAGTCGCTGCACGACGGCGAGCACTGGCGCCATGAACCGCTGCGCCTGAGTGCCTATCTGGCCGCGCCCACCGAGGCCATCGAGGCCATCGTCGCCCGCCACGAGATGCTCTCGTCGCTGGTGGCCAACGACTGGCTGTACCTGTTCGCGCTGAACGACGACACCGGCGAGATCCTCGCCTATCGTGGCCAGCAGTGGGTCGCGCCCTGAAGCCGAGACTCGCCATAGACAGTGATCGTTGCCGATGCGACGAAGCATGGCCCATCAAGGGGCTATGACAAGCCGCATGTAGAGTGGGCGGCCTGCAGTCGCCGATTCGTGGTGTTAAATTGGCCCTGATCTGGTTTGTAGAAAGGAGGGCCGAATGGCATTTAATGAGCTAGACCGCAAACGAGTAGAAAAGGCGGCCCAGGCATTTATCGATCAGCACCGCCCGCCGGCGCACCTCCGCGCCGAAGTGGATCTTGGCTTTCGTATTTCGGGGCAAAGCCTCGAGATCTTCGAGATTCGGCCGAAGTGGGGAGCTGCGGGCGAAATGATGGAAACGCCGATCGCCAAGGCGACTCATGTCAAAAGCCAGAAGATCTGGAAGGTGTATTGGCATCGGGCAGATATGAAATGGCATGCCTATCCGCCGCAACCGGAGGTGAGTTCTGTCCAGGAATATCTGGAGCTGGTGGCTAAGGATGAAAATGCCTGCTTCTTCGGGTGACTGCTTCATGACCGGATCGCAGGCCAATGCGAGAGGGTGACGATGAACAAGGTGTGCATCGTAGGGGCTTCCGGGAAGCTAGGGCAGTACATGGTGCAGCAGGCGCTCGACCGGGGCTACGAGGTGGTCGGGGTCTGTCGCGAGAAGAGCGTGGGCAAGCTCGAGGCCTTTAAGGGGCGCATGACGATCGTGCCCGGCGCGACGAATGACCCGGAAGTGATCAAGAAGGCGGTCGCCGGGTGCGATGGCGTGTTGACGGTACTGGTCCCTGGGGCGTTAAGCAGTACGGGACGGGAACCGCGCAGGCCGTGCTCGACCATGCGAAGCCGGGAGCACGCCTCGTCTATTCCTGTGGTTGGCACATCTCCCGCGATGGCCAGGACGTCTATTCCTGGAAGCTCAGGACCTTCGTGGCGGTCTTTGGTTGGCTGGCGCGCCTGATCCGCTTCGCGGACCTGGATGATCAGGTGGAAGCCTGCCGGCGCGTGTTCGAGAGCGACACGCGCTGGACCGTGGTGCGCGCCAGCGATCTGGAGGAGGGCGACAGCCAGGGACTACCGGTATGGCGACGGCATGTGGGCGATCCTGCCCTCGCCAGCAACCTCACGCGCCGAGTGGACTTCGCCCGTTTCATGGTGGCAGCGCTCGAAGATGAAGCACTGGTTCAGAAGGCCCCGGCCATCGTCGGCTGTCAGACGCCGTCGGCGCTCGCGGCAGGAGCGCAACACTAGCTCACCAGCCGCGATCAGGATGAATTAGGGTGGTAAGAAAAGCCCCGAGCCAGATCACTGGCTCGGGGCTTTTGGTTGGGTAGCACTCACTTCGTCGGCAGGCCCTTGCTCTCGTTGGTGCAGGTGAGTCGCTCGGTGGCGAGGAGATTCAGGCGTCACGTTGAGCTACTTCCGCGACCTACCGCTGTTTTGCATCCGTCATGACTAATGAATACGCTTGATGGCCAGATCGCTGAGACGAGCAGTACACCATAGCTGGACGCAGGGACTACCGCATGGGTGGCAGGACGCCATCGTCACATGCCCAGGTAGGGGCGGTAGCGTGCTCGGCTTCATTATTGCTTCTCAACCTCTTGTGAAGAGTTACTACCGCCATGAAGCAGCACTACCTGTTTTTCACCTTGATGTCCGTGCTTCTCTCCGGTTGCACCAATGTGGCCAGTGGTATCACCAGAAGCATTGAACAAGCACCTCATTCGCACTTGGAGGATGATGCCCTGTTCTCCAGCGCTAGCGAATTCTTTTCCAAAGCGGGTTATCAATGCAGGGTCGACGAGCAATATCCCGTTCTTCGCTGTACCAAAGAGCTCCGTGATATTTATATCCATCAAACCACCGTCGTAGTGGAGATTTTTCCGGGCGATGAAAAGGAAGCGGGGTATATTCTGGTGGCGGAGCGTTGGGACGAAGGGCTGATTCCAGGTGATTTTGTTTCTGGAAATTTCAGTAATGAAGATGTCGAGAACTTTTGTGGTTACCTCCGGGAAGAAGGGCTGGCGGTGTGTCGCACTAGGTGATGAGGGCGTGCGTAAGGATGAAGTATGTACTTTACGAGCCTGGCTAAGATTCGTCTCGGCAGTCGGAGTTTTTTCGTGTTGCTCATTGTGAATGTATCTCGCCAGGCTCGCCGCCGGATCGTCTAGGTGTGTACGCCGGCACGTTCACGTCATGATCGTTAACGCAGTTTTATCACTGTCAGGAAAGTTGGAATGAAACCTGAGCTTCGGCAAGCGAAAGATAAGGAATTTGTTGAAAGTCTGACTCGTCAGAATATGGAGCCGTACTATCAACAGATCGGGATTCATTGGGATCAGGCGTTGTTTGATAAGAACTGGGAAGAGCTCGAGAGTTACGAGATCATCTTAGATGATGATGCGGTGGGTGTCTTGCGGTTGAGTCACGACAATACGGCTTATTACATTCGTGACCTGCAGGTACAGCCAGGTTGGCAGAATAGGGGAGTAGGTTCGCAGGCTGTTAGTTTTGCTAACGGCATTGCCCGGGAAGCAGGGGTTCGACTGCTTCGCCTTTGCGTGTTTAGCATGAATCCTGCTGTGGCGCTTTACGAGCGGCTTGGATTTAGAATTTGTAAGACCGAAGGTGCAGTTCACTATATGGAGCTGGAGCTTTCATGATGATCGGCTGCTGCCGACCTAGGTTTTCGCTTCCACATTCTCTACAGCGGAGCGTTGTAGTCCAGAGTTGATTGGTTCTGCGTGGCCGCCGCCACATAGCGTTCTACCGCGAGGTGTTCCAGGAAAGCCTTCACTTCAGGGGCGCCCATGCTAGCGGGGTGACGCACGCCATGGAAACGAATGAAGTAGCGTATCCAGTAGCAGTAGGTCTTCTCGGTGCGAGGGCTGTAGCGTTTTACCCGCATGGTGGCCTTCACACGATCCATCAGCTTGGGTGGTCTGCTCTGCGCGCCCATACGTTGTTGCCCGAATATATGGATGTTCATACAGTATTATTGGATCTGGCAAAATGCGCAAGCGCGCGAATTCTGCATAGGTAGCCGAGCGATGCGTAGGAATGTTTTTTATCAATGGGTTAGGTAGAAAATGGCGCGCTCGTTTATTGACTTAAACGTGCCAGCGCGTTTAAGTCAATAAACGAGCACGCAGTCTAATCACTGTTAGTTGTCATGAGGAATACTATGCTAGATTTAAAAAACGTACGAATTGACAATTGCGGCACTGGAATAAGTGCTCCTAAAGGCGCACACATTAAAGCTGATGGTCTTGAAATAACAAATACCAAAAAAGCTATTGAGTTAAGAGACCCTCCAAGTTTAATGAAAAGTCTGGGGTTGCCAGATGATACTCCTTCTGAATATTTAATTGATGCTATTAAGATTCTTGAGGGTAATAAAGAATTACCAAAAGAAGATCGTATTAATAGTTTGAAGAGCTCATCTCTGGTGCAATGGCTAGGCACGACAGCCGATTTAACAACTATTGGTTGCGTTCTTCTTTCCGCACAAACACAAGGTCTAATATCAGCAACTTTAGAACGAGTATTTGGTTAAGAAGCAACTAACAAGTTGCTTAAACGGAATAAAAACAGTTGGTTATCGCTACGCGATTTTAACCAACCATTTTTATCCGCTTAGCAAGGCGTTAGGCTCTGTACTGTAAATTTAAGAGGTCGAGATGGAAGAAGATCAGGATAAAACGAACATCCGCAAGGGTATTGATTATGACCTTGACGGTATTGATCCCCGCTATGTTGAGTCCTTCGCAAAAATTTATCGCATCGTTGGGCTAGTCGTGACCCTTGCCTTCGTGATTTGGGGCATAAGTTATGATTGGAGTTATAGCGATACCCCGTTTAGAAGTCTGGCTGACACATTTGGTGCAAGCTATCGAAATGAGGGATTTTACTCTTTTCTTATTGCAATCGTTTTTTTCGTAACTGGCTACTATTTTAGATTTACTATTGGAGCAGCATTCGCAGCTACAATATTCAAAATCTGGGATTTTTTAAAATCAATTTTCAGAAAGATATAAGGCCTAACAATCACAGTCACGGCGACGGCTACTACATTGCGGCTTCGCCTCCATTCCGCAGCCGCGCGTGCTGTAGGCGTTAATTCCCCTCCGAGGATACATAGCTCGAACAATCAAAGCCCCCGAGCCAGCAAACAGGCTCGGGGGCTTTTTCGTTTTCAGCGGTGGGGTGACTTAATTCGTCTTGTGATCACTGGGCGGCGAGCGCGACGCCCACCTTGGAGCGGTTGGGCCGCCCGATGGCCTGGGTGATCCAGCTGCCGGTTTTCGCCAACGCATCAAGATTGATGCCGCTCTCGATGCCGAGGCCGTTGAGCAGGTAGATCACGTCCTCGCTTGCCACGTTACCGGAGGCGCCCTTGGCATAGGGGCAGCCGCCGAGGCCGGCCACGGAACTGTCGATCACAGCGATGCCTTCCTCGAGCACGGCATAGAGGTTGGCGAGCGCCTGGCCGTAGGTGTCGTGGAAGTGGGCGCCGAGCTTCGCCATGGGGATGTCGCGGGCCACGGCCTCGAGCATGCGCTTGGCCTTGAGCGGGGTGCCGGTGCCGATGGTGTCGCCAAGCGACACCTCGTAGCAGCCCATCTCATAAAGCGCCTTTGCCACCTCGGCCACCTTGGCGGGGGCGATCTCGCCCTCGTAGGGGCAGCCGAGTACGCAGGACACATAGCCGCGCACGCGCACGTTCGCCGTTTTCGCGCGCGCCAGCACCGGGGCGAAACGCTCGAGCGACTCACTCACCGAACAGTTGATGTTCTTCTGCGAGAAGGACTCGCTGGCGGCGCCGAACACCGCGACCTCGTCCACGCCGCACTCGAGCGCGGCCTCCAGCCCCTTGAGGTTGGGGGTCAGCGCCGAGTAGACGACGCCCTCGCGGCGCCTGAGCCCGGCCATCACCTCGCGGTGATCGGCCATCTGCGGCACCCACTTGGGCGAGACGAAACTGGCCGCCTCGATATGGCGAAGGCCGGCGGCGCCGAGCCGGTCGATCAGCTCAAGCTTGGTGGCGGTGCTGACCGGCTCGGGCTCGTTTTGCAGGCCGTCGCGGGCGCCGACCTCGACCAGGCGCACGGATTGGGGGAATGCCATCTGGTGTCTCCTGTTCTCGGGCTAGCGCGATTCACTCATCGACGGCGAATTCGAGCAGCACCTCGCCCTGGCCGACGGTATCGCCGGCCGCGAAGTGGAAGCTCGCCACCTGGCCATCCGCGGGGGCGCTCAGGGTGTGCTCCATCTTCATGGCTTCCATCACCATCAGCGGCATGCCTTTCTCGACCGGGGTGCCGGGTTCCACCAATAGCGCGACCACGGTGCCGTGCATGGGCGCGGTGAGGGTCGATTCGGCTTCGTGCTGGCCGTGATCGACGGCGTCCGCGCGCAGCCAGTTAAAGCGGGTCTCGCCCCGGGCATCGGAAAGCACGATGGCGTTGCCATCGAGCCTTGCCAGCAGGCGACGGCGGTGGCCGTCGAGGGTGATGGCCACGGCGTCGCCATCGAGCCGCTGCAGGTTGGCCGAAAGCGTCGTGCCTTGGATGGTGAGCCGCCAAGGGGCGGCGTCATGGGGGCGGCTGCCGTCGACGACAACGGGCTCGGCGTCGGTCGATTGGGGGGCGGTCGCTTTGGGGTCGCTCAAGGCCACGCGGATGCGATGATCGGCGTTGAGGCGAAAGCCGTCATGGCGGTCCCAGGGGGAATCGCTCGTGCCCTCGCGGCCGAGCTGGTCCAGCGCTACCAGAGCGGCGCTGGCGTAGTCCTCGGCGCTTGGTTCGCTAACCTCGAACAGGGCGTCGTGGTGGTGCTCGATGAAGCGAGTATCGAGCTCGGCCGCCTGGAAGGCCGGGTGGCTCGCCAGCCGCTGCAGGAAGGCGCGATTGGTGACCACGCCGCGCACGTCCAGCGCGGCCAGGGCCCGGTTGAGGGTCGCCAGCGCCTGGGCGCGATCGTCGCCATGCACGATCAGCTTGGCGAGCATCGGGTCGTAGTGCATCGAGACCTCGTCGCCGCTCTCCACACCGCTGTCCAGGCGCACCTGTACGGGGTCGAGGCCGGCGCCGACCAGATCCAGCCCGAAGTGCTCTAGGTGCCCGGTGGCGGGCAGGAAGTCTTGCTCCGGGTCCTCGGCATAGAGGCGCGCCTCGAAGCTATGGCCGTGAATGGCGAGTTCGTCCTGGCGGCAGGGCAGGGCGTCGCCCATGGCGACCTTGAGCTGCCAGGCGACCAGATCCTGGCCGGTGATCATCTCGGTGACCGGGTGTTCGACCTGCAGGCGGGTGTTCATCTCCATGAAGTAGAAGTGGCCGTCCGCATCCAATAAAAACTCGACAGTGCCGGCGCCCACATAGCCAATCTCCATGGCGGCGCGCACTGCGGCCTCGCCCATCTCGCGGCGCAGGACCTCGCTCATGCCCGGGGCGGGGGCCTCTTCCAGCACCTTCTGGTGGCGGCGCTGCACGCTGCAGTCGCGTTCGAACAGGTAGACGCCATTGCCGTGGCGGTCGCAGAACACCTGCACTTCGACGTGGCGCGGCTGGGTCAGGTACTTCTCGATCAGCATGCGTTGATCGCCGAAGGCGGCCTGGGACTCACGGCGGCAGCCGTCCAGGGCGGCCTGGAAGCCGTCGCCGGACTCGACCACTCGCATGCCCTTGCCGCCGCCGCCGGCGCTGGCCTTGAGCAGCACCGGGTAGCCGATCTGGTCGGCCTCGGCGCGCAGCAGCTCATCGCCCTGGCTGTCGCCGTGGTAGCCGGGTACTAGCGGCACTCCAGCCTTTGCCATGCGGGCCTTGGCGGCGGACTTGTCGCCCATCGCCGAGATGGCGGCGGCGGGCGGGCCGATGAAGACGATGCCGGCCTCGGCGCAGGCGGTCACGAAGTCGGCGTTCTCGGAGAGAAAGCCGTAGCCCGGGTGAATGGCGCCGGCGCCGCTGCGCTTAGCGGCCTCGAGCACGGCGTCCACCTTCAGGTAGCTGTCACGGGCCGGCGCCGGGCCGATGCGCACGGCCTCGTCGGCCTCGCGCACATGGCGGGCGTTGGCATCGGCATCGGAGTAGACGGCTACGGTGGCGATCCCCATGGCGCGGGCGCTGCGCATCACCCGGCAGGCGATCTCGCCACGGTTGGCGATCAGGACCTTGGAAAAGGGCGTGCTCTGGGGGGGCGTGAGGGAGGTCATGACGTCGAATCCTTGGGGTGGTGGGCCCAGCGGGGCGTGCGCTTGTCGAAGAAGGCGGCGAGGCCTTCCTGGCCTTCATCGCTGACCCGTAGCTGGCCGATCACGCGGCAGCAGCGCTCGCGGGTGGCCTCGCTGTCGGGGTCGCGGCCGACCGTTGCCAGCAGCGCCTTGGTCGCGCGTTGCGCCTGGGGCGAGGCGGCGAGCAGAGTGTCGAGCATCGCCGACACGGCGTCGTCCAGGGCATCCGGCTCGGCGATGCGGTGGACGAGCCCCAGCCGTTCCGCCGCATCGGCCTGGATGACCTCGGCGGTCAGCGCGTAGCGGCGCATCTGGCGCGCGCCGATGGCGCGCTGCACATAGGGGCTGATCACCGCGGGCGCGAGGCCGATCTTGACCTCTGAGAGGCAGAACTTGGCCTTCTCGGAGGCGATCACCACATCGCAGCAGGCGGCGAGGCCCACGGCGCCGCCGAAGGCCGCGCCCTGCACGCGGCAGAGTGTGGGGCAGGGTAGGGTGTCGAGGCCCTGCATCAGCCGCGAGAGCTCGCGGGAGTCCTTGAGGTTGTCCTCGAGCGAATAGTCGACCATGCGCTTCATCCAGCCAAGGTCGGCGCCGGCCGAGAAGTGCTTGCCCTCGGAGCGAAGCACCAGGGCGCGGACCTCGCTGCGTTCGGCCGCCGCCGCGAGCCGGTCGAGATGGTCGTTGAGCTCACCGATCAGGTGATCGTCGAAGGCGTTGAGCACCGCCGGGCGATCCAGCGTCAGCCAGGCCACGCCGCGTTCATCGATGGTCAGGCGGGAATATGGGGTTGTCTCTGACGAGGTTGTCCCTGTCGAGGTGGTCCCTTGCGAAGTGGTATTAGTCATTAGGCCCTCACATCCGGAAGACGCCGAAGCGGGTGTCGTCGATCTCGGCATTCATGGCCGCGGCCAGGGCCAGGCCGAGCACGTCGCGGGTCTGCAGCGGGTCGATCACGCCGTCGTCCCACAGCCTTGCGCTGGCGTAGTAGGGGTGGCCCTGGTGCTCGTACTGCTCGCGGGTGGGCTTCTTGAAGGCTTCTTCGTCTTCGGCGGACCAGGTCTCACCCTGCCGCTCGTACTGGTCACGCTTGACCTGGGCCAGCACGTTGGCGGCCTGTTCGCCGCCCATCACCGAGATGCGAGCGTTGGGCCACATGAACAGCAGGTTCGGGTCATAGGCGCGGCCACACATGCCGTAGTTGCCGGCGCCGAAGCTGCCGCCGATCAGCACGGTGAACTTGGGCACCTGGGCGCAGGCCACTGCGGTGACCAGCTTGGCGCCGTGCTTGGCGATGCCTTCCTGCTCGTACTTGGAGCCGACCATGAAGCCGGTGATGTTCTGCAGGAATACCAGCGGGATCTTGCGCTGGGCGCACAGCTCGATGAAGTGGGCGCCCTTGACGGCGCTTTCCGAGAACAGCACGCCGTTGTTGGCGACGATGCCCACCGGATGGCCGTGGAGGTGGGCGAAGCCGGTGACCAGGGTGTCGCCGTAGTAGCGCTTGAACTCGTCGAAGTCGGAATCGTCGACTAGGCGGCCGATCACCTCGCGCACGTCATAGGGCTTCTTGAGATCGGTGCCGACGATGCCGTAGAGCTCGGCGGGGTCGAGCCGCGGCGGACGGGAGTCCTTGAGCGCGAGTTGGCCGCGCTTCTGCCAGTTGAGACGCGAGACGGCGCGGCGGGCGATCTGCAGGGCATGGGCGTCGTTGTCGGCATAGTGATCGGCCACGCCGCTGACCTTGCAGTGCACGTCGGCGCCGCCCAGGTCCTCGGCGCTGATGGTTTCGCCGGTGGCCGCCTTCACCAGCGGTGGGCCGCCGAGGAAGATGGTGCCCTGGCCCTTGACGATGATCGACTCGTCGGCCATCGCCGGCACATAGGCGCCGCCGGCGGTGCAGGAGCCCATGACCACCGCGATCTGCGGAATGCCCGCGGCGGACAGGGTGGCCTGGTTGTAGAAGATGCGCCCGAAATCGTCGCGATCGGGAAAGACCTCGTCCTGCTCGGGCAGGTAGGCGCCGCCGGAATCGACGAGATACAAGCAGGGCAGGCGATGCTTGCGGGCCACTTCCTGGGCGCGCAGGTGCTTCTTGACGGTCAGCGGGTGGTAGGTGCCGCCCTTGACTGTGGCGTCGTTGGCGACGATCACGCACTCGACACCGCTGACTCGGCCGATGCCGGTGATCACGCCAGCGGCGGGCAGCGGGGTGTCGTAGACGTTGTAGGCGGCCAGCGCCGAGAGCTCGAGGAAGGGTGAGCCTTCGTCGAGCAGATGATCGATGCGGTCGCGCACGTACAGCTTGCCGCGGGCTTCGTGGCGGGCACGGGCCTTGTCACCACCGCCCTGGGCGAGGGTCGCGGTCAGCTCCTTGAGGGAGGCGACCGTGTCGCGCATCGCCGCCTCGTTGGCCTGGAAGACCTCGCTGCGCGGGTTGATCTGGGTCTGGAGGATGCTCATGGAACGCCGCCCTTACTTGGATTCGTTGAAGATTTCGCGGCCGATCAACATGCGGCGGATTTCGCTGGTGCCGGCGCCGATTTCGTAGAGCTTGGCGTCGCGCAGCAGCCGCCCGGTGGGGTACTCATTGATGTAGCCGTTGCCGCCGAGCAGCTGGATAGCATCCAGCGCGACCTGGGTAGCCTTCTCTGCGCAGTAGAGGATCACTCCGGCGGCGTCCTTGCGGGAGGTCTGGCCGCGGTCGCAGCCGGCGGCCACCGCATACAGATAGGCTCGGCAGGCATTCAGGGTGGTATACATGTCGGCGATCTTGCCCTGCACCAGCTGGAATTCGCCGATCGCCTGATCGAACTGCTTACGCTCGTGCACGTAAGGCACCACCACGTCCATGGCGGCCTGCATGATGCCGATGGGGCCGGCGGCGAGCACGGTACGCTCATAATCAAGCCCGCTCATCAGCACCCGCGCGCCGCGGCCTTCCTCGCCCAGTATGTTCTCGGCCGGCACGCGGCAATCCTGGAACACCAGCTCGCAGGTGTTGGAACCGCGCATGCCCAGCTTGTCGAGCTTCTGGGCGGTGGAGAAGCCGGGGAAATCCTTCTCGATGATGAAGGCAGTGATGCCCTTGGAGCCGGCCTCCGGGTCGGTCTTGGCATAGACCACCAGCACGTCGGCATCCGGGCCGTTGGTGATCCACATCTTGTTGCCGTTGAGGATGTAGTGATCGCCGTCGCGGCGGGCGCGAAGCTTCATCGACACCACATCGGAGCCGGCGCCGGGCTCGGACATGGCGAGTGCCCCGACGTGCTCGCCGCTGATCAGCCTGGGCAGGTACCTGGCCTTCTGCTCGGCACTGCCGTTGAGCTTCAGCTGGTTGACGCAGAGGTTGGAGTGGGCGCCGTAGGAGAGACCCACCGAGGCGCTGGCCCGGGAGATCTCTTCCATGGCGATGCAGTGGGCGAGATAGCCCATTCCGCTGCCACCGTCCTCGTCGGGCACGGTGATACCGAGCAGGCCCATGTCGCCGAACTTCTGCCATAGGTCGCTCGGGAACTCATTCTTCGCATCGATCTCGGCGGCACGCGGGGCGATCTCGTCGCGGGCGAAGGCATTCACCTGGTCGCGCAGCATGACCATCGTTTCGTCGAGGCCGAAGTCGAGGGGCTGATAGGGGGTATGCATGGCGTGGCTCCCGGGCAGTTCGATGGCGGGCGGCGGTAGTTGAGACTGATGAGACTGCAAAGGCCGCGCGCCGATGTTGTCGGATAATACGACTAGCCTAGGTTTGGTTGACGTTAACGTAAAGTGAAGGTTAGGCCGGGTAGACCAAGGTTGCATCCCAGTGCCCTGTAACGCACTCGGGCGCCCCGTGGGGCGCCCGATAATGAACGGCTCGCAGGTGGAAACAGACGGCCGGGAGGGAGCTCAGTCCGTGTAGGAGGTGGCCAGGTCCTGAAAGGCCTTGGCCGGCAGGGACAGCGGCCGCTCTCGCGACCAGGCAAGGCCCACTCCCATGGTGGGAATCGGGTCTACCAGGTCGATGTGTTCGATGCGCCTGCCCTCGAGGGACCAGGGGCGGTAGACCATGTCGGTGAGGATGGTGATGCCGGTGCCGTTGGAGACCATGCTGCGTACCGCCTCCACCGATGACGTCTTGAAAATGATGTTGGGCGTCAGGCCGCTACTTGCCCAGTATTTCATGGCGGTCTGATCCGCCTCGTCCACCGTCAGCATGATGAAGGGCTGATCGATGATATCGCGCAGGCTGACCGAGTCTTGCTTCAGCAGCGGATGGTGGCTGTTCACCCACAGTCGGCGTGGCGAGTAAATGAGTGGTTGGCGTTCCAGACGCGCAGTTTCGTCGATGTTCGAGGTCAACATGATCGCCAGGTCGTACTCGCCGGAGTTCAGGCCCTGCTGGATGGCCGGGCGGGCAACCTCATGCAGCCTGAGTTGTATACCGGGATAGCGGCGCTGGAAGCGGGCCAGCAGCGGAGGCATGAAGTAGCCCGCCACGGTATAGCTCATGGCCAGATCCAGAGTTCCGCTCAAGGCAGCCGAGGTGTCCTGAAGGCTATCGAAGGCCTCGTCCATGGCCTGAAACACGTGGCGGACCTGATGCAGGAATCGGTGGCCCTGTCGGGTCAGCGTCATGCCCTGCGCGGTGCGCTGGAACAGCGTCACGCCCAGCTGTTCCTCGATCTCTCGTACCCCGGTGGTAATGGACGACTGGGACACATTGAGGTCGACGGCGGCCTGGGTGACCTTGCCGCTTTCGGCCACCGCGAGGAAGTAGCGCATCTTGCGCAGGGAAGGGTCGCGTGCCATGGCTAGCTCATTAAGCGTTCGGGTTTTTTGATAATACAAAACAAAAATTAGTAATTCCACTTGTCGACCCGAGTGCCTTAAATGGATGAGGCCACTTCAGGAGACAACCATGACAACGACAATCGATCTGAATGCGGATATGGGAGAGGGCTTCGGTGCCTGGCGGATCGGCGACGGTGTCGATCCTCACATTCTGCCCTTGATCAGCTCCGCCAATGTGGCAGCAGGCTTCCACGCTGGTGATCCGACCACCATGGCGGATATTCTCCGTCAGGCGGCAGAGCATGGTGTCGCGGTGGGGGTGCATCCCGGTTATCGCGACCTGGTCGGGTTCGGACGGCGCCATATTCACGCCTCTGCCGAGGAGCTGGTGAACGATGCGCTCTATCAGTTGGGCGCCCTGCGCGAACTGGCCGCCCACGAGAATCTGACGCTACATCACTTCAAGCTTCACGGCGCGCTCTTCATGCATGCCGCCCGCGACGACGAGTTCGCTCAGGCCCTTTGTCGGGCGCTCAAGCACGTCGCTCCCTCCTTGCCCATTTATTGCCTGGCCGGCACCGCCATTGATCGGGCGGCGAGCGAAGCCGGTATCAGCCGTATCCACGAGTTCTATGCCGATCGTGACTATAACGATGAGGGCGGCATCGTCTTCGTGCGCAAGGTCAAGCCCCTCGAGCCGGAAGCCGTGGCACAGAAGGTGCTAAAGGCCTGTCAGGACGGGGTGGTCGAAGCCGTCAGCGGCAAGCATGTCCACGTCAGCTTCCAGTCGATCTGCATCCACAGCGATACGCCCGGCGCCCTGTCTCTCGTCAAGTCCGTGCGCAGCGCACTCGACCAGGCTGGGTTCGAGATCAAGGCGCACTGACTCCGCTTCCTCAAACAACAATACAATCATCAGGAGACAACACCATGTCGCAGCAAGATATTCAGGCGCCGTTCCCCGGTCTCTTCTATCGTCGGCCATCCCCCGACAAGCCGCTCTTCGTGGAGGAGGGGCAGCAGGTCGAGGCCGGTACGGTGATCGGACTCATCGAGGTCATGAAACAGTTCTTCGAACTCAAGACCGAGGCGGCAGGCACCATCACCGCCTTCCTGGTCGAAGATGAAACCGTCGTCGAGCCCGGTGAGGCCGTCGCGACGCTGGAGGTGGTGTGATGATTCGTCGACTGCTTATCGTCAATCGTGGGGAAATTGCCTTGCGTGTGGTGCGTGCCGCCCGTGAGCTTGGCATGCAGGCCATTGTCGCTCACAGCGAGGCCGATGCAGACAGCCTGGCGGTGCAGCAGGCCGATGAAGGCGTGTGCATCGGCCCGGCACAGGCGACTAAAAGCTATCTGAACATCGACGCGATACTTAAGGCCGCCAAGGACGTTAACGCCGATGCCGTGCATCCGGGCTATGGCTTTCTCTCCGAGAGCCCCGGATTTGCCCGGGCCGTCAAGGACGCCGGCATGGTGTTCGTGGGCCCCGAGGCCGCCATCATCGAGCGCATGGGCGACAAGGCCATGGCCCGTCAGACGGCGATCGAGGCCGGAGTCCCCGTGGTCCCGGGTTCACCCAGTGCGGTGAGCGATCTGGACGAGGCCTTGGCGGTGGCCGACAGCGTAGGCTACCCGTTGCTGATCAAGGCGGCGGCCGGGGGTGGAGGTCGTGGCATCCGGGTGGCGGCAAATGCCGAAGCGCTTCGTGAGGAGCTGCCCATGGCGCAGACCGAGGCGCGCACTGCCTTCGGGGATGATCGCGTCTACCTGGAGCGATTCATTGAGCGTTCCCGCCACATCGAGGTCCAGATCCTCGGCGACGGAGAGCGTGCCATCCATCTCTTCGAGCGTGAGTGTTCGCTGCAGCGGCGCCGTCAGAAGGTGTTCGAGGAGTGCCCGTCCCCAGCCCTCGATGAGCCCACCCGCGACGCGCTTTGCCGTTCGGCGGTGGCGCTGGCCGAGCATGTCGACTACTTCGGTGCCGGTACCCTCGAGTACCTATTCGACGACACCACCGGTGAGTTCTTCTTCATCGAGATGAACACCCGAATCCAGGTCGAGCACCCGATCACCGAAGCCGTGACGGGCGTCGATCTGGTGCGAGAGATGCTGTGGCTGGCTTGTGGTGAGCGTCTTCGCTTCACGCAGCAGGAGATTAGTCGTCGCGGCTGGGCCGTGGAGATGCGCATCAATGCCGAGGATCCGGAGCGGGGCTTCTTTCCCTCGCCGGGTCAGGTACAGCGGCTGGTCTGGCCGACCGGTCCCGGTATCCGCATCGACAGTTGCCTCTTCGATGGGCATCGGATGCCGCCGTTCTACGATTCTCTGGTCGCCAAGCTGATCGTCTGGGACGAGTGTCGCGACAGCGCGCTGACCCGGGCCGGCCGTGCCCTGGACGAGTTCACGCTCGAGGGCTTCGCGACGACCGCAGGCCTGCATCGGCGCTTGGTCGATGATCCCGAGGTGCGTCGAGGCGCGATGGATACAGGCTTTCTGGAGCGTTGGCTGGAAGGCGAGCCTGCTTCCACCGAAAGCTCCTCAGCAAGCGTCAAGGAGGCGGTGTCATGAGTGCGACCACGTCTACTACCACTGGCACCCAGGCACGCTATAGCCTGGCCGCCGATGAGTTCCTCTTCGTGGAACTGAGCGAGGAGATGACCCTCGAGGCCTTCTTCCGGTCGATCTCGATCACCCAGCGGCTCAAGGCCATGTCCGTTCCCGGCATCATCGAGATCTGTCCTGCCAATGCCTCCTACCAGGTGCGCTATGACCCGGAGCAGATCAGCGCAGGCGAGCTGCAGGAGACCCTGGAATCGTTGGATCGTGAGGTCTCGGCCCAGCAGGTGCGCACCATCGAGACGCGAGTGATCGAGGTACCGGTGCTCTACAACGACCCCTGGACCCACGAGACGCTGATGCGTTTCCGAGATCGTCACCAGGATCCCTCGGGCACCGACCTTGATTATGCAGCGCGAATCAACGGCTTCGACAGTGTCGATGCCTTCATCGAGGCACACAGCGGAAGTCCCTGGTTCGTCTCCATGGTGGGCTTCGTGGCGGGGCTGCCGTTCATGTATCAGATGGTGCCGCGCGAGCGTCAGATTCAGGTGCCGAAGTACTTGCGGCCGCGAACCGATACGCCCAAGCAGACGGTGGGTTATGGCGGCTGTTTCAGTTGCATCTATTCGGTGCGCGGCGCAGGCGGCTACCAGATGTTCGGCGTGACCCCGATGCCGCTCTACGATCCGGCCGATCAGCAGCCGCATATCGACGAATCGATGATCTTCTTCCGTCCCGGCGACATCGTGAAGCATCGCGCCATCGATCGTGATGAATACGATCGCCTGTCAGCGGATGCCGAGGCCGGTGGCTTCGAACCCAGGGTGGTGCCGTTCACCTTCGATCTTGATGACTTCAACCGTGACCCCGATGGCTATGCCAGTCGTATCAAGGAGGTGCTCCATGACCATTGACGTGATCAAGCCAGGGCTTGCCACCTCCATTCAGGACACAGGCCGTCAGGGCAATTACCACCTGGGGATTCCGCCCTCCGGCGGCATGGACCAGCGTTCGCTGCGAGCGGCCAACCTGCTGCTCGGTAATCCGGAAGGTGCCGCGGTGCTGGAGTGCGCGCTGATGGGGCCGGAGCTTAGCTTCAGCGAGAGCCGCTGTGTTGCGGCCTGTGGCGCCGAGATGACGCCGCGGATCGACGGTGAGCCGCAGCCGCTCAATGAAGTGTTCCGGGTGCCCGCGGGATCCACCCTGAGCTTCGATTTCGTCAAGGCCGGGGCAAGACTCTACCTGGCCATCGAGGGCGGCATCGACGTGCCCGAGAAGCTGGGTAGCCGCAGTACCTATTCACTGGGCAGCCTGGGGGGGCTGGAGGGCCGGCCGCTGCAAGCAGGTGATCACTTGGACCTGCTGCCTGTCGCCACCTCCACTCGTGAAGGGCGACGGCTGCCGGAGTCGCTGGTGCCGAATTTCTCCAAGCACTACATGCTGCGAGTGGTGCCCGGCATCTACGATCACCGCCTGACCGACGAGAGCCGCGAGCGCTTCTACGAGGAGGACTGGACGGTCGCCTCGGAGGCCGACCGGATCGGCTACCGCATGAAGGGAGGGAGCCCGTTGTCGTTCATCGATCGCGAGCCACCGTTCGGTGCCGGTGATGATCCTTCGAATATCGTCGATGCCTGCTATCCGATCGGCTCCATCCAGGTGCCCAGTGGCAGCGAGCCGATCATCCTGCATCGCGATGCCGTGTCTGGTGGCGGCTACGCGATGATCGGTACTGTGATCAGTGCCGACATGGACTGGGTCGGACAGATCCAGCCGCACCAGAAGGTCCGTTTCGTGCCCGTCAGCCTGGAGGCGGCGCTGGCCGCGCGCGCGGAATATCAACAGCAGATGGCGGCTCTGCGCCAGATGCCATGACCGTCATGCCACCCGGCAGGCGCCAGGTGGCCACCGTGGTGGCATGACCCGAGCCACACGGCCTCTATCTCACAGTCCCGTAACGGTCGTCGATTCCGGCGGCCCGGGGCGGGTCTGTCCGAGAGATGGCCACAACCACCTAGATAATCACAACAAAGGTGTGCGTAATGACCAAGCAATCCCAGACCAACGAGGCCACCGACCTCGACTATGCAGAACAGCCGGTCCCCGCCGATGGGCGGATGCCGCGTACCAACCTGATGATGGCATGGTGGGCCGTCTGCAGTGCCATCTTCTACATGGTGGTGGCCGCCGCCATGGCGCGCAGTTACGGCACGGCCAACGCGCTGATCGGCATCGTGCTGACGGTGATCGCCTATGGGGTGATCAACGGAGTGATCAGCCGCTACGCGATGAAGACGGGGCTGACCGTCGCCCTTTTCTCCCGGGTGTTATTCGGTCATGTGGGGGCGGTGGTCGCCACACTGATCTTCTTTGCGACAGCGCTCTACTACGCGGTGTTCGAAGGCTATGTGATGGCCCTGGTGCTGAGCGAGTGGAGTGGCAGCCTGACGATGGGCGTCAGTACCGCCATCGTGGCGATTATCGGGGTCTCGCTGATTTTCGGCAGTGTTCAGCACTGGCTGGACAAGTTCAATGGCGTGCTGTTGCCGGTCTATGTCATCGGTATGCTGATTGCGGTGGGCATGGCCGTTGCCGAGTTTGGCTATCCGAGCGACTGGCTGTCGCGGGTGCCGGAAGGTGGTGCATCGCCCTGGGGCTGGCTGCATACCTTTGCCTACTACATGGGCGTGTGGGTGCTGATGATGTTCACCTTCGACTATGCCCGCTTCGGCAAGCAGAGTGATGCGAACTTCCATGCCAAGGTGACCTTCGGCATTCCCTTCTATGCCATGACGTTCCTGTTCAGTGGCATCATTGGCATCCTGCTGGATTCGATGATTCCCACCGATGGTCTGTCGGAAGCCTCTATTGTGCTGGGGCTGCTGGAGTTGATGGGCGTAGGAGGGCTGCTGCTGGTCTGGGTCACCCAGAGCCGGATCAACACCGCGAACTACTATCTGGCCACGGTCAACTTCGAGGCACTGGTGCGCAAGGTCACAGGCATCAAGCTGCCCAAGGTGGTGGCGGGGTGTCTGATCGGTCTCATGTCCTACCTGCTGATGATCGCCGATGTGTTCAGCTACATCCTCCAGGCGCTCGCCTATCAGGGCGTGTTCGTGGTGGCCTGGGTCGGTGTCGCCCTCGCGCACATCCTGTCGCGTACCTACCAGCAGCGCTTCGACGGGCATGTGGAGCTGGATAATGCCTATATTCCTGCCTACAACCCCTGTGGCCTGATCGCCTGGTGTGTGGCCACCGTGGCGGGCATGGTGATCATGCAGCTGCCGAGCATTGCTGGGTTCTCGGCGCCCGTTACCTTCCTGAGTGCCTATGTGCTCTATGAAATCGGCTTGAAGCGTGCCAATCCCGACTGGTACATCGCCAGCCTGAAAAAGAGCTGATACCGCGTAACGTCAGATGATAAAGCCCCCGGTGGCCATGGCCACCGGGGGCTTTCGTGTCTGAAGGCGAGCTGTCCTGTGCTCAGGGAACTGGCTATTTGGCCTTGGAGGGGCCGGCGTTGGGGAAGAACAACTGCTGGCCATCGACGCGGTAATCGCCGATCGCCTGCTGGCCGTCGTCCGACAGCAGCCAGTCATGCCACTGCTCGGCCAGGTCGTGCTTGAGATCCGGGAAGCGTTCCTCGTTGGTCAGGATGCTGCCGTACTGGTTGAACAGGGCGTCGTCGCCCTCGAAGACGATGGCCAGGTTCTGCGGGTTCTTGAAGGCCACCCAGGTGGCGCGATCAGACATCACATAGGCGTCCATGCCGGCGGCGGTATTGAGGGTCGGGCCCATGCCGCTGCCCAGTTCCCGGTACCATTCGCCGCTCGGCTGGATGTCGGCGACATTCCACAGGCGAAGCTCGGCGCGGTTGGTGCCGCTGTCATCGCCGCGTGAGGCGAAGGGTGCCTCGGATTCGGCGATGCGGGTCAGGGCTTCCTCGATGTTTTTTGCACCACGCACGCCGGCGGGGTCGTTGTCCGGCCCCAGGATCACGAAGTCGTTGTACATGACGTTCTGGCGTTCGCTGCCATAGCCCTCGGCGACGAAGCGCTCTTCGCCGGTGGTGTCATGCACCAGCAGGCTGTCGGCATCGCCGCGACGGGCAATCTCGAAGGCCTGGCCGGTGCCTACCGCGACCACATGCACGTCGATGCCGCTACCTTCCTTGAACTTGGGAAGGATCGAGCCGAACAGCCCCGACTGCTCGGTGGACGTGGTCGACGCAAGGGTGATGAAAGGCGCGTCGTCCTGCGCCCGAGCCGCGGAGGACAGAGTGGCAGCGGAGAGGGTAGTGCCGATCAGGCCGAGGGCGGCGAGGCTGATGATCCGATAGTGCATACGGTCGTTCCTTGTAGTGGCGCTGTACTGACGCATGGCGTGGCTGGCGCGGAACGCGTCACCACACCAGTTCCCCTTTGACGAAGGCACGGGCCTCCGCGCTGCGTGGTGCCGAGAAGAAGATCTCGGCCTTGCTGTGCTCGACCAGCCGGCCGTTGCACAGAAAGATCACCTCATCGGCCAGGCGTCGCGCCTGGTGGAGGTCATGACTGGTCATGACGATGCGGGTGCCGCGGCGATGGAAGTCCTCGATGGCATCCTCGACCGCCTTGATCGCGGCGGGGTCCAGCGCCGCGGTGGGCTCATCCAGAAACAGCATCTCGGGGCCGATCAGCCAGGCGCGAGCCAGGGCCAGGCGCTGCTGCTCGCCGCCGGACAGCACCCGCGCCGGCCGTCGTGCCAGCGCGCCCAGGCCGAAGCGCTCTAGCGCCTCGAGGGCCAGGGCGCGACGATCGGCGCGAGGCGAGCCGTTGATCTTCAGGGTGTAGGTCAGATTGGCCAGTGCCGAGCGGCGCAGCAGTACCGGGCGCTGGAAGACCATGGCCTGACGCGGCCGGCCACCGGGCCAGCTGACCCTGCCCCGGCTGGGCTCCAACAGGCCGTGGGCCAGGCGCATCAAGAGGCTCTTGCCGGCGCCGTTGGGGCCCATGATCAGCGTCTTGCCGGGGCCCGAGAGCGTGAGGGTCACGTCCTCAAGCAGGGGCTGGCCGCGGTGCTCGAAGCTCACCGCCTCCAGCGCCAGACTGGCCGGTGCCTGATCGATACCCATCGCCATGCTCATGTCGGTCATCCCAGACGCCTCCTGGCGGTTTCGCCGATGCCGTAGGCGGCGCCGTTGACCAGGGCCACCAGACTCAAAAGCACGATGCCCAGGCCCAGAGCCAGGGGCAGATTGCCCTTGCTGGTCTCCAGGGCGATGGCGGTGGTCATCACTCGGGTCACGCCATCGATGTTGCCGCCGACGATCAGCACTGCGCCGACCTCGGCACTGGCCCGGCCGAAGCCGGCCAGTATCACGGTAATCAGCCCGAACCGGGCATCCCACAAGAGGGTCGGGATGGCCCGGGCGCGACTGAGGCCGAAGGAAGACAGCTGTTCGCGGTACTCGCCCCACAGCTCCTCGATCAGCTGGCGGGCCAGGGCGGCGATGATCGGCAGCACCAGCACCACCTGGGCGAGGATCATCGCCGTGGGCGTGAACAGGAGCCCCCATTCCCCCAGCGGGCCGGCCCGCGACAGCAGCAGATAGACGCCGAGCCCCGCCACCACCGGCGGCAACCCCATCAGCGCGTTGAGCGCGACGATCACTACGCCTCGGCCGGGGAAGGCCCATAGCGCCAGGGCGGCGCCTAGCGGCAGGGCGATCAGGCTGGCGATCAGCACCGCACTCAGCGACACCTGAAGCGACAGGGCGACGATCTCCACCAGGGCCGGGTCCATGTCGATGACCAGCGCCAGGGCCGTGTGCAGGGCACTGTCGCTGGCCGCAATCCCGCTGGTCGACATGGCATCCTCCTGATGATGCTTGCAGCATGTGTTCTGCAGAGCGTAAACGCATCCTATGCTGAAAAATATGCAGCGAAAGATCTATAAACGACAAAAATGACCGACAGGGAAGACGCCCATGCCCAGGGATGATTCGCCACTGGCGCCGCACCGCCATACCTACCTCACCACCGCCGAGGCGGCGGATTACCTGAGACTCAAGGAGCGCAAGGTCTACGATCTGGTCCGTCAGGGCGAGATTCCCTGCACCAAGGTGACCGGTAAGCTGCTCTTTCCCCGTCAGAGTCTGGATCTGTGGTTGATGAGTCATCTGGAAGGCGATCGACCCGGCCAGCGGCCGGTGCCGCGAGTGCTCGCCGGCAGCCAGGATCCGCTGCTTGAATGGAGCGTGCGCGAGAGTGGTTCGGAGCTGGCGCTGCTCTGCCATGGCAGCGGCGATGGGGTGCGTCGGCTCTTGGATGGCGATGCTCTGCTCGCGGGCGTGCATGTGATCGACGACGCCGACGGCGGCTATAACCGCCCGGAGTCGCTGGGCCTTGGCGGTATGCGTGACCTGGTGATCATTCGCTGGGCGCGACGCTGCCAGGGGCTGATGTTGCCGCCGGGCAATCCGCGAGGCATTCGCTCGCTGGCCGGGTTTAAACGCGCGGCAGGAGAGGGGGCGCCGCTGGTGGCGCGGCGCCAGTCGGGGGCCGGGGCCGACCGACTGTTGCGGTATCTGCTGGCGCGCGACGGCCTGGCTCTCGAGGATCTGCGGCTGGCGCCGCATCCGATGCTCAGCGAGGATGACCTGGCGTTAGCGGTGCTCAAGGGCCAGGCCGACGCGGGACTGGGGGTGGAAGCCGCGGCGCGGCGTCATGGGCTCGAGTTCGTGCCGCTGCACCAGGAATACTTCGATCTGGCCATGCGTCGGCGTAGTTACTTCGAGCGGCCGGTGCAGCATCTGCTGGCCTTCGCTCGCGAGGCTCGCTTCGCGGAGCGGGCCGAGCTGATGCAGGGCTACGACCTCACCGGGCTCGGCGAGGTCGTCCATAACGCCTGAGGGCGGCGCCGTCCGTCATTGTCTTAGCGGTCGTCAAACGCGACCTGGCCTCGGGCCCGCGCCTCCTGGGGCAGCAGGGCCGCATACAGGGCGGCGTTGATCGGGGTCGCGACCCCAGCTGCCTGGCCCAGGCGCACCACGGCGCCATTCTGTGACTCGAGCTCCGAGGGCAGGCCACCCATGATGTCGCGCTGCATCGAGGCGGTGCTGGTCGCGGGCAGGGTGTCGATGAACGTCAGTGCCTTCGTCACCGCATCATCGGGCAGGGCCACGCCTCTCGCTCGGCCCACCGCGGTGATTTCTTCCATGACCTGCTCGAGCAGCCGGCGACTCTCCGGCAGCTGGCGGCTGACGCCCATCGGCGCGCGAGTCACCGCGCCGACACCGCTCATGGCGCAGATGAACAGGAACTTGCTCCACACCGCGACCTGGATGTCGTCGGGAATCTCGGCGGTGACCCCGGAGGCCTGGTCGAAGGCCGCCTTCACGCGCTGGGTGCGCTCGCTCTTGTGGTTATCGGCCTCGCCGAAGCGCACGAACGGTTCGACGCCTGCATGGCGAATCACGCCAGGGGCCTCGCGCCAGGCGAGGATGCCGCACAGGCCGCGAAGTACCTTGTCGTGCCCCACGGCCTCGCCGAGCACCTCGGTGGCCTCGACGCCGTTCTCAAGCGGCAGCACCAGGGTCTCGGGGCCGATCAGAGGTGCCATCGACCTGGCAATCTCCTCGACCTGCCAGGCCTTCACCGCCACGATCACCACATCCACCACACCGATGGTCGCCGGATCGTCGCTAGCCTGTGCCTTGGCGAGGTGGCAGTCGCCGTTGATGCTCCTGACGGTCAGGCCGTCGCGCAGGATCGCGGCCAGATGATCGCCCCGGGCAATGAAGGTGACGTCCTCGCCGGCCTCGGCGAGCCGGGCGCCGAAATAGCCGCCCACGCCGCCGCTTCCATAGATGGCAAATCGCATGCTGAGTCCTCGATGAGTGGATGGGTCGAATGAGTGGATCGATAGGATCGGGCCCGCCAAGGTGTACCTGTATAATCAGCACCCTGTCCAGTGAGGGAGGACGGCGGTCATCGTCGACTGTCTGGCATTTGCGACAGTTGGGGCCCGGTACTCAGGCCCACTACACTCAGTGCCCAACCTTTTCTATTACCTGCCTGATCTTACGGGAAGGAGCTTTGCATGAAATCGACCACACTTGCTTTGACGGCGTTAGTCGCCGCCCTGATGCTGGCCGGCTGCAGCTACCAGCCCGCCCGCATCACCCCGGAACCGATCATCGAGATCGGCGATGGCGGCCACCACGACGGCCACAGTGGCGGAGGCGGCTTCTGTCCTCCCGGTCAGGCCAAGAAGGGACGCTGCTGAGGTCGTGCGGTCGCCGTCATGCTTCTGATGTAGTCGTTTCCTCGTTTGTTGCGGGAAGTCCGCCGCCTCGCCGGGTACACTGATCAGTTATAAAACGCTGTTTGAGTGTGTCGGAGGCGCGGCAGGAGTCGCAAAGGTCTCGCGACATACCGGTAGCTCGCAGGGAAGCGTGTCATCCATGCTTCTCGAGAGGCTTGATCCATGAAATTCATCGTCCCTTGCCTGATCGGCTGTGCGCTGTGCGCTGTTGCTGGCCGGCTGCAGCTATACCCCCGCGCGCCTGGAAGCCCGGCCACTGCTCGAGATCGATGGCTACCACGGTCATCGTTCCAATCGCCACTACGACGGCCGCCACCATGAGGAGCGCCACTACGATGTCCGTCGCTACGATGTTCGTCATTACGAGGAGCGTCGGCGCCATCGTGATCGCGACCGCTATCGTGACGAGAGCCATCGGGGCGGCTTTTGCCCGCCGGGGCAGGCGATGAAGGGACGCTGCTGACGTTTGGCGTGGCGGTTGGGCCGCCATTCGGCCCAGGCTGACGCCCGGAACCGTGCGAAGACACCGTCTGGGCTCGCTCGCGGTTCCTTTCTCGCAGGAACAAAACAGGAAGTAGCGGCGCGTCAGGCCTATGCGTTGCTAGTCTGTTTCATGCTGGCCTGATTCATGATTGCATGGTTCACGACCGCCCAGGACCCTGGCCGCCGTGCCGGTTCTGTTGACTTGGATGCCCAGCCTGCCGGATGACGCTTCATGAAGCTTTTCTATACCGCGACCCAGGATCTTCATGCCCCCGAGACCTTTCTGCTGAGGGGCAAGCCTGCGCCGTCCCCGGAGCGCCCGGAGCGCGCGGTGCGCCTCGCCGAGGCCATCGCGGAACTGGGGCTACGTCTCGAATCCCCCGGGGCCGAGGGCACGGCTTGCCTCCGCGAGCGACTTGAGCGCATCCATACTCCCCGCTATCTCGACTTTCTCGCGACTATCCATGCCCGCTGGCAGGAGATGCCGGGGGCCTCGGCCCTGGTCGCGCCTAACGTGCATCCTTGTGGTGGGGGGCAGCATTATCCACGACACCCGGTCGGTCAGGCGGGGTGGCACCTTCATGACATGGCCTGCCCGATCGGGCCCGACAGCTTCACGGGTATCCTGGCCAGTGCCGCGAGCGCGGAGGCTGCGGCGCTGAGCGTCTGTGCCGGTGAATCCCGTGCCTATGCCCTCTGTCGTCCGCCGGGCCATCATGCCGGGCCGGAGCGGGCCGGTGGTTTCTGCTTTCTCAACAATTCGGCGCTGGCGGCGACCATCCTGCGCGAACGTCATGCCCGGGTGGCCATCGTCGATGTGGACCTACACCACGGCAACGGCACCCAGGACATCTTCTATGCACGCGGCGATGTCTGGACCGGGTCGCTGCATGCCGATACGGATGAGTTCTATCCCTTCTTCTGGGGGGGCGCCGACGAGACCGGCAGCGGCGATGGCCAGGGCACCAACGTCAATTTGCCACTGCCGCTGGGCAGTGACGGGACGGCATTCCTCGAGGCCCTGGAGACACTCCTCGAGCGCCTCGAGGCCTTCCGCCCCGAGGCGGTGGTGGTGGCCCTCGGGCTTGATGCCCACAAGGATGATCCGTTGGCGGGCCTGGCGCTGGAGACGGCCGATTTTCGCCGCGTCGGTGCCCGCCTGGGGCGGCTCTGCCTGCCGACGGTGCTGATACAGGAGGGGGGCTATCCGACCGAGGCCCTTGGCGCCAATCTGGCCGCCTTCCTCGAGGGATTTCAGGGCGGCTGAGGTCGGCACCGGGTTGGTTGTGACCCATTGCCGTCGATGGTCGCCTACCCGTCAGTCAGTAAGACGCACCCTGTCACCTCGGCGATTCTATGGCCGGGTAGAGTGACTCAGAAGCACAAAAACGCCGTGGAGTGCATGCACCCCACGGCGGTATCTTCAACCTCCCTGAACACCCTCCGGGTGTCGTGGCATCCTGCCTTTCCCTGAAGCACGTCCTGTGCCGTCGCGTCCGTGGCGTCTAATCGACAGTGTCCCTTGTCTTTTATGCCGCAGAGTATCGTTTTCCCCTCAACACCCCACTGGCTTCAGAATAGTACATGGCGACGTTTTGTGACACCCCGATAACATATTGGTGACATTTTGTTGGCGTATCTACGGGGCGGAATCCATACGATCCGAAGCTCATCGCGCTCTTTTCTGCTAGAATCGCCGCCTTTCGCGTCCTAACACATATCTTTCGGTGGGAAAAAGGCATGAATGCGGTAATTCTCGCGGTACTTGTCATGGTGGGCCTGTCGCTGGCCCGGGTGTCGGTGGTCTTCGCGCTGGTGGTCGGAGCCCTGGTCGGTGGACTGGTCGGTGGGCTGTCCCTCGATAGCACGCTGGCGGCCTTCAACGAGGGCGTCGGTGGGGGCGCCAAGGTGGCACTGGCCTATGCCACCTTGGGGGCGTTCGCGGTGGCGATCTCCCGCTCGGGGCTTCCCGATCTGCTGGCGCAGCGGCTGATCCGGCTGCTGGGTCAGGACGCGACTCATCGTCGCCAGCGAGCGGTGAAGTACCTGCTGCTGGGCTCGGTGCTGCTGGTCGCGGTGTCATCGCAGAATCTGATCCCGGTACATATCGCCTTCATCCCAATCCTGATTCCACCGCTGCTCAAGGTCATGAATCAGTTGCGCTTGGACCGTCGTGCGGTCGCCTGCGCGCTGACCTTTGGTCTCACGGCGCCTTATATGCTGCTGCCGGTGGGCTTCGGGGCGATCTTCCTCAATGACATCCTGCTGGCCAATATCAACAGCGCCGGTGAGGCGCTGGGCCTCGAGATCTCTCGTGGCATGGTGCCGCTGGCCATGGGCGTGCCGGTGGCCGGTATGGCGCTGGGCCTGATCGTGGCCGTCGCCTTCAGCTATCGCAAGCCGCGGAACTACGCCGACAGCGAGCTGGTCACCAGCAACCAGCCCCACTATCCAGCCCATGGGGACGACCAGGCGCAAGCGGTGAGCACTTCAGGCCTGGTGATGTCGGTGGTGGCGATTCTCGCCGCCCTGGGCATTCAGCTCTATAGCGGCTCGATGGTGCTGGGCGGCCTGGTGGGCTTCGCCCTGCTGTCGGTCGGCGGCATCTTCAAATGGCGTGAGGCGGACGACCTGTTCACCAGCGGCATGCGCATGATGGCACTGATCGGTTTCATCATGATCTCCGCCTCCGGGTTTGCATCGGTGATGGAAGCGACCGGGGAGGTTGATACCCTGGTCCAGAGCTCCTTCGACGCGATCGGCGACAATCAGGGCCTGGCGGCGCTGCTGATGCTGCTGGTCGGGCTCTTCATCACCCTGGGGATCGGCTCGTCGTTCTCGACCATCCCGATCATCGCCACCATCTTCGTGCCGTTGGCCGTGCAGTTCGGCTTCTCTGATCTGGCCACCGTTGCCCTGGTGGGCACCGCCGCGGCGCTGGGCGATGCCGGCTCGCCGGCCTCTGATTCGACCCTCGGGCCGACCTCGGGGCTCAACGTCGACCGCCAGCACGACCACATCTGGGACAGCGTGGTGCCGACCTTCCTGCACTACAACATCCCGCTTATCGCCTTTGGGTGGCTGGCGGCCATGACGTTCTAGGCAGTGCCAGTTCACAGAGCATATTGAGATAGCAAAACGGCGCCCCTCGGGGCGCCGTTTTTGTATTAAAAGCGCTTGTTAGGAAAAGCGCCTGGAAGGTTCCTTGAGTACTGGAAGCGCGATCACGCTTGCCCGTCGCCGGGCGTGTGATCCTTGGGCTCGAGGGCGCTCAGCAGGCCACGTAGCAGCGACAGCTCGCGGCGGGTCGGCTGGGCGCGGGCGAATAGGGCCTGCAACTGAGCCTCGGTGCGGGCATGGGGCTGGGTCAGGAAGCCGCTGGCCTGCATGACCCGGCCGAGATGTTCATGGAAGTGGTCGAGCTGCTCGCGGCTGGGCAGCTTCTCGCCAGTGGGCCGAGTGGGGTGGTAGCCGCTGTCTGGCCGGCGCCGCCAGGCGCGGTTGACCTCGTAGGCCAGCACCTGCACCGCCTGGGCGAGGTTGAGGATGCCGTAGTCTGGGTTGGCCGGGATGCTGACCTGGTGGGTGCAGTGGCCGATCTCGTCATTGGTCAGCCCCGAGCGCTCGCGACCGAAGACCAGCGCCACCGGCGCGTCCACGGCATGATCGGCAAGTTCATGAGCCATGTCGTCTGGCTCATCGAAGTGAGGCAGCGGCAGGCTGCGCAGCCTGGCGCTGGCGCCTACGACTTGGACGCAGTCGCCGACGGCCTCCTTGAGACTTCCGACCACGCGAGCCGATTCGACCAGATCCTCGGCGCCGGCGGCGAGCCGGGTAGCCTCCGGATCGGGAAAGCAGCGCGGGTTGACCAGTACCAGATCGTTGAGCCCCATGGTCTTCATGGCGCGGGCGGCCTGGCCGATGTTGCCGGGGTGGAAGGTCTGGACGAGGACGATTCGGACGTTGGAAAGCATCGTGGTTCTGGCGTTGAGAAAGTGGGGGCGCCTAGTGTACGCGAGCCGGCGCGCGGATGCCTGCCCGTAGCACCTGGCTGGAAAGGAGACCGGCGGCAAGGCAGACCGAGGCGGGCATGGAGGGACAAGGTGTGATGCACAAAAAAGCCCCACCGGCATGAGCCGATGGGGCTTGAGCGTCAGGGCCTTGCCGAGGGCAAGGCCTGAGCATGGCGCTGGGCTGGCTTTACATCATGCCGCCCATGCCACCCATGCCACCCATGCCGCCCATGTCGGGGGCACCGCCGGCGTCTTTCTCTTCCGGATCGTCGGCGATCATGCACTCGGTGGTGATCATGAGGCCTGCGATGGAACCGGCAGACTGCAGCGCGCTGCGGGTCACCTTGGCCGGGTCCAGCACGCCCATTTCGAACAGGTCGCCGAACTCGCCGGTCTGGGCGTTGTAGCCGAAGTTGCCTTCGCCTTCCTTGACGCGGTTCAGGATCACGGATGCTTCCTGACCGGCATTAGTGACGATCTGACGCAGCGGCGCTTCCATGGCGCGCAGCGCCAGCTTGATGCCGTGAGTCTGGTCTTCGTTGTCGCCCTGGAGCTCCTGCATCATGGTCAGCACGCGGACCAGGGCAGTACCGCCACCCGGGACCACGCCTTCCTCGACGGCAGCGCGAGTGGAGTGCAGGGCGTCTTCGACGCGAGCCTTCTTCTCCTTCATCTCCACTTCGGTAGCGGCACCGACGCGGATGACGGCAACACCGCCAGCCAGCTTGGCGACACGCTCCTGCAGCTTCTCGCGATCGTAGTCAGAGGAGGTTTCCTCGATCTGAGCACGGATCTGACCCACGCGGGCCTCGATGTCGGCCTCTTCACCGGCACCATCGATGATGGTGGTGTTTTCCTTGGACATGGTGACGCGCTTGGCGCTGCCCAGGTGATCCAGGTTGGCCTGCTCGAGAGTCAGACCGACTTCCTCGGAGATCACTGTGCCGTTGGTCAGGATGGCGATATCCTGCAGCATGGCCTTGCGACGGTCACCGAAGCCCGGTGCCTTGGCGGCTGCGACCTTGACGATGCCACGCATGGTGTTGACCACCAGGGTCGCCAGGGCTTCGCCCTCGATGTCCTCGGCGATGATCGCCAGCGGCTTGCCGGCCTTGGCGACGGCTTCCAGCACCGGCAGCAGTTCGCGGATGTTGGAGATCTTCTTGTCGACCAGCAGCAGGTACGGGTCTTCCAGTTCCACCGCCATGGTGTCCTGGTTGGTCACGAAGTACGGCGACAGGTAGCCGCGATCGAACTGCATGCCTTCGACCACTTCCAACTCGTCTTCCAGGCCGCGGCCTTCGTCGACGGTGATGACGCCTTCCTTGCCGACCTTCTGCATGGCGTCGGCGATGATTTCGCCGATGTTGGCGTCGCCGTTGGCGGAGATGGTGCCGACCTGAGCGATGGACTTCGGCTCGGTGCAGGGCACGGACAGTTCACGTACCTGCTTGACGGCCTCGGCCACGGCCTTGTCGATGCCGCGCTTCAGGTCCATCGGGTTCATGCCGGCGGTCACGCCCTTCATGCCCTCGGTGACGATGGCCTGAGCCAGCACGGTGGCGGTGGTGGTGCCGTCGCCGGCGACGTCGGAGGTCTTGGAAGCGACTTCCTTGACCATCTGCGCGCCCATGTTTTCGAACTTGTCCTTCAGTTCGATTTCCTTGGCCACGGAGACGCCGTCCTTGGTGACGGTCGGTGCGCCGAAGGACTTCTCGAGTACGACGTTACGACCTTTCGGGCCCAGGGTCGCCTTGACGGCGTTGGCCAGAACGTCAACGCCACGAGACATTTTCTTGCGGGCGTCGTCGGAGAACTTAACCTGTTTCGCTGCCATTGTTCGATCTTCCTACTTGATGTTCGTGAAACTTGAGCAAGTGCTTACGACAAGTGTTTACTCGCTGTAATCAGCCTTCGACCACGGCGAGGATGTCGCTCTCGCTCATGATCAGGACTTCCTCACCGTCGATCTTCTCTTTTTCGACGCCGAAGCCGTCCTTGAAGATGACGGTGTCGCCGACCTTGACGTCCAGGGCACGGACTTCGCCGTTGTCGAGAATCCGGCCGTTACCGACGGCGAGGATTTCACCGCGCGTCGGCTTTTCCTGGGCGCTGCCCGGAAGCACGATACCGCCAGCAGTTTTCTGTTCTTCTTCCACGCGACGGACGATGACGCGATCGTGCAAGGGACGGATGTTCATTGCTCACGTTCTCCTGAAATTAGCGGTGCCAGGGATGTCCCTGGCGGGTCCATATCATCTTCGAAACCGAAGTCTCGAAGCGAAGGCTTGCGCCTTCTGTGTTGATGGCAACCGGGCCTTGGCTCGGCCGCCGAAACGGGGTACTGATCTTACCTCTCAGCACTACGCCATGAGTGGGGGCTGGCGAAGGCCTTTCAAGGGCTCGAAGGCAAAATTTTTACGCTCAGGTCAGTGACATGGTTCAGCGATGCGGCTCGTCTCGGGAAATGAACTCTCCCTCCAGGGGAGCCTGGTCGCTCGAGTGCTGGGAGGCAGCGTCGTCATGGCGCTCCTCGCGTTTGGCGCCGCTGGCTTCCTCCCAGCCATCGAAGGACGGACCCGAGGGGCCGGCGCCCGAGGTGCCACCAAAGACGCGGGCCTTGAGTCCCACCCGAGCGAGCAGCTTGCCGAGCAGGCGTCGGGCATCGGGGATCAGGCACATCAGGCCCAGGCCATCGGAAAGGAAGCCCGGTGCCATCAGCAGGGCGCCACCGAAGATCAGGGCGGCACCTGTCATGAGCTCGCCGGAGGGAATTTCGCCCTGAGCAAAGCGCTGCTGGGCACGGGCGAGAGTCGCCGTGCCTTCGCGACGGATGAGGTGAAGGCCGACGAAACCGCTGCCGATTACCAGCAGCAGGGTGGTCAACAGGCCGATTTCACTGCCGATGGAAAACAGGATGACGAAGTCGAGCAGGGCGAAGAGGGTAAAAAGCAAGAGCAGGGGCATGATGACTCCATGTTCGGTGACTGAAGAATAATGGCGGCGGCGAGGCCTTTTTCAAGGCATGTTCGATCAATCTGGCGCGCCGCTCTACCCCACATGGGCAAATAGAGAGAGACCATGCTAGATTGATTCATGTTGCATCGCACAAGACGAGTGCACCATCTCGAGTCACGCAAGGGGAGTCGACATGCAGATGAAAGGAGCGGTAGTGGCCATTACCGGCGGTGCGCGCGGTCTTGGCTTGGCCATGGCCCGGCACCTGGGGCAGCAGGGCGCGCGACTGGCACTTCTGGACCTGGAACGCGACACCCTGGATCAGGCCGTCAATGCCCTGCTGGATCAGGGCGTCGAAGCCAGAGCCTACGAGGTGAATGTAGCGGATGAAGCGTCGGTGGGCCGCGCCTTTGCGTCGATCGTGGCCGACATGGGGCCGCTCAAGGGACTGGTCAACAATGCCGGCATTACTCGGGATGGGCTGCTGGTCAAGGTCAAGGATGGCAAGGTCGAGAAGGGACTGAGTCTCAAGCAGTGGCAGCAGGTCATCGACGTCAACCTGACTGGGGTCTTTCTCTGTGGTCAGGAAGCGGCCTATCGAATGGTCGAGGCCGGCGAGGGCGGGGTGATCGTCAATATCTCGAGTATCTCGCGGGCCGGCAACATGGGGCAGAGCAACTACTCCGCGGCCAAGGCGGGCGTTGCATCGCTGACCGTGACCTGGGCCAAGGAACTGGCCCGCTATGGCATTCGGGTAGGAGCCGTGGCCCCCGGCTTCATCGAGACCGAGATGACCTCGGCGATTCGCCCGGAGGTGCTCGAGAAGATCACCAAGGGCATACCGGTGGGGAAGCTGGGGCAGCCTGAAGACATCGCCGAGAGCGTGGCCTATATCTTTGCCAACGATTACTTCAGTGGACGCGTGCTCGAGTGTGACGGCGGCCTGCGCGTCTAGGCTCGATGCCTTGCATCGACTCTGGTCCGAAGTGAGTCGAGACGGGGAGAATCGGCTCAACCGACTGCACCGCAGGAACAACGCCGGGCTCTTGCCCGGCGTTGTTCTTTATGAGCATTAACTTAGGTGCGTCAACAGCGCTTAAAAGCTGATCTGGTCGCGCATCCCGTCGACGGTAGCTTCGCCGATGCCGCTGACGCGCATCAGTTCGTCGGCACTGTCGTAGTCGCCATTGGTCTGACGGTCGGCGACGATATCCGCGGCTCGTGCACTGCCGATGCCCGGCAGGCTCTCGAGCTGTTCGGCGCTGGCGGTGTTGACATTGACAGGTGCCTGCGTCGAGCTCGATTCGTCCTGCGCCAGTGCCGGCACGGCGGCGCTGAGCAGGCAGGACAGAACAATGATCTGGCTAAAACGTGGCATGAGCGAATCCTCCGCTTAGGATGATGATCGACACTCCATGTGTCGTCCTTCATCCTAGTGGCGGAGACCGGATGGGGCTGTCAGTGATTGCCGACCCTGTAAGTGAGAGGTCGCTGATATTCTCGATCGCCTTCCTCGGCCGCTTTTCTCGACCACCTTGCTCTGCTTCCACGCAGGGGCATTGGCGGCGGGTAGGGTCCTGAAGAGCCTGTCTGCCTGATATAATGCGCGCGAATTCCTGCCGCCTGGAGTGCGCTGCCCGATGTCATCTGCGTCCCCGTTGATCATTGCCCTCGATTACCCCTCCCTCGATGCCGCCTTGTGTATGGCCGATCAGCTTGATCCTGCGCGTTGTCGCGTCAAGGTCGGCAAGGAGCTGTATACCCGCAGCGGGCCGGATGTGCTCGAGGCCCTGCACGGCCGTGGCTTCGAGGTGTTCCTGGATCTCAAGTTCCACGATATTCCCAACACCGTCGCGGGTGCCGTGCAGGCCGCCGCGGAGCAGGGCGTCTGGATGGTCAATGTCCATGCCAGCGGGGGGCGGCGCATGATGGAGGCGGCCAGGGAGCGCCTGGAGCATCACGCCCTGTCGACCCGGCTGATCGCCGTGACCGTGCTCACCAGCATGAGCGGCGACGACCTGGCGGAGGTGGGCGTGACGGTATCGCCAGCCGAGCAGGTGGCCAGGCTGGCGTGTCTCGCCAAGGACAGTGGCATGGACGGAGTGGTGTGCTCGGCACAGGAAGCCCAGGCGCTGCGAGATCTTTGCGGTGAGGACTTCCTGAAGGTGACGCCGGGCATTCGTCCGGCGTCGGCGTCAGCCGATGACCAGCGTCGGGTGCTGACTCCGAGCGATGCGATGATTGCCGGCAGCACGCATCTGGTCGTCGGGCGCCCGGTGACACAGGCGGCGGATCCCATGGCGGCCCTGTCGGCCATCGAGCACGAGCTGGGGGCCTGACGCTCAGTCGCTCTTGCGGCCCATGACTGGCCGGGTCGAGCCCCACTGACGGCAGCTGGGGCACTGCCAGTGCAGTTCGGTACCGGAAAAGCCGCAGCGCCCACAACGAAAGCGTGGACGAGCGTCGAGCAGGGCGCGGGTATGACGACTCAGCGGAGCCAGGAATTGCTGCTCCTCGGCGCTGGCTTCCTGCTGATAGAGGCTAAGCAGGTAATCTAGCCCTCGCAGGCTGGGAGCACGTTCCATCTGTTCCTGAATCAAGGCGGCTGCTTCGCGGTGACCAGCCCGACGTTGCACGGTGCCGGCGAGCATGACGACCGTGGCGGTCATCGGCACCTGCTCGTTCATCTGCTTGAGCGCCTTCTCGAGCCCCGCCTCATCATCCAGCAGCTGATAGGCGTTTCGCAGCGGGTCCAGGATCAGGCCGGCACAGCCGGGGTCCTGGGCCGGAATCCGCTTCAAAAGCTTTAGCTCGGTCTTGTAGTGCCCCGTGTCGTGTTCCATCCGGGCCAGCAACAGGTTGGCCCTGACGCAGCGACTATCCACGCTGAGGGCCTGACGCAGTTTCTTGCGGGCCAGTGACGGGCTCGCGGAGTCGAGGTCCCGTTCCGCCAGTTCGCACAGCCAGTGTGCGGCGGCTCGCCGGATATCTTCATGCTGTCGAATCAAGCCAGGCTGGGCGACATCGAGGGCGGCCTGCCATTCCTTCTCGCGTTCGAGTAGGTCGACCAGCAGCAGCTTGGCCTGCTGGCGCTGGCTGTCGTCGCCCCCGTCGTGGATCAGGTTCTCCAGCAGCTTCTCGGCGCGGTCGAGCAGGCCCAGGGTGAGGAAGTCGCGTGAGAGTTCGATCTGTACCAGGCTGCTCTGGGCGAGGGTGAGGGACGGGCGAGCCAGCAGATTCTGGTGAACCTTGACGGCGCGATCCGCCTCGCCTCGTGAGCGGAAGAGGTTGCCCAGGGCAATGTGGGTCTCGATGGTGTCGCTGTTGACCTCCAATGCCGCCACGAAGGTCTCGATGGCGCGATCGGGTTGTTCGTTGAGCAGGTAATTGAGGCCCACGAAATAATCCCGGGACAGCGTGTGCTGTCCCGGTTGTTCGGTCGTGTCCTGACGTTCCCGTCGGCCCAGCCACCAGCCAAGGGCGACTGCTGCCAACAACAGGGCCAGCAGCAGGAGGTCTTGCATTTAGGCGACTTCCTTGAGCTCCTGGATACGCAGCCGGTCGAGTTCCTTGCGCTGTTGCTGATTATGGCGCTGGGCGCGGGTCAGCAGCGTGCGCAGCCGCAGATAGACGCCGGTCATGGCCAACATGCCCAGCAGGACGCCAACGGCCAGCGATCCCAGCAGCCACAGGGAGAGCGAGGCGGGTGGAAGCTCGGTCCAGATCAGGTTGAGTGGCACGGCCTGCTGATTGTTGACGGCAAACAGGATGCCGACCAGCAGTACCAGCAGCAGGATGATTGCCAGGAAAACGCCTTTGAGCCAACGCATGGGGAAAGTCCTTTGTGTGAAGCCGAGAAAGGGCGGGGAAGCAGGCTGCTATCTTAGTAGCACAGCGCTTAGTAGCCCAGCGCTCGGCTGGCATTGACCTGTTCGCGAAGTTCCTTGCCGGGCTTGAAGTGGGGCACGAACTTGCCCTCCAGCTCGACCGGATCGCCTGTCTTGGGGTTGCGTCCGATGCGGGGTTCGCGATAGTGCAACGAGAAGCTGCCGAAGCCGCGGATTTCCACGCGGCCGCCGTCTGCCAGGGCGTCGGTGACGTCGTCGAGGATGATGCGGACGGCCGCTTCCACATCCTTGACCGACAGCTCGGGCTGTCGCATGGCAATCTGTTCGATCAACTCGGATTTGGTCATCGACTTACTCCGTGCAGGGCTGCCAGCAGTCGGGCAGCAACTCGGCGCTGTTGTTTGATTTCAGCATACTGTGCAAATCGTGATAAAACAACGAACTAGCATGAGTCTTCGGTCGAGTGGCCGGGCGAGAAGCAGGCCCCCATGGCGCCCAGCGGCACCGGGCGTATAATGAAGCCACATTCCAACAGAGTTTCGAGGCCACCTTGAACGAACAGCAAACCGTCGATGAGATCGATCGCAAGCGGCTCTACTGGCATTCCCGACGTGGCATGTGGGAGCTCGACCTGCTGTTGATTCCCTTCCTGGAGCATCGCTTCGATGCGCTGGATGAGACCGACAAGCAGACCTATCGCGAGTTGATTGCCGAGGAGGATCAGGACCTGTTTGCCTGGCTGATGCGCCGCGAGTGGCCGCAGGAGCCTCAGCGTCGTCGCCTGGTGCAGATGATCGTGGATTATGCCGAAACCACCGGTAACGATCAGTATCGTACCCTCTAGGCTGAGTGCCGGGCTGCACATCGGCTTGGCCCTTGGCGCCCTGCTGATCACCCTTCTCTACGCATCGCCGTGGCTATTGGCCACGGCGTTCTTGTGTCTGGGGGTGGCGTGCTGGCACCAGTGGCGCCAGCGACGTGGCGTCTGGCAGCTGCGCTTCGTGGATCAGGGCGAGGCCGGCGGTGAGTGGCAGGCACGAACGGCCGACAAGCCGGAATGGGCAAGGCGGACGTTGAGCTGTCGCTATCTCGGGCCCTGGCTGGTGGGGCTCACTCTGGACGGTGAGTCGCACTGGCTGTGGCCGGACAGCCTGACCCGAACGCACGGTCGCGTATTGCGCCGATTGCTGTTGGCAGGGCTGGCGGATGCCTGATGGCCATTGGCCGCGGGGCATGCCAGCCGACAGGCGCCACGGTCGGGGCGATCCGCGACCTTGTTGAGCCTGTTGCGAGCGCCTGGCATGAGCCCGGCTGCGACGGTGCAGTCCTTCTTGTTTATGCCTGGTCGAGCCAGTGGGGTGGTAGATTTACCCTTGATGGCTGCGCCGGGTCAGGGCCGTGATACAGGTGGTCGCGATTGAAATGCAGGCCGCGGGATTCCTGGCGGGCCTGGGCGGCCTTGACGGTCATGCCGGCCAGCCGCACCGCATGCCAGAGGTTGGCGAGGCCTCGATCGGGTGCGTGAGCTTGCCGGAGTGTCTGGCTTTCCTCGATGAGCGTGGCGATATCCTGTGCGGCCCGCATGAGGTCCGCATCGTCGCGCACGATCCCGACCCGGCGCGTCATGACGTCACGCAGCCGTCGCATCATCGCCTCCACGCTTGCCGAGGCAATCGACGGGCGCGCCTCGGGAAGAGGGGAGGGTAGCGGGTGCCGGGGCGGGGATGGCTGCCTTAGCGCCTCGGCGGCGGCCCGCGCGAACACCAGGCATTCGAGCAGTGAATTGCTGGCCATGCGGTTGGCGCCATGCAGGCCGGTGCAGGCCACCTCGCCGATGGCGAACAGGCCCGCCACGCTGGTGCGACCATTGAAGTCGGTGGCCACGCCGCCGCAGCTGTAGTGAGCGGCCGGGACGACCGGGATCGGCTCTCGGGTGATATCGATGCCCCGGCGCAGGCAGTGGGCATGGATGGTCGGGAAATGCGCCTGCACGGTGTCCGCCGGCAGATGGCTGATGTCCAGCAGCACATGGCTGGCACCGCTCGCCTGCATCTCGGCATCGATGGCACGCGCCACGATATCCCGCGGGGCCAGCTCGGCTCGCGGGTCGATATCGGGCATGAAGCGGGTGCCGTCGAGAGTGGTGAGAATGCCACCTTCCCCCCGCACCGCCTCGCTGATCAGGAAGGGCGTGCCGGTCGGGTCGTAGAGGCAGGTGGGGTGGAATTGCTGGAACTCGAGGTTCATCAGCTCCGCCCCGAGCTCGGCAGCCATCAGCATGCCCTCGCCGCAGGCCGGAAGTGGACTGGTGGTGTGGCGCCAGAGGCCGCTGGCGCCGCCGGTCGCGAGTACCGTCTCGGCGGCGGTGATGTCACATGGGATGCCCTGCCCATCGAGGCAGCGGGCGCCGGCGCAGGCACCGCTGGCGTCGCGCAGCAGCCCGATGGCGCTCAGGTCGTCACGCAGCGTGATGGCGGGGTGGCGACGCGCATGCGCGAGCAGGGTGTCGATCAGCGCCTGACCGGTGGCATCGGCGGCGTGGATGATGCGCCGAGCGCCATGTCCGCCTTCTCGTGTCAGGTGATAGGGGTAGACGGCATCCTCTCGGGCGTCCGGCGTGAAGGGCACGCCCAGCGACAGCAGCCATTCGATGGCGCTGCGGCCCTGTTCGACGGTGAAGCGCACCGCGGTCTCGTCGCAGAGCCCATCGCCTGCGATCAGGGTGTCCTGCACGTGGTCGGCGACGTTGTCCTGGGGGGAGAGGACGGCGGCGATGCCGCCCTGCGCCCAGCGGCTGGCGCCGTGGTCATCGCTTGCCGGGCGCAGCAGGGTGACTGGGCGTCTGTCGGCAAGCTCCAGTGCCAGGGCCAGGCCGGCCGCGCCGCCGCCGAGAATCAGAACATCCTGCGAGTGCGAGTCGCGCATCATGAGCCGGGTCCTTGGGGGTTGCGATCGTCGGGAAAGGGCGTGTGCGTCGTCAACACATGGTACTCGGCACGCTTGCGCAGGCGCTGGCTGGGTAGGCGCCGCAGCTCGCTGAGGGTGTCGACGAGTTCCTGGGTGAGGCGGGCCAGTTCGCGATTGAGCCATAGATAGCCGGCCGGGCTGAACAGGGCGCGGCCATCAGCGGCGGTGGCCTGCCGGGCATCGGTTGAGTAGCGGGCCAGGTCAAAAGGGGTCAGTGCGATGTCGATGGGCTGGCCGGTGCGTACCTGGAAGGCCAGGGTCCCCAGGTCTCGGGCCAGGCCATGTTGCTGATCGCGCAGGCCCGCCATGGCGGCGATGCGGTCGTGGCCGTCCCGGGTCGTCCAGTGGGTCTCGAGCAGCAGTTCGATGGTCGACAGCATGCGCCGCTCAAGGGAGATGATGGTGTCGAGCTCGTCCCGTTGCAGGCGGCGCTCGCGGTGAATGGCGTCCACCAGGCCGCGCTGCTTGATCAGCAGGCTGCTCGCGGATTTCAGCAGCGGTTGAGTGTCGAGATCCGACGAGGTCGTGGAACGGGTATGGGCATGATATAGGCGGGCCAGCTTGTCGAGGGTCTCGGCCAGCAGGAAGCGCTCCACGTCGGTGGCCTTCTGTGGCATGGCGAAGGCGGTGACCAGAATGCCGATGACCGTGCCGACCAGCACGTTGAAGGAACGCCATAACGCCGTGCCCAGTTCCTGCTGGCCGTCACCGACCACCAGCAACAGGCTGATGGCGAACATCAGTCCACTGTAACCATAGCGGCCCTTGAAGGTGACATAGGTGGCGGCGGCGATGCCGGCCAAGGACCAGACCGGCACCACCAAAGGCGGCGGATCGGGCACCAGAGTGATGAGGATGCCCCATCCGGCGCCGAGCAGGGTGCCGATCAGGCGCTGGCGGCCCTTGTCCAGCACGCCGCCGATGTGTGGCAGGTTGCCCATCACCATGACGGTGCTGACCAGCGCCCAGCTGGCATGAGGGACGCTGAAGGCATGAATGAGGGCGAAGGTGATCGCCAGCGCCAGGGTGACCCGCATTACGTGCAGCAAGTGGCGATAACGGTAGTTGATATAGGGGTCGCGAAGGCGGGGAAGGGGCATGTCGGTCTACTTGCTGGCGTGGCCGGTGCGTATGCGAGGCGAGAGTGGCGCGAGGCGGTCGGGCCGCTTGACGGCAGCGACGGCATGGGCGCCTGTTTTCAGCGCCCTAGGGTATCACGCGCCCTATCGCGATGGCAGGCAGTATCGAGTGGCCATGGCAGCCGTGGGTCGACGGCGGGGCGGCGGATCGAGGAGGGAACGACTGCAGTCGGCTGTTTCCCGCTTTGGGTTCGCGGCTAGGGCGCACGGGCGGTGGCGGTGATCGCTTACAGCTTTCCATTGCTAAGAGTTTTACCCTGCTCGCAAAGGGGGGTTCTGCCATGGAAGAGATCACGATGATGCCTACGCCAGCCGGCGGCTGGGTAATGATGTGTCCCTGCGGGGTGACAGAGGTGCGCTCCCTCGGCAGGGAAGATTGGCGTGAGTTCCGCATGCAGGACCTGCCCGATAACCGATATCAACTGGTTTGCCTACAGTGCGAACGCGCTACCAGTCAGCAGTTTCTCAAGAGCTAGATCTAGACGAGATCATCGCCGCCGGCGAAGTGTCGTGAGTGGCGGCAGCATGCCTCTTTCCTCCCCTTATCCCACCTCAGCCCTCACGCGTTGCGCTCCTGTGCACATCGGTGATCCAGGTCCCTGTGTCGTGACGTCGTGCTGTGTGGATCGGGTCGATTCGCGGCTGGCGTGATTGGTGGGATAGACAGGCGGGATAGACACAGAAAAACCGCGATCGGAATGAGATCACGTGGCGGATATCAATTGGATATAAAGGGAAGTCACTGATTGGCTTGGTGCCCGGAGCCGGGCTCGAACCGGCACGGTGTTACCACCGAGAGATTTTAAGTCTCTTGCGTCTACCAATTTCGCCATCCGGGCGGGAGGTTCGAGCGGGCAAGCAATAGAAATGGAGGCTGGAGTCGGAATCGAACCGGCGTACACGGAGTTGCAGTCCGCTGCATAACCACTCTGCCATCCAGCCTCACTGAGTCAGTCAACCATCGCGATGATGGAGCGGGAAACGAGATTCGAACTCGCGACCCTCGCCTTGGCAAGGCGATGCTCTACCACTGAGCTATTCCCGCCTGACTCGAGGACGAATTATACGCATAAACGCGTAAGTGTCAACTGCTTATGTGCATTTCGTCTTCGAGCAGGGATCACATCGAGCGTGAAAGATGCGGCCAGGCCGCGCGCAGGTATTGCTGCATCGACCACAGCGTCAGGGCGGCCGCCAGGTACAGGGTCACGACGCCTAGTTGAGCGATCAGGCTGCCCGGGGTGAAACCGAGCAGTAGCAGCAGGGCGACCATCTGCAGGGTGGTCTTCACCTTGCCGATCGACGATACCGCCACGGTGCCTCGCTTGCCCATCTCGGCCATCCATTCGCGCAGTGCGGAGATGACGATTTCACGACCGATGATCACCAGCGCCGGCAGGGTCAGCCAAGCCGCTTCATAGCGTTCGATCAGCAAGGCCAGGGCGACCGCGACCATCAGCTTGTCGGCCACCGGATCTAGAAAGGCGCCGAAGGGCGTACTCTGGTTCCAGCGTCTGGCCAGGTAGCCATCCAGCCAGTCGGTGATGGCCGCCAGGCCAAACAGCGCTGCCGCCAGCAGCATGCTCCAGCCATAAGGCAGGTAGAAGATGACCACCAGTAGCGGTATGAAGGCGATTCTGGCGAGGGTGAGAATATTGGGGATGTTCATCGAAGCGCCGCTTGTCCTTGCCTGAAGTCAGAGGGCCTCCATTCTATATGCCCGCCGCACGATCATCCATGGAGGGCCTGATGAATCGTTCTGGCCATGCTGGCGCTGATTCCGGGAACGCGAGCCAATTCCTCGCGGCTGGCCTGGGTGACGCCCTGAAGGCCTCCGAAGAAGCGCAGCAATTCCCGGCGCCGCTTGGGGCCGACGCCGGGAATCTCCTGCAGGGTCGAGGTGCGTCTCACCTTGTCGCGACGCGCACGGTGGCCGGCGATGGCGAAGCGGTGAGATTCATCGCGGATGTGCTGGACCAGGTGCAAGGCAGGGGAGCTGCCTTCCAGGCTCAGACTGTGATCGATGGTCTCGACGAACAGGGTCTCGAGGCCGGGCTTGCGGGTCGTGCCCTTGGCTACGCCGATTAGGCCCACTCCAGTCACCCCCAGTTCACTGAAGACGTCGCGGGCCATGTTCAACTGTCCCTTGCCGCCATCGACGAACAGCAGGTCCGGTCGCTTGCCCTCGCCGTCGGCGAGCCGCTTGAAGCGTCGGGTCAGCGCCTGCTGCATCGCAGCGTAGTCGTCACCGGCGGCCACGCCCTCGATATTGAAGCGACGATAGTCGGATTTCACCGGGCCGTTATGATCGAAGACCACACAGGAGGCCACCGTGGCCTCGCCCTGGCTGTGGCTGATGTCGAAACACTCCAGGCGCTGGGGGATCTCGGCGAGCCCGAGGGCATCGCGCAGCGCTTCGAAACGCTTGGTCAGCTGGGTCTGATTGGCGAGCTGGGTGGCCAGATGCTGCTCGGCGTTGGTCTGGGCCAGCTGTTGCCACTGAGCGCGATGTCCGCGCACGCGGTGAGTCAGGCGAACCTGGCGTCCGGCCTGTTCGGCCAGTACGCCCTGCAGCAGTTCCGTATCCGCCAGCGGATGGGACGTGATGATCTCGGCGACCGGGTCATGTACCTGACCCAGGTAGTACTGGCTGATGAAGTCGGTCAGCAACGCCTCGGGGCCCAGGTCGAGTCCGTTGTCTGGCGTGTGGTGCCGGGCGCCCAGCATGCGGCCCTCGCGAACGGTCAGCACCGAGACGCACAGAGCGCCGGGACGCTGGGCCAGGGCGAAGATGTCGGCGTCGCCACCGTCGGTGTCGACATACTGCTGGCGTTGCAGGCGGCGCAGCTGCTGGATCTGGTCGCGTAGCCGGGCGGCCTCCTCGAAAGCGAGCGCGTGGCTGGCGGCCTCCATCTGCTCGGTCAGCTGTTCGCTGACCTGCTCGCTCTTGCCCTGCAGGCACATCACCGCATGTTCGAGATCGCGCCGATAATCAGCCTCGCTGATGTAGTCGACGCAGGGCGCGCTGCAACGCTGGATCTGGTACTGCAGGCAGGGCCGCGTGCGGTGGGAGAAGACGCTGTCTTCGCAGTTGCGGATGCGAAAGATCTTCTGCATCAGCGACAGCGTCTCGCGGACCGCACCGCTGCTCGGGTAGGGGCCCAGGTAGCGGCCATCATCGCGGCGGCTGCGGGCGCGCTTGTATTCTAGCGCCGGATAGGGATGGCGATCACTGACGAACACGAAGGGGTAGGACTTGTCGTCCCGCAGCAGGATATTATAAGGCGGTCGCAGCTCCTTGATCAGCGTCTGCTCGAGCAGCAGGGCTTCGGTCTCGCTGTGGGTGACGGTGACCTGAATGTCGGCGATGCGGGCGACCAGCGCCTGAGTCTTGGTGTTGAGCGTGCCGCGAAAGTAGCTGGCCAAGCGGGCGTTTAGCCGTTTGGCCTTGCCGATATAGAGGGTGTCGCCCTTGGCGTCGAACATGCGATAGACGCCGGGGGACTGGCTGATGGTCTTCAGGAACTGCTTGGCGTCAAAAGTCATGGGCTTTGTGCTTCACGAGTGAAGTCGTGAGCATACCAGACCCGGACGAAGGGACGGTGATCAGCCGTCGTTCTGGTAGCTATCCACCAGGCCGTGCCGTAACCCTAGGTGAGTCAACTCGACATCGGAGTGCACGCCAAGCTTTTCGAAGATGCGGTAACGGTAAGTGTTCACGGTCTTGGGGCTCAGGAAGAGGCTGTCCGAGATCTCGCTGACCTTCTGGCAGTTGACGATCATCACGGCCACCTGCAGCTCACGTTGAGACAGGTTGTCGAAGGGGTTGGTCGGCGAGTCGAGCTTGGAGAGCACCAGCCGCTGGGCGATCGCCGGGCTGACATAGCGGTTGCCGTCGAAGACCGAGCGGATGGCCTGGAGCATTTCCGGCGGTTCCGCGCCCTTGCCAATGAAGCCGCTGGCGCCCACGTCGAGCAGACGCTGGGCAAATGTCTCCTCGAGGAAGGCCGTCAGGACCAGGACGCGGCAGTCGTCCATGCTCTTGGCAATCTTGCGGGTCGCTTCCAGGCCGCCGATGCCTGGCATGCGTATATCCATCAGCACCACGTCAGGGCGCAACTGGCGGGCCAGGGACACGGCGTCTTCGCCATCGACGGCTTCGCCGACTACCTTGATGCCATCCTCAGCGTCGAGCAGGTGAGCAATGCTTGTGCGAACCAGATGGTGGTCGTCGGCGACGAGAACCTTGATCAATATGCCTCCCGAAATCCTTCTGCGGTGAGTGGCTACTATGTCGGCGATGAGCAGACGACGCCACCATACGAATATTAGATTACTTTAATTTAATGGATGCGGCGATGCTCCGGGGAGCATCTTATCGTATTCTTCGCGCAGCTTGGGGCGCTTGTGAATGGGCCGGATCGGGTGCTTCGGGGAAAGGGGTTGACGGTGGATAACTCCTTGTATAATATACCTCTCGTCTTCGGGGGCAAGCCCGCGATGACATTGCTGCAAGGAGTACGCTAACGCGTCAGTCGCCTTCATGTGAAGAGCTATGCTAATTGCTTGCAGTAAGTGTGGGGCCTTAGCTCAGCTGGGAGAGCGCAACACTGGCAGTGTTGAGGTCAGCGGTTCGATCCCGCTAGGCTCCACCAATCGAATTGCAAAAACGCCGTGAGCACTTGTTCACGGCGTTTTTTTGTGCCCGTGTTTTGGGGCCATATGAGGGCGTGCGTCAATGAGAGGCGTGCCAAGTGGTCGGCGGCTGTCGGGGGTACAAGAGTGGCCGGTATCGCTGCAAGGGCGATACCGGCAGCGGCATCAGCTTTCGACGCGGCCCAGCAGCAGGAACTCCAGCAGGGCCTTCTGGGCATGCAGGCGGTTGCCGGCTTCTTGCCAGACTACCGCGCGCGGATCCTCGAGCAGGGTCGTGCTGATCTCCTCGCCGCGATGGGCCGGCAGGCAGTGCAGGAACAGCACGTCGCGGGCGGCCAGGTCGAGCATCGCCTCGGTTACCTGGAAGCCGGCGAAGTCGGCTTCGCGCTTGGCCTGTTCTTCTTCCTGGCCCATCGAGGCCCAGACATCGGTGGTCACTAGGTCGGCATCGGCTACTGCGGCCTGGGGATCACGCAGGATGCTTACCCGTTCGCCGGCGGCGGCCAGGATCGCCGGATCCGGGTCATAGCCTTCGGGGCAGCAGATGCGCAGCTGGAAGTCGAACTGACGTGCGGCATTGATCCACGAGTGGCACATGTTGTTGCCGTCGCCGATCCACACCGCGGTCTTGCCGCGCACCTGGCCACGCAGCTCGCTCCAGGTCATCACGTCGGCCAGCAGCTGGCAGGGGTGGTAGTCGTCGCTCAGGGCGTTGATCACCGGCACGCTGCTGGCGGCGGCAAACTCCTCGAGCCCCGAATGGGCGAAGGTGCGGATCATCACCGCATCGACCATCTCCGACAGTACCCGGGCGGTATCGCCGATCGGCTCGCCCCGGCCCAGCTGGGTATCGCGCGGGGACAGGAAGAGGGCATGACCGCCGAACTGCGCCATAGCCGTCTCGAAGGAGACTCGCGTGCGGGTCGAGGATTTCTCGAAGATCATCGCCAGGGTGCGATTGGCGAACGGCGTGTAGGTCGGGCCGTGAGTCTTGAGGCCGTTCTTGATGGTGATGGCACGACGCACCAGATGAGTCAGTTCCTCGGGAGAGAGGTCCAGCAGGGTCAGGAAATGGCGTGTCGCCATGATGTTACTCCGCGCGAAAAAACCCCCATCCTAGCCAGCCGCCTGGCATCGCGCAACGCGCCGGGGTGAGACAGCGTCTGGCGGGGCTATATTCGTCTTGCCGGCATCAGTAGAATGAGTGTGACACCAAGCATTCATCGGAAGGAATTCTTCATGAGCACGACCGTCGAGAACATCCAGCAGCAGATCAGCGAAAACCCGATCCTGATCTACATGAAGGGCACCCCCCAGCTGCCGCAGTGCGGTTTCTCTGCCCAGACCGTCCAGGCCCTGATGTCCTGCGGCGAGCGCTTCGCCTTCGTCAACGTCCTCGACAACCCGGACATCCGCGCCGAGCTGCCCAAGGTCGCCAACTGGCCGACCTTCCCGCAGCTGTGGGTCGAAGGCGAACTGGTCGGGGGTTGCGACATCGTCGTCGAGATGCACCAGAATGGCGAACTCGAGACGCTGGTCAAGGCGGCCGCCGAGCGCGCCAAGGCCAATGAGGCCAGCGACAGCGAATAAGCGTCGTCCGCCGAGTCGACCGTCGCGCCCTTGAGGTGCCGGTTGGCAAAAAAGAGCCCCGTCAGCCTGGCTGGCGGGGCTTCTTTATTACTGGGACTTCGCTAATTATGCGCTGGGGCCTCACTAGGCGAGCGGGAGCGATGGGGTCAGAGTTCTTCCATGCCCTGCTCGCGCTGAGCCAGATTCCAGCCGCCGAGATCCTTGAATCGGTTGACGATCGAGCAGAACAACTCGGCGGTACGTTCGGTGTCGTAGCGGGCCGAGTGGGCCTCGGTGTTGTCGAACTCAATACCGGCGGCGCGACAGGCCCGGGCCAGCACCGTCTGGCCGTAGGCCAGGCCCGACAGGCTGGCGGTATCGAAGCTCGAGAAGGGGTGGAAGGGATTGCGCTTGATGCTGCAGCGGTCGACCGCGGCATTCAGGAAACCGTGATCGAAGGCCGCGTTATGACCGACCAGGATCGCGCGGGTGCAGTTGTGCGCCTTGATCGCCTTGCGCACGGGGCGAAAGATCTCGTTCATGGCCTCCGATTCGCTCAGCGCCACCCGCTTGCGTAGCGGGTCATCGAGATTGATCCCGGTGAAGTCCAGTGCCGACTGTTCGACGTTGGCTCCCTCGAAGGGAGTGACGTGAAAGGCATAGGTCGCGTCCGGGATCAGGTTGCCGTCCGGATCCATGCTCAGCGTCACGGCGGCGATCTCGAGGATCGCATCGCCCTTGGCATCGAAGCCGCCGGTTTCCATGTCCACCACGACCGGCAGAAAGCTGCGAAATCGCTGAGCCATCAGGCCTTGGGCGCTCGCCTCGCTCATGCACTACTCCCTAACCAATAAATGAAAATCTGCGTCGGCATCGGCTGACGAATGCGCGAGAGTCTACCATCTTTAACGGCCCTGCGCCGCGCCCCGGCGGTATTCTCCGACGCTCATCGGCGCTATACTTGTCGGCTATCTCACGATGTTAATGGGTAGGGCGTCATTGCGCCGTGCCCCTGCACTCAGCAAGCGAAGGAGCCCAGAATGTCCGATGTCAATAAGGTCGTTCTCGCCTATTCCGGCGGCCTGGACACATCCGTTATCGTCAAATGGTTGCAGGAGACTTATGACTGCGAGGTGGTGACCTTCACCGCCGACATCGGCCAGGGCGAGGAAGTCGAGCCGGCGCGCGCCAAGGCCGAGGCCCTCGGCGTCAAGGAAATCTACATCGAGGACCTGCGCGAGGAGTACGTGCGCGACTACGTCTACCCGATGTTCCGCGCCAACACCATCTACGAGGGCGAATATCTGCTGGGCACCTCCATCGCTCGCCCGCTGATCGCCAAGCGCCTGATCGAGATCGCCAACGAGACCGGCGCCGATGCCATCTCCCATGGCGCGACCGGCAAGGGCAACGACCAGGTGCGCTTCGAGCTGGGCGCCTACGCGCTGAAGCCGGGCGTCAAGGTCATCGCGCCGTGGCGCGAGTGGGATCTCAACTCTCGCGAGAAGCTGATGGCCTACTGCGAGCAGCACGAGATTCCGGTCGACTTCTCCACCAGCAAGAAGAAGTCCCCGTACTCCATGGACGCCAACCTGCTGCACATCTCCTACGAGGGCGGCAACCTCGAGGATCCGTGGGTCGAGGCCGAGGAAGACATGTGGCGCTGGAGCGTCTCGCCGGAGGCCGCGCCGGATACCCCGACCTACATCGAGCTGACCTTCGAGAAGGGCGATATCGTCGCCATCGACGGCGAGAGCCTCAAGCCCCACGAGGTGCTTTCCAAGCTCAACCAGCTGGGCGGTGACAACGGCATCGGTCGTCTCGACATCGTCGAGAACCGCTACGTCGGCATGAAGTCTCGCGGCTGCTACGAGACGCCGGGGGGCACCATCATGCTGCGCGCCCATCGCGCCATCGAGTCCCTGACCCTGGACCGCGAAGCGGCCCACCTCAAGGACGAGCTGATGCCCAAGTACGCCGAGGTCATCTACAACGGCTACTGGTGGAGCCCGGAGCGCAAGATGCTACAGGCCGCCATCGACGAAACCCAGAAAGATGTCTCAGGCGTGGTACGCCTGAAGCTCTACAAGGGCAGTGCCACCGTGGTCGGTCGCAAGTCCGAGCAGTCGCTGTTCGACGAGTCCATCGCTACCTTCGAGGACGACGCCGGCGCCTACGACCAGAAAGATGCCGAAGGCTTCATCAAGCTCAACGCCCTGCGCCTGCGCATTGCTGCCGGCAAGGGTCGCGACCAGAGCTGAGGCTCAATACCGGGGCCCATGCCGGGTCCTAGTGCGGCGTAGCGCAAAGGAGGCAGCATGCTGAAGAAACTCTTCCCCGGGCTCTTTGGGGCGGGAGAATCCGCCAAGTCTCGCGAGGCCGAGCCGGTCGAGTACCGGGGCTTCCTGATCGTGTCCGATCCTCAGGATGCCGGCGGTCAGTATCGCGTCAGTGGCTTCATCCGCAAGCCGGTGGCCGATGGCGAGACCCTCGAACACCGCTTCGAGCGGTCGGACGTGGTGTCTGGGCGCGAGGCCTGCGACGAGCTGATGGTGCGCAAGGCCGAGCGTTTCATCGACGATGTCGGTGACGACATGTTCACGCCGCGCTGACCTGGCGCCGCCGCGACCGCGTTTACGGTGATCCTCGACGACGCCGCTGCCTCCGGGCAGCGGCGTCGTCGTTTGTGGGAAGGCACTACACTCATGGGGTGGAGCGAAAGGAGTCCCCATGCGCCTCTTGTATCGGAGCTCGCCCTGGCGCGAGTTGTTCGCCGGCGAGACCCTGCCCGATCCCGCCGGGCTCTCGCCATTGCTGGCGCCGCTGGGCGATGCCCTAGCACGGCTGGGGCCTACGCCAGGCCTGGCAGTGGCCAAGGCCTGGCAGCTCGTCCTGGTGAGGGCGCTCGAGCGACTCGACCTGCCGGCCTGGCGTATCAGCCAGCTGATCAGCGATCACGACCGCTGGCTCTACCGGCAAGCCATCGCGACCTCGCTGGACGAGATGCAGGCCACTGGCTGGGGGCTGCCGCCCCGTCCGTTCTGCATCCTGGTGCTGGGCTCCATCGCGCGCCACGAGAGCCTGCTGGCGCCGGATCAGGACAATGCGATGATCATCGCCGACTACCCGGATAGCCGCCACAGCGAGATCGACGGCTACTTCCAGGCCCTCGGCGAGCGCTTCACCGAGCGCCTGGCCGCCGCCGGGTTGCCGCTGTGCCAGGGCCATGTCATGGCCCGCTGGCCGATGTGGCGTAAGCGGCTCTCCGAGTGGGATGCCCAGCTCGCCATCTGGAGCGCCGAGCGCCGGGTCAAGCGCGTCCAGCAGACCAATATCCTGCTCGACTTCGCCCCGGTCTACGGCGATGCCGGCCTCGCCGAGGCCCTTCGCGACCGGGCCCTTTCTCGACTCGCTCGAGCCGGGGGCTTTCTCGACGAGATGGCGAGCCTGCTCGCGGAGACGCCGGTGGCGCTGGATCGATTCGGGCGATTGCGGGGTGATGATCAGGAGGCGCCGCAACAGGGTGCCCTGAACCTCAAGCGCCAGGGGCTGATGCCGCTGCAGAGTGCGGTGCGCTTGATGAGCGTGCTGCATGGCTGTCGCGGGGTCGATACCCGGTGGCGGCTATCCGAGTTGGTCTATGCCGGTGCGCTGGAAGCCCGCCAGGCGCTGGCCCTTTGCGATGCCATGAACCGGTTGCAGGCGTCGCTGCTGGCATCCCAGTGTCGCCGACTTGGCGCCGGAGGGCTGGCCGATGGCTGGGTCGTGATCGCGGAGCTCGATGACGCCGAGCAAGCGCTGCTGCGCCTGGATCTGAAGGCCATCCGTCGCTTGGTGGGGCTTGCGCAGGCCATGGCCGGGGCGTCATTGCGCTAGGGGGCGCGTTGGTGAGGGCGCCGGGGGGTGGCAGCCGCGGTGGTCGACGGGGTGCTTGCTTCCCGGGGCGCGTCGGGCAGCTCCATGATCAGGCTGGCGCCGCCCAGCGTGCTGGCGTCCTCGACCCACAGCCGTCCGCCGAGCTGGGTGACGATGCCGCGGCTGATCGGCAGCCCCAGGCCACTGCCCCGGGGGCGGCCCCGCGCCCCGCCACTGGCGGCGCCCTGGCGCTCGAGTTGGTGGAACTTCTCGAACACCCGCTCGCGCTCCTCGGGCACGATACCGGGGCCGTTGTCTTCCACGCTGAGCCGGACATGCCCCCGTTCACGCCCGAGTCGCAGCAGCACCTGGGGCGACTCGTCGGCGGCGAACTTGGCGGCATTGTCGATCAGGTTGATGATCACCTGCTCGAGGCGATCCGGGTCGCCGATCACCTGAGCCTCGTCGACGTCGATGAGTGCCTCCAGGCTCACGCCGCGCTCCTCGATCGGGTGTTGCACGGCGATCAGGCTCTGGCGGGTCAGAGTCACCAGGTCCAGGGGCTTGGGGTGCAGGGTCAGGCGCCCGGATTCGAGCTTGGCCAGGTCGAGGATCTCCTCGATCAGCCGCGACAGGCGTTGGCTTTCGAGTACGACCACCTCGAGGAACTGAGCGCGCTTTTCCTCGGGCAGGTCGTGGCCGTCGCGCAGGATCTCGGCGAAGGCGCGAATAGAGGTCAGTGGCGTGCGCAGTTCGTGACTGACCATGGCCACGAACTCGTCCTTGAGGCGGTCGAGTTCGCGCAAGCGTTCGTTGGCCCCGCGCAGCGCCTCGCCAATGCGCGCCAGTTCCTGGGACTTCTGTTCCAGACGACGGTTGTATTCAAGCGTTTGGGAGGTGGTGTCGAGGATGCTCAGCACGGCTTCCATATCCAGCGCCTCGCCACGCACCACCGAATTGATCAGGAGTCTGGCCGAGGCGCTGCCGAGCGCTCCCGCCAGTGCCTGCTCGGCTCGGGCGATCAGCTGCGGTGAGGCGGAGGCGTCCATGGCTGTCTCGGGCGTGCCCTCATGGGTGTCGCCCGTAGCCTCCATGCGAGTCTCGCCTCGGCCGGTGTCTGGCGCCATCACGCGAGCGGTGGCGGCACCGCCCAGGTAGCGCTTGAGCAGGTCATGCAGGGCGCCGCGCGTGGTCTGGCCCTGCCACAGCGGTGGAGTATCGACGCCTGCGGTCAGGGCCTCGGTGAAGAGGGCTGCCTGCGTCTGCTCGAGTCGGCTCTGACGGCTAAACAACGAGACGCCGATCAGCACGCCGACGTTGGCCATGAGGCTCCACAGCAGCGAATGCGTGTAGATGTCCAGGCCGTCGAGGCCGAACAGCGCATAGGGGCGTAGCCAGGCCTGGTGAAAAAGGCCTTCCTCGAGAAACCCAAGGGGCAGCCAGCCCGATTGTGCGAAGCCCGGTAGCAGCAGGGTGTAGCTCCATACCGTGATGCCGGCCAGCATGCCGAGCCCGGCACCGCGGCCGCAGGCGCCACGCCAGTAGAGCCCCAGCAGCAGGGCAGGCGCAAACTGACTGACGGCGGCGAAGGACACCAGGCCAATGGTCACCAGGCTGTAGGAGTCGCCGATCAAGGCATGATAGAGATAGCCCAGCAGCAGGATCAGGGCGATGGCAACGCGGCGGATGCCCAGTAACCAGCCCGAGAGATCTCCGCGCAGGCCCCGGGAAATGGGGGTGGCCCTCAGCAGCAGTGGCATCACCAGCTGATTGCTGACCATGGTCGAGAGCGCAATGGTCTCGACGATCACCATGCCGGTGGCCGCCGATAGCCCACCGATGAACACGAGAAGCGACAGGCCCTCGCGGCCGGCGGAAAGCGGCAGGGTCAGCACGAAGCTGTCCGGGTCGCTGCCGGTGCCTGTCAGCAATAGGCCGGCCAGGGCGATCGGAATCACCATTAGGTTGATGACCAGCAGATAGAGGGGAAACAGCCAGCTGGCCCGTATCAGATGGCGCTCGTCGACGTTTTCCACCACGAGTACCTGAAACTGGCGGGGTAGGGTGAGGAAGGCCAGAAAGGCCAACAGCAGCGTGCCGATCCAGCCCAGCGCTCCACCGGGGACCGCCGACAGGCTCAGGACACCCTGGATCTCTGGCCGGGCGGCGGCCCGGGCGAACAGGTCGCCAGGGCCCTCGAAGAGTACGAAGAGGGTAAAGATGCCCACCGCCAGGAAGGCCATCAGCTTGACCACGGATTCCACGGCAATGGCCGCGACCATGCCTTCATGACGTTCGCTGGCATCCAGGTGGCGGGTGCCGAAGAGCATGATGAACACCGCCAGCACCAGGGCCACCCAGAAGGACTTGTCACTCAGGAAGCTCGACGCCGAGGTGGTGTATGACGGAGCGGACGGGTAGTTCATCAGCACCGCATGGCTCAGGGTGATGGCCTTGAGCTGAAGGGCGATGTAGGGGGTGATGCCGATCAGGGCAATCAGCGCCACCAGAGCGCCGAGCCGTCCGCTCTTGCCATAGCGGGCGCTGATGAAATCGGCGATCGAGGTGATGCGCTGCGCCCGGGCGATGCGCACCATCTTGCGGATGATCAGCGGGCCAGACAGCATCGCGAGTGTCGGCCCCAGGTAGATCAGCAGGAAGCTGGGACCGGCATTGGCGGCACGACCGACGCTGCCGTAGAAGGTCCAGGCGGTGCAGTAGACGGCGATCGACAGGGTGTAGACCAGCGGCGAGGCGATCACCGAGCGACCCTGCCTGGCGCGACGGTCGCCCCAGGCAGCGATCACGAACAGCAGTGCCAGATAGCCAAACGCCGCCACGATCACGCTCAGTTCAGCGCCCATGTCGGCAGCCTCTGATCGTTCTGATCATTCATCGGGCCCTCGCTCCAGTAACCAGGCGGCCAGGCCGATCACCAGCCCCCAGACGCCGAACAGATAGGCGGCGAGCCAGGACAGGCCTCCGGCTGGTCGGTCAGCGAGCAGGATCAGCGGTGGCGTGAACAGCACGCTGGCGAGTATCACCAGCGCTACCAGTCGCTCGGCGCGGCGCGGCGGCATCATGCGCTGGCGTCCTCGCGGTCGAAGGCGCTCGACTGCAATGCCAGGGCATCGGCAAGCGTCTCGATGCCACGCGCCTCGAGCCGCGTGCGCATGGCCAACCACAGCTCGGCGGTGACTCGGGCGTCGCCCAGCGCCGTGTGCCGAGTGCCCTCGGCGAAGTTCAAGGCATAGCGGCTGGCCAGGCTGTCCAGGTCATGGCCGTCGATGGCCGGGTCCAGGGCGCGCGACAGCAGCAGGGTGTCGAGTACCGGCATGTTCAGCGTCACTCCGGCCCCCGGTGGCTGCAGCGCCAGGAGGTCGAAGGCGGCGTTGTGGGCAAGGATCACCGCATCGCCCAGGTAGTCGCGAAAGCGCGGTAGGGCTTGGCTCAGGGGCGGAGCGCCCAGCACATCGGCATCGGTGAGCCCATGGATGGCGGTGCTGGCCGGCGGGATCGACCGGCCCGGGTCGACGCGCACGTCGAAGGTGTCGTCGGCGAGGAGACGCCCGTTGACGATGCGGCAGGCCCCGATGCTGATCACCCGATCGTCCTGGCGCAGGGCCAGCCCGGTGGTCTCGGTATCGAAGGCCACGACCTCGAGCTTTGCCAGCGGGCAGGCGGCCAGTTCGGCGTCGGGGGGCGGCAGGTCGGCGATGCCGAAGTCGTGGAACTCCGGGCGCGGCGGCGGGCGGGTGAGCGGGGCGCCGACCCGTTCCACCGACGGCAGCGGCAGGCGCAGCCGGGCATGGTGTCCATCGGCATCCTGAAGACTCCACATGTCGCTGGCATGCTGGCGCAGCAGGTCCTCGATGCTCGGCGATAGGGGCAGGGCGTCGAGGCGCAGGGTCTTCCAGCCGGCTAGCTGGTGCTGGGTCAGTGGTGCTCCCCGCCAGATAAGGTCCAGGTAGACGCGGCGGTTGCCCAGGCACACCTCGGCGTCCAGATGGCGCACCTCGGCCAGGTCGCCGAGGCGGGTCGCCAGGGCCTCGAGCATCACCAGTAGCGCCGGGGCATCGGCCTTGACCCAGGCCGGCATGCCGATCGGTGTCAGCACCAGCGGCGAACTTGCCAGGTGGTCATTGAGGGCCTGCCAGAGATCGTTCGACCACAGTGGCGCCAGCCGTTCGCCCTGGCGCTGGAGGGCCTCGAGGGCTTCACCGAGCCGGTCGATCGCCTGACCGAGCCCCTGGCCCTCCTCGTCGATGATGCCGGCGAGCCGATGGGATAAGGGCGTTTCGGGCGCCGTCTCTCCGGGAGGCCTGGTGGGTGTGGTCGCCTGAGTGGCGGAGTGGGTGGGGGAGCTCAGGTGGGTCAGGGCCTCGGCGGCGCTTGACAGCCCGGCGCCGTGGCGACGGACGGCCGTGAGGCATTCGGCGAGCCGTGCACGGGTGCCCATCTCGCAGTGCCAGGCGGCGGTACTGTCGGTCAGGGTGATCAGGGTCTCGCGATCGCTGTTGGGCACCCGGCGCAGGCAGCCGTGAAGCCAGCGATCCTCCAGCGGGACCAGCAGTTCCCGGGGCGTACCGTCGGCGGGCAGGCGGTCGAGTGCCTCCGAGAGGCTGGCGAGGTCAAACAGGCCTTCCAGGCGCTTGCCGAGACCTAGCCCGGGATGGTCGGCGAACAGGGATTCGGCGGCCTGATTGAACAGCAGCAGGCGGCGGTGACGGTCGCAGAGCAGCAGCGGAGTCTCCAGCACCTGCAGCAGGGCCTCGAGTTCCTGGCGAATGCGGGCCGCCCCCCGGGCTCCCTCGGCATGGGCGCCGGCCAGTTGCGAGCGGTCCTGGCGCCAGTGCTCGCGAAGCCTCATGAGATCGGGGGCCAGGCCGGTCAGCCAGCCCTCTGGGCGGTAGTCGTCGCGGGCGTCCGGACTGGCCACCATGCGCGCCACCTGCACCTGCAGGTGGCGAAGGGGCGCGAACAGCCGCCGTTCCAGCAGCAGACCCAACAGGGACAGCACGCCGCCGCCGGTCAGGCAGCCGCCCCACAGGGCGATGCGTTCGGCGCCGACCGGGGCCAGCCGGCTATCCAGCCACAGCGCCAGGAAGGCGCCGCCGAAGAGGCACAGGCCGCTGAGTAGCAGCCAGACACCGATCAGGCGCTGGCGCCTGGGCAAGCCCGTGGGTGTGCTCATGGCGCGGCCTCGTCGAGCAGCGCCTTGACCTTCTCGACCAGCGCCTGGGTCGAGAAAGGCTTGGTGATGTAGTCATCGGCGCCGAGCGCCAGGCCCTTCTCCCGCTCCACCTCGCGCCCGTGGGCGGTGAGCATGATGATCGGCAGGCGTGTAAGGGCCGGGTCGCCACGCAGCCGCTCCAGCACGTCGAAGCCGCTGATGCCGGGCAGGCTGATGTCGAGCAGCACCAGGTCGGGAGGCGCCTCGGCAACCCGGACCAGCGCGCTCTCGCCGTCTGCGGCGGTCATCACCTCGAAGCCGGCCTGCTGCATCAAAAACTCAAGCGACAGGACGATGTTCGGCTCGTCATCCACTACCAGCACCTTGGCCATCGCCGTGTCTCCTTGTCATGACGGTTGCTCTGGAGGGCTTGCACCAATGCGCCGGGCCCTTCCTTTGAGTCTAGTGGTCGGGCAGGAAGGATCGAAAGACGACCTTGGCAGGAGCTGCTAGGCTCGCCGCTTGAGCGCTTACACACAGCCAAGATGCAGGAGACGACGATGATCGAGGTGCACCATCTGGAGAATTCGCGCTCCCAGCGCGTGATCTGGCTGCTCGAGGAGCTTTCCGCCGACTACGAGGTGATCACCTACCGGCGTGACCCGAAGACGCTACTGGCACCTGAGTCGCTGAAGCAGGTCCACCCGCTGGGCAAGTCGCCGGTGATCGTCGATACGCAGCGCGAAGGAGAAGTGGTGGCCGAGTCCGGGGCGATTATCGAGTACCTGCTCGAGCGCTTCGATGACGGTCGGCTGTTGCCGCCAGAGGGCAGCCCAGAGCGGCGGCGTTACCGCTTCTGGCTGCACCATGCCGAGGGCTCGGCGATGCCGCCGCTGGTGATGTCGCTGGTCTTCTCGCGGCTCGACAAGCCGCCGGTACCGGCCTTGATCCGCCCCATTGCCCGGCTACTGGCGGGCGGCGTCAAGGCCAAGTTTCTCGATCCGCAGATTCGTGACCTGCTTGCGTTCTGGGAAGGCGAGTGTGGCGAGCACGCCTGGCTGACGGGTGAGACCTTCAGTGGCGCCGACATCCAGATGAGCTTTCCGCTACTGGCCCTCGACGGTCAGGGGCGACTCGCGGATTACCCTCGGCTCACTGATCTGCTGGCGCGGATGCGCGACCGGCCGGCCTATCGTCGGGCGGTAGAGCTGGGCGGCGAGTTCTCGATGGGCGAGTGAGTACGCCCGCCTTATTCACTGCCGCGTTGTTCAGGGGCGAATTCATTCTTGCGGCGCATATTGATCTCGCGTTGTTTAGCCGGATAATAACCGTCATCAATACCTTATCACTGAGGTCGGATTTTATGATCAAGTCATGGCTCTTGGGGGCCTCGCTGGCCCTGGCGACCACCCAGGCGATGGCCGCCGATATCACCCCGCTGGTGCAGGCTGACTGGCTGGCCGATCGGCTGGGCGACGATGACCTGGTGGTGCTCGACGTGCGTTCGAGCATCGACAACGGCGGCGATCGCGCGAGTTTCGAATCGGCCCATATCCCGGGCAGCATCTACAGCAGTTACACCGGTGATGGCTGGCGCGAAAGCCGCGATGGCGTGACCGGCCTGCTGCCGCCCGTGTCTCGCATGGAGCGGCTGATCGGTGGGCTCGGCATCGACAACGACGATAGCGTAGTGATCGTGCCGGCCGGCACCGGGGCCACCGATTTCGGCAGCGCCGCCCGTGTCTACTGGACCTTCAAGGTGCTCGGCCACGATGCGGTCGGCATCCTCGATGGCGGCTTCGCCGGCTGGCAGCAGCAGGGGCAGGAGGTGGCCAGCGGCCCGTCCGAGCCTGGCGACATCGCTGACTTTCAGGCCAGTCTGCGTGAGGATCTGATCGCCACCACCGAGGAGGTCGAGGCGGCGCGCGACGGCCAGGCACAGCTGGTCGATGCCCGGCCCGAAGACTATTTCCGTGGCGAGAATCAGTCGCCGGCGGCCAGCGCCCCCGGGACCATTCCCGGTGCCAAGAATCTGCCCCATGCCTCGCTGCTGACCGATCGCGATAGCGCCTTCTACCTGGACACCGCGGGACTCCAGTCGCGCATCAACGGCGCCGAGCTCGCCAGTGACGTCCAGACCGTGGCCTTCTGCAACACCGGCCATTGGGCCGCCACCGACTGGTTCGTGCTCAGCGAGGTCGCGGGCTTCGACGACGTGGCCTTGTATGACGGTTCCATGTCCGAGTGGACCAGCGACGACAGCCGTCCGGTAGCGGTCGCCAAGCGCGGCATCGGCAAGCTGATGGAGTTCTTCGAATAACGAAGGACGACGCACCTTGGCACACGGGCGATGGCGGTAGCCGTCGCCCGTTTTTGTGACTGACGGGATGCAACATGGATAAGACAAGTGTTTCTTCGGCCGCCAGCGAGGGCTGGCGGATCGATCGTTTCGTGGTCGGCGTGGCGCTACTGGGACTGCTGCTGCTGGGCGGGCTGATCTGGCTCGAGACCGCGCCCTTCCTGGTGGTGTTGTTCGCCATCGGCACCCTGCTCGGGGTGGCGCTCTTTCATGGTGCCTTTGGCTTTACAGCCGGCTGGCGCAACCTGGTGGTCAAGCATCGCGGCGGCGGCATGCGTGCCCAGTTGCTGCTGTTCGGCCTCACGGCGGTGCTGATGGTGCCGATCCTCGGCAGCCATCAGGGCGAGCTGATCGGGGCGGTGGCGCCGGTGGGGACCTCCCTTATCGTCGGTTCCTTCCTGTTCGGCATCGGCATGCAGCTGGGCGGTGGCTGTGGGTCCGGCACACTGTTCACGGTCGGAGCAGGCAATCTGCGCATGGCCGTGACGCTTCTGTTCTTCATCATCGGCGCCGTGCTGGGATCCCTGCACCTGCCCTGGTGGCTCGACCAGCCGGGGCTCGATCCGGTCAGCCTGATCGACGGCCTCGGCATTCCCGGCGCCATCGGCATCCAGCTGGTCGCGCTGGCCGGGCTCTGGGTATGGGTCGATCGGCGCGAACGGCGCACCCATGGCCACGTCGAGCGCAGCGAGCTACGCCTGAGGGGCGAGCAAGGCATGCTTCGCACCCTGATCAGCGGCCGCTGGCCCTTCGCCTGGGCGATCCTGGCACTGGCGCTGGGCAACGTCCTGACCCTGGTGATCGGCGGCTCGCCCTGGGGCATCACCTTCGCCTTCAACCTGTGGGGGGCCAAGGCCCTGCAGGCGGTCGGGGTCGACATGACCCAGTACGAGTTCTGGACCTGGGACTACCCGGCCATGGCGCTGGCCGACTCGGTGCTGGTCAATGTCACCTCGGTGATGAACTTCGGCCTGCTGCTCGGCGCCATGCTGGCGGCGGGGCTGGCCAATCGCTTCAATGAGGCCAGCCGCAAGCGGCCGGAGGGCCGCCCGTTCCTGGCCGCGGTGATCGGCGGTCTGCTGCTCGGGTACGGGGCGCGGTTGGGCTTCGGTTGCAATATCGGCGCGCTCTTCTCGGGCATCGGCTCGGCGAGCCTGCATGCCTGGCTCTGGTTTGCCTTCGCCTTCCTCGGCTCGCTGATCGGCATTCGCCTGCGGCCCTGGTTCCGACTGCCCAACTGATCTCAAGGAGCCTGTCATGCAAGCTGCCTACAAGCGTTACCGCGTGATACTGGTGCTGGTCGCGGTGCTCGGGCTGGTGCTGGTCGATCATCTGAACAGCCCGACCTTTGCCTTCAACATGGGCAAGGGCAATGTCGAGACCACCCTCAATCAGCGCGACAGCACCGCCTGTGCGCCCTGTGGGGCACCCTGTCCGTCGTCACGGGACTGAGCCCCGTCAGGGAGCGTGAAAAAAGCCGCCGAGCATGCTCGGCGGCTTTTTCGTGATCAATACCCTGATGGTTGTTCGATCGGCGCCCGGCGATCGGTTCAGCGGTGGCGCCGTGTCATCAGCACGCCGCTTTCATCGAATTCCAGGCGACGGTTGCGTCCGGCGAACAGGGTGAAGGTCACCGCGAGCGCGAGGATGGCGCCCAGCAGCAGGCAGACCTGCGGCAGGCTGGCGCCGCGATCCAGCAGGATGCCGACGCCCAGGGGACCCAGGGCCGCCAGGCAGTAGCCGATGCCTTGAGCCATGCCCGACAGCTTGCCGGCAAGTCGGGAGTCGCCGCTGCGCAGCACCACCAGGGTCAGTGCCATGCTGAAGCAGCCGCCCTGACCCAGCCCCAGAAGCACCACCCCTGGCCAGCGGTACTCGAGGGGGCCCAGGAGCAGCAGCATCATGCCGGCGCCATTGGCCGAGAGCATCAGGAGCAGGGCGGGGCGCTGGTCGCGGCCGAGTCGTGCCAGCCAGGGCGCGGCCAGGGCCGATACCAGCTGGAACATCACCGACATGGCCAGCAGCCAGCCGGCCTCCTGTTCGCCGAGGCCGCGGAGCTGCAACAGTACCGGCAGCCAGCCGAAGACGATGTAGGCAAGCGACGACATCGCTCCCATCAGCAGCGTGACCTGCCAGGCCAGGGGGCTGGTCAGCAGTCGCGCCTTGGGCGGCGGGGCGGCAGTCGTCGAATGGTCCGGCCAAGGGTGCGGCATGCGCCACCGCCAGCCGATCAGGGCAACGATGGCCACCAGGGTCCAGCTGCCCAACGCCAGTCGCCAGCCGCCCAGCATGTCGGCCAGCGGAATGCTGAGGCCGGCGCCCAGCGCTCCGCCCAGACACAGGGCCATGGTGTAGACGCCGGTCATCAGATCGGCCCCCTCGGGCAACTCGCGCTTGACCAGAGCCGGCAGCAGGCTGCCGGCGATCCCGATGGCACCACCGACCAGCAGAGTGCCGAGAAACAGCAGCCAGACGGCATCGAAGGCCCTTAGCGCCAGAGCCAGCGCCAGGAGCATCAGCGCCAGCGACAGGGCGCGTTCGGCGCCGACCCGCTTGGCCAGCCAGGGCGCCAGCGGGGCGAAGAGCCCCAGGCAGACGACCGGCAAGGTCGTCAAGGCGCCGATGCTGGTGGGGGAGAGTCCCGTGTCCTGCTGGATGCGGGCGAGGACCGGCGCCAACGACGACAGGGCCGGGCGCAAGTTGATCCCAACCAGGATCATTAACAGCAGAAATCCCAGCAACGACCTGCGGGGCGTGGTGGCGTGTGTCATGGCAATGGTGTCTTGGTGGTGCGGCGGTCAACTGTTTCTAGCGTTAGCGGCAGAACGGCGTGGAGCATCGAGCGTGGAGGGCTCGAGCGGAGCCTGAGCATTGTCAAGCCCCTCGAGACCCAACCAGAGTCGGGGCGACGCGGGAGTCGCCCGGGAGTCGATCTTGGCCTGGATAGTACTGATATCCTCGGTGCTGACCAGGCTGCCATCGGGCCCGAGGGACCCCGCCAGTGTGAGCTTGTCGCGATACGCCCAGCAAATCGGAGGCACCCAGGCGATCCGCCACAGGCGACCCTGCCAGCGCAGGGACTGCGGGCCCTGCCACTCGAGGTCATCGGGGAGTATCAAGGCCGCGAACAGATCGGCACTCAGCTCGGCGCTTGAGTGCGCCAGTCGAATCGGGCCCTGGTAACGGCCCTCGGCCAGGGCCTTTCGCCGCTTGCGCACGCTGCCCGGCCCCGTCGCCTCGCCTCGCCCGCAGACATGCAGGAGGTGTTCATCGACCTGCTTGATGACCCACACGGTTGAGGGTTTGCGGCCCATTATCCAGTTGAGCATGAGGTCTCTCTCATTTAGGTGGCCAAGGCGCTTCCTGCGCCACCCCTTCGAGCAAGATCGGAAGTGTCGGAGAGGCCCTGTCCAGCAAGGGTCAGGCCTCTCCCGGGCGGCCCTGTAGTCAGGCCTGCTTGGGACGACGGGCGCGGCGGCGCGGCGCCCGATTGTCGTCACTCTGACGGCGCTGATCGTTGCCGCGATTGCCGCCGCGGCCACCGTCGTTGCGAGCGTTGCCGCTCCGGCCGTTGCCCCCGCGGCCACGACCGCCGCCCTTGCCGCGGCCGTTCTCGATCGGCTCAGGCTTGGCGTTGGGGTCGGGCTCGAAGCCGGGCTCGATGCGCTTCTCGAGGTCGCGCTTGATCAGCCGCTCGATGCCCTTGAGCAGGCCATGCTCGTCGACGCAGACCAGCGACACCGCCTGGCCTTCGCTGCCGGCACGGCCGGTGCGGCCGATGCGGTGAACGTAATCCTCGGCAACGTTGGGCAGCTCGAAGTTCACCACATGGGGCAGTTCGCTGATGTCGAGGCCACGGGCGGCGATATCGGTCGCCACCAGCACCTGCAGGTCGCCCGACTTGAAGGCCGCCAGCGCCTTGGTGCGCGCGGACTGGCTCTTGTTGCCGTGGATCGCCATGGACGGGATGTCCTGCTTGGAGAGCTGCTCGGCGAGGCGGTTGGCACCGTGCTTGGTGCGCGTGAACACCAGCACCTGATACCACTGCTTCTCCTTGATCAGGTGGGCCAGCAGCTCACGCTTCTTCTCCCGGTCGACCTTGTAGATCGCCTGATCGACGGTCTCGGCGGTGGTGTTGCGGCGTGCCACCTCGATCATCGTCGGCTCGTCGAGCAGCTGGTTGGCCAGGGTCTGGATCTCGTTGGAGAACGTGGCCGAGAACAGCAGGTTCTGACGCTTGGCCGGCAGCAGGCGCAGCAGCTTTTTGATGTCGTGGATGAAGCCCATGTCGAGCATACGGTCGGCTTCATCCAGCACCAGGGTCTCGACCTGAGACAGATCGACATGGCGCTGCTGATGCAGGTCCAGCAGGCGCCCCGGGGTGGCGACGAGAATATCGAGACCCGGGCGGATGGCATCCACCTGAGGCTGCTGGCCAACGCCGCCGAAGATCACCTTGGAGGTCAACTTAAGGTGGCGGCCGTAGCCTTCGACGTTGTCGCCGATCTGGGCGGCCAGCTCACGGGTCGGGGTCAGCACCAGGGCCCGAATCTGGCGAGCCTTGGGGCGGGGGCCGTCGGCCAGGCGCTGCAGCAGCGGCAGGGTGAAACCGGCGGTCTTGCCGGTGCCGGTCTGGGCACTGGCGAGGAGATCCCCCCCCTTGAGCACGGCCGGAATGGCCTGGCGCTGGATGGGGGTGGGAACGGTGTAGCCTTGTTCTTCGACCGCGCGCAGCAGTTCGCTACGCAGGCCAAGGTCGGAAAAGCTCATGCAAACTCCGGATAACACGACACCGCCGCTCGCCGAAAGAGGTGGCGCGAGTCCCGGGCGGTGCCGTGAGGAAAAATCGGTGACAGACGCGGCAGGAGGGACCATAAAGTGCCGCGGACCCGCATGATGACAGAAAAATCTGCTGGACGCAGCTTTTAAGCCTGCTAACCGCTCAGCGCAGGGCGCGAATGCGGCTCGCCAGCCGGTCGGCCAGGGTATCCCAGCTCTCGCCGAGCGCCCGCACCAGGGCCGGATAGCCGTCGCTCGTAAGCGCCGTCTCGACCTCGAAGGTCTCCAGGGTCAGCAGCTGCCCGTCGGCCCCGCGTAGCTGCCATTGGCCGGCGGCCATTGCCTGGCCATCGTGGCGTCCCTGGAAGCGCTCGAGTTCCAGGCGCAGGGTCATCGCCCTCGGCGGAACCGCCGGGTTGGCCTCGGCCAGCACACGAGTGTCCGCCAGGCGTCGGCCCAGGCGCCGGCGCAGGCCCCGCTCGAGCATCGGGCCCAGGTCCTCGGCCCAGAGATGATCCCGGGCCGGGTTCAGGGTGATGTCGTCGAGCTGCAGCACGATGCCCGGCTGCTCCAGGAAGCTCGCCAGGGCGAGGGGGCGCACCACCAGCAGATGCTCGTCCGCCCCCTGGTGCTTCGTCGCCTCGGGCGGAGCCGTCTGGTCGGGGGGCAGGCTGTAGTGCCGCGTCGGTGCGGCCTGGGTGGCGCAGCCGCCAAGCCAGGCCAGGATGGCCACCAGGGCCAGGGTGCGAAGTAAGGGCATCGGGCTCTCCTTGCCGTTCATCGGGGGGCTCGCGGTTGGGGGTCCTGGCCGCGGGGGCGATCGAAGATCAGGGCATTGGGCTGTTCGCTCAGGGTCTTGGCCACCGGCTCCAGGTCCCGCATCAGGGCATCGAAGCGCTCGAGGGTCGCGGTCAGCTCGTCGTAGGCGGTGGAGCCGGGGGACAGGCCCTCCAGGGTGACTCGGAGATCGTCGAGGGTCGAGGTGAGGGCGCCCGGCAGGCGCTGGGTATCGGGATCCTCGGTGAGCGCCTTGACGCTGGACGTCAGGGCGCGCACTTCCTGGAGCATGGCTTCGGACGCCGCCAGGTTGCGATTCAGGCCCTCGAGCACGGGTTCGACCTCCAGGCCATTGAGCTTGTCGAGCAGGCTGGAGACCTTCTGCTCGATCTGGGCGAGCCCCGCCGGAGTGGTGGGAAATACCGGGCGATTCTGGTAGCTGTCGGCCAGGTAATCGGTGGCGGCCGGGCGCTGGAAGTTGAGGTCGACATAGAGCGCGCCGGTCAGCAGGTTGCCGGCCTTCAAGGAGGCGCGCAGCCCGTTCTCGAACCAGCCCTCGAAGCGCGTCCGCCAGCTCTCCAGATCCAGCGTCTCCAGGTTCTCACCGAGCCGCTGCGGCTCGATGCGGATCAGCACCGGAATGGCGAAGCCGGCACGACGCGAGCGCTCATCGATGTTGAGCTCCCAGGGGACGGCGGCCACCGTGCCGACCCGCACGCCGCGAAACTCCACCGGGGCACCGCGGGACAGGCCGCGCACCGTCTCGTCGACCAGCAGCACATATTCCAAGTAGCGGTTGAAGGTGCCCTGACGGGCACTCTCCGCGTCCTCGTAGAGGGTGAAGGTAGTGTCGGCACTGACCGGCTGGCCCAGCGGCACATCCTCGGGCACCCCGAAGGTCACGCCACCGCCAAGCAGCGCTTCCAGGGATTCGACGTTGACGCTCACGCCCTCGGAATCGAGCTTGAGGTCCACGCCGCTGGCCGGCCAGAAGCGGGTGCTGTCGGTGACCAGCACGTCGTAGGGCGTTTCGACGAAGACACGATGGCGCATGCGCCGGGTCTCGGGGTCGAAGCGGGCTTCCTCGACGCGGCCGACGGTGAAGCCGTGATAGGTCACAGGATCGCCTACCCGTAGGGAGTTGCCGAGCTGGCCCACCAGGTTGAGGCGGATACCCTCGGCATCGGCAGGCGCCACCGGGGGCTGCTCGAGCACCTCGAAGCGATAGCTCGACTCGTTGCTGCTGCCGGGTTGCAGCTGGATATAGGCACCGGACAGCACGGTGTTGAGCCCGCTGATGCCTTCCCGCCCGATACGCGGCTTGACGACCCAGAAGCGGGCGTCCTCGACCAGCATCGGTTCCACATCGGGGCTCATGCGGGCGATCACGCGGATGTGACTCAGGTCGTCGGACAGCCGGACCTGTTCGACGCGGCCGACCTCGACGTTGCGGGTCTTTATCAGGGTGCTGCCAGCCTCGATGCCCTCGGCATTGCTCATGATCAGGGTGACCTGGGGGCCGCGGCTGATGTAGTCGTCATAGAGCAGCCAGAGGCCGATCAGCAGTGCCACCAGGGGCACGATCCAGATCGGCGACAGCCGTGAGTGACGACTGACTCGAGCTCGAGAGGGGGGCGTGTCCTGGCCAGGCGCATCAGTGGTCATGGGCAACGTCCTTGTCAGCGGAGGTGGAAAGCGCCGTAGCGCCGGTCTGGTGGGATCGGGGCAGGGGCGGGTCCCAGATCAGCCTGGGATCGAAGGCCATGGCCGCCAGCATGGTCAGCACCACCACCGCGCCGAAGGCCAGCGCCGCCGGCCCCGGGGCGATGGACATCAGATTGCCGGCACGAATCAGGGCCACCAGGATGGCCACCACGAACACATCGACCATCGACCAGCGGCCGATGAGTTCGGTGATCCGATAGAGCCGGATGCGGGTGACGGCATTCAGCTCGCCGCTGCGGGGAACCGCCAGGCATAGCCAGGCCAGCGCCATGAGCTTGCTGACCGGCACCAGGATACTGGCGATGAAGATGATGGCCGCGATCGGATAGGAGCCATGCTGCCAGAGGGTGATGACCCCGCCGATGATCGTGGAGGGATCCGAGTGACCAAGGGAGGTGGTGATCATGATCGGGTAGAGGTTGGCGGGCAGGTAAAGCAGCGTGGCCGCCGCCAGCAGGGCCCAGGTGCGCTGTAGGCTGTGGGGCAGGCGGGCGTGCAGGCGTTCGCCGCACCGGCGACAGCGGCCGTTGCCGTCCGCGTCCAGGCGGTTTACCAGGCCACAGGTCGAGCAACCGGTCAGCCCCTGGGGCGTGGCGCGGGCCCCCGTCACGGCGCCGTCGGGAGCGGCGGGCTCACCGGCCAGCGAGAACCACATCCAGTCGGCATCGAGCGACTGGGTCGTGAGCAACAGCAGCAGGGCAAAACAGCAGAAGGCCCAGAAGGCCAACCCCAGCGAGACCTCGGCCATGCCGGCGATCTTGATCAGGCTGATCAGGGCTCCGACGATAAACACATCCGCCATCATCCAGGGATGCAGGTGGGAGAGGGTCCGGGCGATGTCGCGGCTGGCGGGCAGTAGCGAGCGGCGTAGCAGGCCGACCTGCAGCCAGATCACGCTGGCCAGATAGACCATCGGCAGCACCAGGATGGTCAGCACCACGCCCACCGCCACCAGCGGCTGGTGCAGGCCGATCAGGCTGGTGGCGGTCTCGGTCAGGTTGATGCGATGGCCAAGGCCGCTGACCTGAAAGCTCACGAAGGGCAGGCTGATTGCCATGACCAGGCTGAGCAGGGCGGCAATGGCGAGCGCCAGGCTGCGCTCGGCCGGACGATGATGACGGGTCGACAGGGTGTGGCCGCAACGCGGGCAGTCGGCGCTCTGGCCACGATGCAGCGGCGGTAGCTGGACCAGCCAGTCACATTCGTGGCAGGCGCGCAGGCGTCGCCGGGACGGTTGCGTCTCGGGAGGGCCCTCATGTGCCGGGAGGGAGGGGGCTGGACTATGCGTATCGATCAAGGCCGAGTTCCTTCTTTTCCCCATTATGACGGCTGGCAGAAGACATACAATCCTGGCCGGACTCGATGCTACAGTGCGCCGGCAGGGCATGGCGACAGCCGGCGCCGCTCCAACGGGGCGGCTTGCCAGGACAACACAGCGAGACACAGGGAGAGGGAGTCTATGGGATTGCCGATAGTAGCCGTCATCGCCGGACTGGCGTTGCTGGTGTGGAGCGCCGAGCGCTTCGTCGACGGGGCGGCGTCGACTTCGCGCTATCTGGGCCTGTCGCCGCTGCTGATCGGCATGCTGGTGATCGGTTTCGGCACCTCGGCGCCGGAGCTGATGGTCTCGGCGCTGGCGGCAGCCCAGGACAATCCGGGCCTGGCGCTGGGGAATGCCTACGGGTCGAACATCACCAACATCGGGCTGATTCTCGGGCTGGTGGCGCTGATCGCGCCGCTTGCCGTGCAGTCCGGGGTCCTGCGCCGGGAGTTGCCGATCCTGTGTGGGGCCACGCTGCTGTCTGCCTGGCAGCTGCGCGATGGGGTGATCGACACGACGGAGGCGCTCATCCTGCTCGTGGCGCTGGCGGCCTTCATCGGCGCGAGTATCTGGCAGGGGCGCCAGGCCGAGGCCGCCACCGACACCCTGGCCAGTGAGACCGATCATAGCCTCGAGAGTCATCCCATGTCGCTGAAGGCCAGCGTGACCTGGACGCTGGTGGGGCTTGTGTTGCTGGTCGCCAGTTCTCGCCTGCTGGTCTGGGGGGCGGTGGCCATCGCCCAGGCCTTCGGCGTCAGCGATCTGATCATCGGCCTGACCGTCGTCGCGATCGGCACCTCGCTGCCGGAGCTGGCCTCCTCATTAAGCGCCCTGCGTCGTCGCGAGCATGATCTGGTGCTGGGTAACGTGGTCGGTTCGAACCTCTTCAATACCCTGGGCGTGGTGGGGCTGGCCGGCGTGATCACGCCGATCCAGGTGGGCGGCGAGGTCATGATGCGGGACTGGCCGGTGATGGCGGTGATGACCCTGGCGATGACCGTCTTCGCCTTCGGGATCAAAGGTCGTGGCGGGCGCATCAACCGCCTCGAGGGTGGCCTGTTGCTGGCTCTTTTTGTCGGTTACACGGCCTATCTGGTCAGGGTGGTGATCCAGGGCGGCGGTTGAGGCATCGAGCCGGGAAGCTCGAGCCGAGCCCGCGCGTGATGTGCGGCAATCAACCACATGCCCGAGGGGTGAAAGTGCGGCATCGCGACACACCTGAAGCGACGATTTACATGCAGGTTTGGCATAGCATGGGTGGCGTTAGTCGTAACTTCATCGCAAGGCAGTGAATTTCACTAGCGGTATCGCCATTATCCTAGGCTCAGGGAGGCTCTTATGGAGCTTGATCCACTCGTTCTGTCGCGACTCCAGTTCGCCTTCGTGGTGTGCTTTCATGCCATCTTTCCGGTCTTCACGATCGGGTTGGCGTCCTACATCGCGCTACTGAACGGTCTGTTCTTCGCCAATGGCAACCCTGCCTGGGAGCGCCTGGCGGTGTTCTGGACCAAGGTGTTCGCGGTGGTGTTCGGCATGGGGGTGGTGTCCGGCATCGTGATGTCCTTCCAGTTCGGCACCAACTGGAGCAACTTCGCCCAGGCCTCGGCCAACTTCCTGGGCCCCGTGCTCAGCTATGAGGTAGTGACCGCCTTCTTCCTCGAGGCCGGCTTCCTCGGCGTGCTGCTGTTCGGCCGCGGCAAGGTCCCGCAGGGCGTGCACCTGTTTGCGGCCATCATGGTCGCCGTAGGGACCTTCATCTCGTCGTTCTGGATCCTCGCCGCCAACAGCTGGATGCAGACGCCCGCCGGGGTGGAACTGGTCGACGGGACCTTTTATGTGACGTCCTGGGCCGAGGCACTCTTCAATCCCTCCTTCGGCTATCGCTTCGTGCACATGGGCATGGCGTCCTTCCTGACCGGTGGCTTCGTGGTGGCCGGGGTCAGTGCCTGGTTCCTGCTGCGGGGGCGTGACGTGGCCGCCAACAAGAAGGCGCTGTCGATGTGCCTGTGGCTGCTGCTGGTGCTGGCCCCGGCCCAGGCGGTGGTCGGTGACTTCCATGGCCTCAACACCCTGGAGCACCAGCCCACCAAGGTGGCTGCCATGGAGGGCAACTGGGAAACCCAGTCTCATGTGCCGCTGCTGCTCTTCGCGATTCCCGACAAGGATGCCCAGGACAACCTGGTCGAGATCGGCATCCCCAGCCTCGCCAGCCTGATCCTGACCCACCATGTCGATGGCGTGGTCCCGGGGCTCAAGGACGTACCGGTCGCCGAGCAGCCGGTGGTGGGCCTGGTGTTCTGGTCCTTCCGCGTGATGGTGGCGCTGGGCCTTGCGATGATCGGCGTGGCGGTGACCGGCCTCTGGCTGCGTCGCGGCGGCCGTGTCTATGGCCATGAGCGCTATCTCAAGGTGCTTGTCGGCATGTCGGTCACGCCCTTCATCGCCGTGTTGGCGGGCTGGATCGTCACCGAGGCGGGGCGCTCGCCCTGGCTGGTCTACGGCCTGATGACCCAGGACGAGGCGGTGACGCCCTCGCTGACCGGCGGCATGGCGCTGTTCACGCTGATCGGTTACGTGGCCGTCTACACGGTGGTGTTCTGGGCCGGCATCTACTACCTGCTGCGGGTCATTCGCCAGGGCATGCTGCCCCACGATCAGGAGACGGTGGTCGATGATATCGAGCGCGCCAAGCGGCCGTTGTCTGCCAGCCACATTCCCTTCGATGATGACGCCGGTCATCCAGTCAGGAGCTGAGCCATGCAAACCTTCGATCTGTCACTGATCTGGGCCGGGATCATCGGCTTCGGGATCATCATGTACGTGCTGATGGACGGCTTCGATCTCGGTCTGGGCATCCTCTTCCCCTTCGCCCCGGACGAGGATTCCCGGGACGTGATGATGAACTCGGTAGCGCCGATCTGGGACGGCAACGAGACCTGGCTGGTGCTGGGGGGCGCGGGCCTGCTCGGCGCCTTTCCGCTGGTCTACTCGGTGTTCCTGCCGGCGCTCTATATCGGCGTCTTCCTGATGCTGGCGGGGCTGATCTTCCGCGGCGTGGCCTTCGAGTTTCGCTTCAAGTCCAAACGGAACCGGCATTGGTGGAACCGTGCCTTCTGCTGGGGCTCGGCCGTCGCGACCTTCGCCCAGGGGGCGGTGGTCGGTACCTACATCCAGGGTTTCGAGACCGAAGGCTTCGTCTATGTCGGCGGCGCACTGGACTGGCTGACCCCGTTCACCGTGCTCACGGGCCTCGGTATGATGGCCGGCTATTCGCTGCTCGGTGCCACCTGGTTGATCTTGAAGTCGGAAGGTCACGTGCAGGAGTGGGCCTATCGCATCACGCCGAAGCTTCTGGCCGCGGTGCTGGTGGTGTTCGCCATCATCAGTGTCTGGACGCCCTTCGTCGACGGTGGCGTGCGTGAGCGCTGGTTCGGCGAGGTTTCCCTGATCTGGCTGCTGCCGGTGCTGGCGCTGGCCTGCGCCTATGGCATCCATCGCTGGGTGAGCCGCCGGCGCGAAGGCATGCCCTTCCTGGCGACACTGGGCATGTTCATCTTCACCTATCTGGGGCTGGTGGTGAGCAAGTGGCCGGTGATCGTGCCGCCGGATCACACCATCTGGGACGCCGCCTCGGCACCGGAATCCCAGCTCTTCCTGCTGCTCGGCATGCTGTTCGTGATCCCGATCGTGCTGACCTATACCGCCTGGTCCTACTGGGTCTTCCGCGGCAAGGTGCGCACCGGCGAAGGCTATCACTGACACCATGGCGTCCCGTGATGCGAGCAATCAGGAACCTCGCACGTCCAAGCGCTGGCTCAAGGATCTGGCCGCCGGCGAGCGCCGGCGGCTGACCCTGGCTACCCTGGCCGGCCTGGGGGGCGGGCTGTGCACCATCGTACAGATGCTGCTGCTGGCACTGATCATCGACCGACTACTGACCGGCGTCCCCGAGGCGCCGGTCGGCGCGCTCTTTGTCGCGCTGATTGCCGTGCTGGGGCTTCGCGCCCTGGCGCAGTGGGTCCAGGACACCACCGCCCAGGCGGCCAGCCTGGCCATTCGGGCTCGCGCACGGGCAGCCCTGCTCGATCAGTTGGCGGCGCTGGGCCCGGTGCGGCTGGCGTCGCGCCACTCGGCGGGCCTTGGCAGCCAGCTGGTCGAGCAGGTCGAGGCGCTGGACGGCTATTTCGCCCGCTTCCTGCCGCAATTGCGCCTGGCCACGGCGCTGCCGCTGGTCATCCTTGCCATCGTGTTGAGCCTCGATTGGTTGGCGGCGGTATTCCTGCTGCTGGCCGCGCCGCTGATTCCGCTGTTCATGGCCCTGGTGGGCATGGGTGCCCAGCGCCTCAATCAGGCGCAGTTCGCCGCCGTGACAAGGCTCTCGGGCCACTTCCTCGATCGGGTGCGGGGCATCACCACGCTGCAGCTCTTCGGGCGCACGGCCAGTGCCGCCGATGAGGTGTTCGGGGCCGCCGATGACTATCGCGCCCGCAGCATGAAGACCCTGCGCCTCGCCTTCCTGTCCTCGGCGGTGCTCGAGTTCTTCGCCTCGGTGGCCATCGCGGTGATCGCGATCTATGTGGGCTTCGGCCTGCTGGGCTACATCGACTATGGCCCTTCGGCGTCGCTGACGCTTTACAGTGGCCTGACGATCCTCTTGCTGGCGCCGGAGTTCTTCCAGCCGCTGCGCAGCCTCTCTCAGCATTATCATGACCGTGCCGCGGCCCTCGGCGCCGCCGAGGCGCTGGTGGTGCTTCTCAACGAGACGCCGCCAGCGTCGGCCGAGATGCGCCCCGAAGGAAGGACGCATGCTGACGTCCCGGTGCGTCTGATAGATGCCTGCGTCGAGCATGCGGGGCGTGGTCGGGTGCTGGGTCCTGTGTCCCTCGAGGTGCGCCGCGGCGAGGTCATCGCCCTGACCGGTCCCTCGGGAGCCGGCAAGTCGACCCTGTTGCAGCTGATTGCTGGTTTCGTGGCGCCGAGTGCGGGGCGAGCGGAGGTCATGTCTGAGGCGCGGCCGGCCTGGATGGATCAGCGCCCACTGGTGATTCAGGGCACGATCGCCGACAACCTGCGACTCGCCGATACGCAGGCGAGTGATGACGCCATGCGACAAGCGCTTCAACGGGCCGGGTTGGCCGAGTTGCTCTCGCGCCTGCCGGCGGGGCTCGAGACCCCCATCGGGGAGCGCGGAGCCGGGCTCTCCGGCGGCCAGGCGCAGCGGCTGGCACTGGCGAGAGTCTTTCTCAGCGATGCGTCGCTGGTGCTGCTCGACGAGCCGACCGCGAGCCTGGATGAGGCCAGCGAGGCCGAGGTGGCGGCATCGCTTGCCCGACTCACCGAGGAGGGGCGAACCCTGGTGATCGCCACCCATCACCCCGCCCTGATGGTGCTTGCGGATCGGGTGGTGCGCCTCGAGGCCGGGCAGCGGGTCGAGGAGGAAAGCGCATGAGGTCTTTGATGAGCGATCTGATAAGCGAGCTGCGCCCCTGGCTCAAGCTGCTGGCGAGGCGGCGGGCGCGCATGGCGCTGGGCGCCCTGCTGCTGGCGCTGACGGTGGGGGCGGCGATTGGTTTGCTGGCACTCTCCGGCTGGTTCATCACCGCCACCGCCCTGACCGGGGCGCTGCTGGCCGCCGGCGTGGCGGCGAGCCTCGAGGTCTATGCCCCCGGCGGCGGCATCCGCTCCTTCGCGGTCCTGCGCACCGTCGCCCGCTATCTGGAGCGGGTCTACAACCATGACAGCGTGCTGCGTCTGCTCGCCGAACTGCGCAGCGGCATGTTCGCGGTACTGGCCCGCCTCGACGCCCGAGCCCTTGGCCAGCGACGGGCCAGCGAATGGCTTAACCGGCTGACCGCCGATATCGACACCCTGGACAGCCTCTATCTGCGCTTATTGGCCCCGCCGCTGGTGGCGCTGCTGGCGATCGCCCTGGTCAGCGGGCTGCTGGGCATCTTCCTGTTGTCGGCGGGCCTTTCGGTCGGTGCCATGCTGCTCGCGCTGTGGGCCTGGCTGGTCGTCGGTCAGGCCAGGCTGGGCATGGCCGCCAGCACCCGGCGGGTGGCGACCCTCGACCGACTTCGGGGGCGTATTCTCGAGACCCTGCAGGGCCTCGCCGAGCTCAAGAGCTACGACACCCTGGCCAGCCACCGTACGCGTATCGAGGAGGATCAGTCGGTGCTCTATGCCGATCAGTGGCACCTGGGGCGGATAGCCGCCTTGGGCAACGCTCTGGTCGGACTCGGGGTTGGTCTGGCGGCCGTGCTGGTGCTGTGGCTGGGTGCCGAGGCGTATCGGGCAGAGGCCCTGTCCGGACCCCTGATGGTGATGATGCCGCTGGCCGTGCTGGCCATGGGGGAGGCGCTGGGGGCGCTGCCGACCGCGCTGACGGCGCTGGGGGCGACCCGCGCCGCGGCGCGACGCCTCAATACCCTGGGGCGATCGCGCAGCGTGCTCACCGAGCCCGAGGCGCCTCTGGCGCTCCCCGGGGGGGCGCCGACGCTGCGTCTTCACAACGTCACCCTTAAGTACCCGGGGGCGCTGACCCCGGCGCTCGCCGGGCTCGATCTCCGCCTCGAGGCCGGTGAGCGCCTGGCGCTGCTCGGGACCTCCGGTGCGGGCAAGTCGAGCGTGGCGGCGCTGCTGGTGCGCCTGCTAGATCCCGATCGGGGCGAGGTGCGGCGCGATGACGTCTTGCTCGGCGACCTGGCCCTCGATGACCTGCGCACCCGCACGACCTATCTCACCCAGCACAGCGAGCTCTTCGACGACAGCCTCGCCGCCAACCTGCGCCTGGCCGCGCCCGATGCCGAGGAGGCCGCGCTGTGGAGAGTGCTTCAGCTCGTGGAGCTGGCCGCCTGGGCGCGCGAACTGCCCCAGGGACTTGCGACGCGGGTCGGCGAGGGCGGCCGGCAGCTGTCCGGCGGCCAGGCGCGGCGCCTGGTACTCGCGCGCGTGCTGCTGCTGGAGGCGCCGCTGGTGATCCTCGATGAGCCCTTCGCCGGGCTTGATCGTTCGATGGCGTCGCGCATCGCCGAGCGCCTGGATACCTGGCTTGCCGGGCGCACGGTGCTCTATCTGGTGCATCAGCTGCGCCACGATGGCAGCGATCCGCCGGGGGTCACCCGGACCTTGACGCTGCGTGAGGGTCGGCTCGTCTGAGGCCACTGTCGGTCATCCGGGCAAAGGCTTTGCGCGGATGACCGACTTGCCCCACGATAGGCGCAAGACTGATTGGAGAGCCCCATGCACGACTTCCTGACCCGCCTGCCGAAGGCCGAGCTGCACCTGCATATCGAAGGCTCCCTGGAGCCCGAGCTGATGTTTGCCTTGGCCCAACGTAATGACGTGGTCCTGCCCTATGCCTCGGTAGAGGCGGTGCGGGCCGCCTACGACTTCGACGACCTGCAGTCGTTCCTGAATCTCTATTATCAGGGCATGGCGGTGCTGCGGACCGCCGAGGACTTCTTCGATCTGGCCATGGACTACTTCCGCCGCGCCCACGGCGAAGGGGTGGTGCACGTCGAGCTGTCCTTTGACCCCCAGGCGCATCTGAGCCGTGGCATCGGACTGGATGTCCAGATGGAGGGCCTGACCCGGGCCATGCGCCTGGCCGAGCGTGAGCTCGATCTCTCCACGGCGCTGATCATGAGTTTCCTGCGGGATCGCTCCGCCGAGGAGGCCATGCAGGTGCTCGAGCAGGCCGCTCCCTACTGGGAGCTGATCGATGCGGTGGGGCTCGACAGCGCCGAACTTGGCCATCCGCCGGGGAAGTTCGCCGCCGTCTTCGATCGCGCCAAGGCGCTGGGGCTGCCGCGGGTCGCCCATGCCGGCGAAGAGGGGCCGGCGAGCTATATCCGCGAGGCCATGGACGTGCTGGATGTCTGCCGCATCGACCACGGCGTGCGCTGCCTCGAGGACCCGGCGCTGGTCGCGGAGCTGATCGAGCGTCGCCTGCCGCTGACCGTCTGTCCGCTCTCCAACGTGCGCCTCAAGGTGGTCGAGCGGCTCGATGATCACCCCTTGCCGGCGCTGCTCGAGGCCGGTCTCACCCTGACCCTCAACTCCGATGACCCGGCCTACTTCGGCGGTGGCATGCTTGAAAACTTCCTGGCCTGCCAGCGCGCCTTCGGCTGGTCGGAGGAGACCTTCGTCGCCCTGGCACGCAATGCCCTCGAGGCCGCCTTCATGAGCGAGGCGCGTCGCGAGACCTTGCTCAAGCGCCTGGCCGCGGTGTCCGGCTGAGGCGCGCGTCCCATGTCGTCCACGTCACGCCTGGCCACGCTGTCATCAAGGCGCACCCTGGCGAGCCTCGGGCTCATCCTGTTGGCGCTGCTGGCCTGGATGCCTCTGCCCGAGGCGCTGGCCGCGAGCACCCTCGATGCCACCCTGGCCAGCGCCTTTCAGAGCTTCGCCCTCGCCAAGGCATTGAATGCGGTGATCTCGGTGCTGCAGTCGGTGACCGGTGATGCCCTGCTGGTGCAGGTCCAGTTCGGCGAGGTGCTCGACCCCGCCAACGACATGATCGAGCGCTTCTCCTGGGTGATGTTTGCCTCCACCGTGTCGCTGGCCTTTCAGAAGCTACTGCTGGGTGTGGCCGGCAGCGTGCCGGTCAAGGTGGTGCTGTCGATGGCCTGCCTGGGGCTGCTGGCGGTGCTGCAGGCCGGCAAGTCGCGCTGGCGAGCCATCGCCGGCCGACTGGTGATCATCGCCGCCTTCCTGCGGTTCGCAGTCATTGCGGTGACCCTGGCCAGCGCCAGCGTCGAAGCGCTGTACCTGGCCGACAGTCGGGAGGCACTCTATTCAGCGCTTGAGCAAGATCAGGCGGTGCTCGAGCGGATCGCCGATGAGGCAACACCCGGGGGCCTGGAGAGTGAGGTAGGCGGGCAGGGCTCCGCCGAACAGGGCTGGTGGCAGGGGCTCAAGGAGCGTCTGGGGAGCGGTGTGAATGACCGGGTTCAGGCGGCCATGGATCGCTTCGATGCCATGACCCAGAACCTCGTCGAGCTGACCATGCTGTTCCTCGTGCAGACCATGCTCTTGCCACTGGGCTTTCTCTACCTCAGCTATCGCGGCGCACGCACCCTCGCCGCCGGTATCGCCGCAGCCCCGCGCCGCCTGGCCTCGCCAACCGACGACTGAGTCGCCTGTCTCGGTCCCTTCTCCCTTCCTGATGGCTGGATAGGCCCTGCGCCGAGCGTTCTTCGCTCGGCGCATTCCGTCGCTCTCGCGCCGAACACGCACTCGCCGCCGGCATCAGGCCCTGTGCCAGTCGCCTTCCAACCGAAACTGGCGAAGGACGACTGGCCGTGGACGCAGCCGGAGATGGGGCCGGCCTGAGTTGCTATCCTTGCGCTCACGGACACAGCGAAGCGAAAGCCTGGCAGGGAGGTCGGTATCACATGCAGTGGCTCAACCAGAATTCCGGGGCGATCAGCGCCCTCACCGGCATCCTGACACTGCTGGTATGGCTCTTCTATGCGCAACTGCTCTACAACGGGTATATCCGCCAGCGTCGGCCTCGCATCATCATCAACCGCGGTAGCGGCAAGAACCTGACCTCCCTGTGCCTTATCAGCAACATGAGCGCTGAGGCGATCTTCGTTCAGCATATCATTGCCGTTCTCGAGACCGAGGAGGGCGAGAAGCAGCTCGATATCGTCGACTATCAGCGATCCGGGGACGAGGAGCAGCAATACCGTAGCCATCAGGGGCCTCTCGACTCGGGGGCCTACTTGCACGTGGGGAGCTTCAGGCAAATCCTTGAGCACCTCACCGATCACCACGGGCTCAACGACGACGGCAAGGAGGCTTTGTCACGAAGGGCGTATAGGGCCCTCGAGATCAGAGTCGTCGCTATCTATGGCTCCGAGGACAATCCCATCGGGGCACGACGGCGTTTCCGGCTGGATCCGGAGGGCGACGACTGTCGACTCATCCCAGATGGTCTGGACACCCAGCGACTCGCCAGTCGCCGCCAACGTCACCGGATCAGGCAGTGGATGCAGGAGCTATAAGCGAATCACCGTGTGCCGTCGCTCTCGCGCCGGTGCACGCATTCTCCGCCGGCCCAGGTGGCGAAGACGCTGCGATCATCGCCGAGCATCATCAGTGCGAACAGCAGCTCGCCGAGCCTTGCCTGATCGAGGCTATCTGGCTTGCCGATGCGCGCCGTGCGCCGGGCCAGGAGTGGCGTGGCCGCCGGGTCGAGCACCACGATATCGGCCTCCTGGCCCGGGCGCAGGGCGCCGATGTGTTGATCGAGTCGCAGGGCCCGGGCATTGCCAAGGGTCAGGCGGTAGAAGCCCTGCCAGGCAGTCAGTGGCTGGCCGAGCAGCTGTCCGACCTGATAGGCGGCCTTGAGGGTGGCGAAGCCGGAAAGATCCGTGCCGGCGCCCACGTCGCTGGCGAGGCTGGTGGCGAGTCCCGCTTCCCGGCAGGCCAGCCGATCGAAGAGGCCGCTGCCGAGAAACAGGTTCGAGGTCGGGCAGAAGGCGATATTGGCGCCGGCCCCGGCCAGGCGTTCGCGCATGGGCTGATCCAGGTGAATACCGTGGGCGAAGGTACTGCGGGGACCGGCCAGGCCAAAGCGCTCGTAGACGTCGAGGTAGTCCCGGGCCTCGGGGAAGAGCTCGGCGACCCAGGCGATCTCGCCGATGTTCTCGGCCAGGTGTGTCTGCAGGTGAAGATCCGGCGCGGCGCGCAGGATGGCGCCGGTGGCCTCGAGCTGCGCCCGCGTGGATGTCGGGGCGAAACGCGGCGTCAGCGAATAACCGAGCCGGTCATTGCCGTGCCAATCGGCGATCAGCCGCTCGCTGTCGGCCACACCGCTGGCCACGCTGTCAGTGAGCGCGTCGGGCGCGTTGCGATCCATCAGCACCTTGCCGGCCAGCATGCGCAGCCCTCGGCGTCGGGCGGCGCTGAAGAAGGCATCCACCGATTGGGGGTGCGAGCTGCAGAACACCTGGGCAGTGGTGGTGCCGACCCGCAGCTGCTCGTCGAGGAAGGCCTCGGCGACGGCCTCGCCGTGGGCGCGCTCGGCGAAGCGGCACTCCTCTGGGAAGGTGTAGTCGTTGAGCCAGTCGAGCAGCTGGCGGCCGTAGGAGGCCAGGATGTCGAGCTGCACGAAGTGCACGTGGCTGTCGATAAACCCCGGCATCAGCAGCTTGCCCGAGTAGTCCACCACCTCGATGCCGGCGGGCAGGCGAGGCGCGAGCTCTGCATAGTCTCCTACCGCATGGACCTTGCCGTCCTCGAGCCACAGGGCGCCGTCCTCGAGATACGACAGGCTGCCCGGCGCCGGGCGGTCGTCTTCACCGGGGTCGTCGAGCAGGCGCACCAGGGGGCCGCGCAGCAGGGCGGGGCGGGGGTCGGTCATGGGGAATCATCTCCAGCGGTCATCAGGGACGTGTTGTGCTGCAGTTATTCTATGAATCTAGGGGGCAAAGAGAGCTAACGGTCCGGGCCGAAGGCCTCGCGTAGCGTCTCGGGGGCGATGCCGCGCCGATCGGACCTGGGGGGCTGATCGGGCGCCAGCGTCAATAGTTCGGCGACCACGGCCAGCGCGATCTCATAGGGGCGCTTGCCGGTGGCGCCGGTGATCCCGATCGGACAACGCACCCGGGCGAGGGTATCTGCCTCATGGCCGGCCTCGGCGAGTCGGCGCTTAAAGCTCGCCCACTTGCTTGAGGAGCCGATCAGGCCGATCGAGGCCAGATCATCACGCCGGAGCAGGGCATCGATGAGCCAAAGATCTTCACTGTGGTCGTGGGTCATCACCAGCGCATCGCTTCCCGGAGGCAGGGCGGCCACGGCGGCGGTCGCCGTCTCCGGTTCATTATCCATCCGGTGCAGTCGCAGCCTGGGCGGCGCCGCCTCGTCGGTGGCCCAAGCCGGAAAGGCGTCGGCGCGGCTGTCCAACCAGTCGAGGCGCCAGGGCAGGGGTGCCATCAGCCCCACGAGCGCCTGGCCGACATGGCCGGCGCCGAACAGGGCGATGCGGCGCTCGGCTCCGGCGAAGGGTTCGATCAGCACGTGCAGGTAACCGCCGCAGCACTGGCCGGAGCGGCCCCCCAGGGGAAAGGCCTCCAGCCGTGGCGCACGCTCGCCTCGTGCCAGCGCCTCCCGGGCGGCCGCGATCACCTGATACTCGAAGCTGCCGCCGCCCAGGGTATCGAAGGTGGCCTCTGCCGTGATCACCATCTTGGTGCCGGGCTCCCGGGGTGTCGAGCCCGCCGCTCCGACGAGGCTCGCCAGCACATGGGGCCGGGCGGCTTCCTGCAGTCGATGCAGGGCGGCGTGCCAGGCCAGGTCATGCCCGGCCAGGTCATGCTCGGCCAGATCAGGTCCGGCCTGGGGGGGCGCGTCAGGCCGAAGCATGCGGTTCGTCCTCCCGAGGCGTGCCAGAGGTGTGTTCACCGGTCTTTTGGCGCAGGGTATCAATGGCCATTAGCACCCGCTCCGGGGTGGCGGGGGTATCCAGCCGCGGGCAATGGCCGGTGGGTGCCAGGCTCGCAAGGGCATCTCGCAGCGCCGACCATACCGAGATCGCCAGCATGAAGGGCGGCTCGCCCACGGCCTTGGAGCGATAGATGCTCGCCTGAGAGTTGGGGTGTCCCTCGAGCAGGGCGACGTTGAAGGTCGCCGGTAGGTCGCCGAAGGCGGGGATCTTGTAGGTGGCGGGGCCGTCGCTGAGCAGCCGGCCGGCGTCATTCCACTTGAGCTCCTCGCTGGTCAGCCACCCCATGCCCTGAATGAAGCCGCCCTCGATCTGACCGATGTCGAGGGCCGGGTTCAGGGAGTCGCCGACGTCATGCAGGATATCCACGCGAGTCACCTGGTACTCGCCGGAGAGGGTATCCACGGCGACCTCGCTCACCGCCGCGCCATAGGCGAAGTAGTAGAAGGGCCGGCCCTTGGCGGCCGCGCGGTCATAGTGGATCAGCGGTGTCGAGTAGAAGCCCTTGGCCGAGAGCGAGACGCGGCCCAGATAGGCTGCTTGCACCAGCTCGCCCCAGGAGATGCGGCAGTTGTCGCCGTCGCCGGCCACCAGCATGCCCCCTTCGAGGCGCAGGTCGTCGCTGTTCAGCCCCGCTTCAGGCCACAGGGTCTCCAGGGCGAAGGCGAAGAGTCGCTCACGCAGCTTAAGTGCCGCGTCGCGGGCCGCCTGGCCGTTGAGGTCGGCGCCGCTGGAGGCCGCGGTGGGCGAGGTGTTGGGTACCTTGTCGGTGCGGGTAGCGCTGATGCGCACGGACGAAAGCTCGAGTCCCAGCTCACGAGCCACTACCTGGCAGACCTTGGTGTGCAGGCCCTGGCCCATCTCGGTGCCGCCATGATTGATCATCACGCTGCCGTCGGTATAGACGTGCAACAGGGCGCCGGCCTGGTTGAGGTGCTTGGCGGTGAAGGAGATGCCGAACTTCACCGGCGTCAGCGCCAGGCCGCGGCGGATGACCGGGCTTTGGGCATTGAAGGCGTCGATCTCGGCACGGCGTGTCCAGTAGTCGCTGCTGGCTTCGAGCCGGCTGATCAGCTCGTGTAGCAGGTCGAGCTGTTCGATGTCCTGGCCGTAGTGGGTCGTGGCGCGTCCCGGGCGATAGAGGTTGCGCTTGCGAATGCTCAGCGGGTCTTCGCCCAGGCGGTGGGCGATGTCGTCCATCGCCTGCTCGATGAGCATCATGCCCTGGGGGCCACCGAAACCGCGAAAGGCGGTGTTCGAGGCGGTATGGGTGCGCGCCCGGTGGCCGGTAACCCGCGCCGCGCCCAGCGAGTAGGCATTGTCGGCGTGGAACATGGCCCGATCGACGATCGCCTCGGACAGATCCGGCGAGAAGCCGCAGTCGCCGATCAGGGTCATGTCACCGCCCTGGATCACGCCGTTGTCGTCCACCGCCAACCGATAGCGGCTGTGGAAGGAGTGGCGCTTGCCGGTGAGGCGCATGTCATCGCTTCGAGAAAGCCGCAGGCGGGTCGGGCGCTGGGTGCGCCGGGCGAAGAGGGCAGCGATGCAGGCCCAGGGGGAGGCCTGGGTCTCCTTGCCGCCGAAGCCACCGCCCATCCGGCGCACCTCCACGGTCACCGCATGGAAGGGGATGCCCAGCACCTCGGCAACCAGCTTCTGCGTCTCGCTGGGGTGCTGGTTCGAGGTATGCACCACCACGCCCTCGTCCTCGCTGGGGGTGACCAGGCAGGCCTGGCCTTCCAGGTAGAAGTGTTCCTGGCCGCCGACGAACTGTTCGCCCTCGATGACATGAGGCGCACTCGCGAGGGACCGCTGCCAGTCGCCGGATTGCTGTACGTGGGTGGGGCGCACCACATCATCCCGCGCGGCGGCGGCCACCGGGTCGAGGCTCGCCGGTTGCTCGTCGATTTCGATGATCGCGGCCCTGGCCGCGCGGCGCGCAGCGTCGTGGCTCTCGGCGGCCACTGCGAACAGGCACTGGCCGGCGTAGCTGATCTCGTGATCGACGAAGATCGGGTCGCCCGGGAAGACCGGGCCGATATCGGTGTGGCCGGGTACCTCATGGATCGTGATCACGTCCACCACGCCTGGCATGGCCCGCACCGGATCCAGATCCAGTCGTCTCAGGCGTCCATGAGCCACCGGGGAAATCCCGATGGCCACATGCAGTGCATTGGCCGGGGCCGGCAGGTCGTCTATATAGGCCGCCCGGCCGGTGACGTGCTTGATGGCGCTCTCGTGTTGCTGGGCCGCCTTGGCGTCGACCCTCTTGGCACTGACGCTCTTGGTATCGACAGCCGTCACGTCGCACGCGGTGTCGGACGGGGAAGAAGAAGCGGAAGATAGCCTAGTCAGCGTACGCATCGAGAGTCACCTGTTGTGCAGCCGGGGTGTCTGGGATGTCCGCGGCTGGGGCCTCCGCGGTGGGCGAAAGAGCGGCCATGACCGTGAGCCGCAGTCGCTCGAGCAGGTTGGCGGCGGCGAGCCGGCGATAGTCGCTTGAGCCGCGGATGTCGCTCAGCGGCTGGAAGTCATCCTCGAGCGCTCGCCTGGCGGCCGCGAAGATCGACTCGGAAGGGGGTTGACCTTCGAGGGCGGCCTCGGCCCCCCGGGCGCGGGCGGGAATCGCCGCCATGCCGCCGAAGGCCAGCCGGACGTCGCGGAGTCGGCCGCCCTCGAGCTGCCAGCCGAAGGCGCCGAGCACCGCCGAGATATCGTCCTCGCGGCGCTTGGAGAGCTTCCAGACCTTGAGCTGGCGCCCCTCGGGCAACCAGGGCAGCACGATCTCGCGCAGCACCTCTTGGGGCTTCAGTGCCGTCTGGCGGTAATCGAGGAAGAAGTCCTGAGCCGGCAGTTCGCGGGCCCTCTCAGGGCCGTCAAGGATCAGGGTGGCGTCCAGAGCCAGTAGCACCGGCGGGCCGTCACCGATCGGCGAGGCGTTGGCGACGTTGCCGCCCAGGGTCGCCCGATGACGAATCTGCGAGGAGGCGAAGCGATGCAGTAGCCGGGCGAACGCCGGGAAGTGAGTCTCGAGAGACGGCTTGAGGCGGGCATAGGGGACGGCGGCGCCGATGCGCAGTCCGTCGTCGTGTTCCTCGAGCACCTGGAGTTCCGCCACATCGCGCAGGTCGATCAGTTCGGAAAGTATCTTGAGCTGCTGGGTGCGTTCGAGCCACAGGTCGGTGGCGCCGGCGACCAGACGCGCCTCGGGGTGGAGTCGGCGCAGCACGTGAAAGGCCGCGAGGCTCGCGGGGCGATGATAACTCCCCTCAGCGGCTTGGGCGGGCAGGGGTGTGCCAGGTGCCTCGGTCCCACCTTGGGCACTGGCCGCCACTCGGGCGGGCAGGCTCTCGTCGATTGCCCAGGCGGGGGTGGTCTCGGGAGGCCGGGCCGGGTAGGCCAGCATGGTCTGGGCGGCGTCGCGGATCGGCCGATAACCGGTGCAGCGGCACAGGTTGCCGCCCAGGGCGGCCTCAAGGCGTGCTTGAGAGAAGGGGGCAAGCGAGGCTTGCTGACGCTCGGCCTCATCGAGGGTGGTCTCATAAAGTGTAAACAGCGACATCACGATGCCCGGCGTGCAGAAGCCGCACTGGCTGGCATGACAGTCGACCATGGCGGCCTGGGCGGGGTGCAAGGCCTCTCCCCGGGCAAGGCCCTCGACGGTGACCAGGTGACAGCCCTTGAGCTGATGGGCCGGCAGGATGCAGGCATTGGCGTTATGGTAGCGAAGACCGCCTTGCCCATCGATCTCGCCGATCGCCACGGTGCAGGCGCCGCAGTCGCCGGAGGCACAGCCCTCCTTGGTACCGGTGGCATGGAGGTGTGCGCGCAGCAGTTCCAGCACGCTGGCATCCGGGGGGAGGCCAGCGAGGGACTGGGGCTCGCCGTTGAAGTAGAAGTCGATCATTGCGGTCCCGGCTTGTTATTGTTGGCACATTGCTGCTCTTGACCGATTGGTCAGGTTGATAAAAGAGTGGCGCAAAGTATGCGGCAGTGCAAGAGGATGGGGCGGCGTTGCAGCCCTTGAACGGCTGCGGCAAGCTATCCCCGAGGCCTGCCTGGCGCGCGCGCTGCACGGCGTTTCCTGACCCTAGCCCGAGACCTGCGATGACGGTGATTTCCGATGTTGGCGACCCGCCGACAGGTGCGACTTCTCATTCACGAGCCGAGGCCGGCCCCGACACTCGTGTGCATGCCCATGAGCCTTCGGTTGGGCCCTCGGGTGAGGGGAGTGGCGAGGCCACGGCGACACGTCAGCGCAACGAGCAGGCGATCCTCGAGGCCGCCGAGGAGGTGTTCGCCCGGCACGGCTATCGGGGTGCCAGCGTGCAGGCGATCGCCGAGGCGGCGGGGCTGCCCAAGTCCAACGTGCTCTACTACGTGGGCAGCAAGCGCAGGCTCTATGTGGCGCTGCTGGAGCGGATGATGGCGCGCTGGAACGCGATGCTCGACGACATCCGCGTCGATGATGACCCCGCCGAGGTGTTGGAGGCCTTCATCCGCAGCAAGATGGCGCTGACCCGGGCGCATCCCCGTGGCTCACGGCTGTTCGCCGCCGAGGTGCTCGGTGGCGCGCCCTTCTTGCAGGATTACCTGCGCGGCGACCTGCGAGACTGGGTGCAGGCGCGGGCGCGGGTCTTCGAGCAGTGGGCCGAGCGGGGGCTGATGGATCCGGTGGACCCGGTCTGGCTGATCTTCCTGATCTGGTCGGCGACCCAGCACTACGCCGACTTCGAACCCCAGGTGCTGGGGATCACCGGCCGTGAGGCGCTCAACGAGCAGGATCATCAGGACATTACCGACTTCCTGTGTCAGCTGATCCTCAAGGGCTGCGGTATCCGTCGCTGAGGTGGCCTTACATGCTGCGGAGCTGACCCGGCATACAGGGCCGGTATACAATGGCGGCCCTGTGATGCGGTCGCGAGGGCCGCGTTGTTTCTCTCTTTCAAGGGTGGCGCGCTTTCCCGGGGCGTGACCTAGGCGGACGGCAAGCATGAGCGGCAGTTGGCAGCACGAGCAGCATGGCAGCAGTACCCCGACGGGCAGTCGCGTCAGCGATGAGCAGATCGTCGAGCAGGTCCGGCGTGCGGTGCTGATGCAGCGCCTGCCTCCGGGCACTCGGCTGCCCGAGGTGGCGCTCGGCGAGGCCTTCGGGGTCAGCCGCTCGGTGGTGCGCAAGGCACTGACTCGGCTGGTCGCCAATCATGTGGCGGTGCAGCGGCCCAATCAGGTGGCGCGGGTGGCCTCTCCCGATGTCGACGAGACGCGCGAGATCTTCGCGGCGCGCCGCCTGGTCGAGGGCGAGGTGGTGGCACTGCTCACCGGGTCCTTGTCCCCTACCGTGCAGAAGCGGCTCTCGGCGCTGGCGAAGGCGGAGAAGGCCGCCTTTTCCCTGGGCGACGAGGAGCGGCGCATCGAGGAGTCGCTGGCCTTCCATCACTGCCTGGCCGAGCATTCCCCCAACCGCATTCTTGGCACCATGCTCGGTGATCTGATTCTACGCACCTCCATCGTGATCGCCCTCTACAAGCCGGTGGCCCTCGAGTCCTGCTACCTGGCGGGCGACCACGACGACTTGTTAGCGCAGCTCGTCGCGGGGCAGCCCGATGCCGCCCGTGCCCGCATCCAGACGCACCTGAGCTCCCTCGAGGCGCTGCTGGACCTGAACGCCCCGGCCAGCGCCATCGATCTCGGTGCCCTGTTTGGTCGGGGCGATTAGAGCCGCCCACTGCAGCGGCGGCGTCCTTCCGCGGGTGCCGCTCCCCTCAGACCCTGAATTCCGCCCCTGAACTCAGTCCCTGAACAGCTGCGCCCGTAACGCATAGACGCTGCGCCCCAGCCACTCGTGCAGGGCCTGACTGCTGTGGCGCAGGTGGTAGGCCCGGGGCAGCCAGGCCCGCCAGCCGGCCGGTGGCGGGCTTGAGAATTCGGTGGGGGCGGGCACGACGGCGAGCCCGGCGCGCTCGAATTCCGGTACCGCCCGGGGCAGGTGCCAGGCCTGGGATACCAGGGCCACCCGACTGATGCCCTCCTGCTCAAGCAGCGCGGCGCTGAAGCGAGCGTTCTCTGCCGTGTTGCGGCTCTCAGCCTCCTGCCAGGCGGCCTCCAGGCCGAAGCTTTCTTTTAGCGCCAGAGCCATCAGCGCGGCCTCGGCGCGCTCTTCATCATGCACCCGGCCGCCACTGACCAGCAGGGGCAGGCCGCTTTGGCGGTGCAGTCGGGCGGCATAGCCAAGGCGGCGCCAGGTGGCATTGTTGGGGGCATCTCCCCAGCCGAACTCGGGGCTCTGATAGTCACGTCCACCGCCCAGCACCACAATCGCCTGAGTGGACTCCAGCTCGGCCATCGGCACCGTTGGGTACGGTTCCAGGCCGGCGCGCAACCAGTGGCTGGCGGTGGGGGTAGCGAGCCACAGCAGGCCCCCCACGCCGAGGACCAGCATCGATGCCCCCAGCCAGGGCATTCGGCGCCATAGCAGGACTCCCAGCACGCCCAGCAGCACATTGATGAAGGGGGGTAACAGCAGGTACTTGAGCCAGGTCATGGGCGTCCCTCGTGGTCATTTCTGTTCATTGTTCTAAAGGCTCGGGGTGACGCGCCGCCAAGTGGCCGGAGCGGCTCAGCCGATATCCACTTTATCGGCAAATTCGCATAAATCCTCAATCACGCAGCTGCCGCAGCGCGGCTTGCGCGCCACGCAGGTGTAGCGGCCGTGCAGGATCAGCCAGTGATGGGCATCCTGGCGGAAGTCCCGGGGCACATGGCGCATCAGCTTCTTCTCGACCTCCAGCACGTCTTTGCCGGGGGCGAGGCCGGTACGGTTCGAGACCCTGAAGATGTGGGTATCGACGGCGATGGTCGGCTGGCCGAAGGCGGTGTTGAGGATCACGTTGGCGGTCTTGCGGCCCACCCCGGGCAGCGCTTCCAGGGCCTTGCGGGTGGTTGGCACCTCGCTGCCATGGCGCTCGATCAAGAACCGGCAGGTCTTCATCAGGTTCTCGGCCTTCGTGTTGTAGAGGCCGATGGTCTTGATGTGTTCCTTGAGGCCGTCGAGGCCCAGCGCGAGGATCGCCTCGGGGGTGTTGGCGGCAGGAAAGAGTCGGGCGGTGGCCTTGTTGACCCCCACGTCGGTAGCCTGGGCCGACAGCAGCACCGCGGTGAGCAGTTCGAAGGGGGTCTCCCAGTTGAGCTCGGTGGTGGGCTCAGGGATGTGCTCGCGCAGGCGCGTGAAGATCTCGTAACGTTTCTGGGCGTTCATGGTTCGTCCGTTGTCGTGCCTTGGCGGTTCGGTGGCCGTTGCCATTGCCGTGGTTTCGAGAGCCGCCATGGGCGCGTGGCCGACGGCGTCTTGATCCCTCAGCGGATGGTGCCTGTGACCCTGACGCGTCGGCTCTCGGTTGGCCTCTCTTTCTTGTGTGTCGCGCGGCGACGGGCCTGTCGATCATCGATCAGGTTCTTCAGGGCGATCAGCAGTCCGGTGGCGAAGAAGGCGCCGGGCGGCAGCACCAGGAACAGGAAGTCATAGTCGGGAAAGACAGTGATGCCCCAGCCGGCGGCGATCGGCCCGAGCAGCAGGTCCATGTTGGTGAAGAGGGTGCCCTGACCGAAGAGTTCCCGCACCGCCCCCAGCACCACCAGCACGGCGGCGAAGCCGAGCCCCATCATCAGGCCATCGGTGGCCGCGGGCAGCACCGGGTTCTTGGCTGCGAAACCGTCGGCGCGACCGAGGATCGCGCAGTTGGTAACGATCAGCGGGATGAAGATGCCAAGGATCTGATGCAGCTCATAGGTGTAGGCCTGCATCAGCAGGTCGGCACAGGTGACGAAGGCGGCGATGATCATCACGAAGGCCGGCAGGCGCACCGTATCCGGCACATGATGGCGGATCAGCGACACCGCGACGTTGGAGCCGACCAGCACCAGCAGGGTGGCAAGCCCGAGGCCCAGGGCATTGACCACACTGCCGCTGACGGCGAGCAGGGGGCACAGGCCCAGCAGCTGTACCAGGGCCGGGTTGTTGGCCCACAAGCCGTTGCGGGCGAGCTCATTGAACTGGCTCATGGCGTGTCTCCTGCCGGATCCTGAGAGCGCGTGCCCTGGGAAGCGCCGAACAGGCGTTCGGGATACGCGTGAGCATAGTCGAGGGCCCGATGAACGGCCCCGACCACGGCACGCGGCGTGATGGTGGCCCCAGTGAAGGCGTCGAAGTCACCGCCATCCTTGGTCACCGCCCAGCCATCGACGCCGGGGTCGGCGAGGCTGCGGCCGTCGAAGTCCCGGATCCAGTCGCTCTTGCGCGCCTCGATGGCGTCGCCAAGCCCCGGGGTCTCCTGGTGACGGGTCACCCGTACGCCGCTGATCTCGCCCGCTGCGGTGATGCCGACCAGTAGCTCGATGCCTCCGCTGTAACCGTCCGGAGCGATCACCGGCAGCACCACGGCGGCGGCGCCCTCTCGCGTGGCCCGCCAGGCAGTGAAGGGCGCGGCCTGGCCGAGGGCGGGGCTCGCCGGCAGGGTGAAGGCGGTGTCTATCAGGCGCTCGACCTCGAGTTCGGCGAGGGCGTCGGGCAGCACCTGTAGCAGCTGGCGGTGCTGGCTCGCCAGACGATTGGCCTCGATGCGCTCGGCGGTCAGCGCTCGGGTGCCGGCGACGATGCCGGCGGTGAGCATGGCGAAGAGCCCGAGACCCACCGCGCCGCGCAGGACGGCACGCTGAAGGGGAGTGCCGAGCGGTCGATGCTGAGGAGAGGGGGCGCTCATGGAGCCTCCTCGTCGTCGAGGCGTACCACCTTGATGCCGCGGTTGGGGCGGGCGTGCCCCTGAGTGCGGGGTTGGGTGTAGTAATCGATGAAGGGCACCGCGAAGTTCATCAGCAGCACGGCGAAGGCCACCGCATCCGGGTAGGCGCCGGCCTCACGAATGACCATCACCAGCATGCCGATGCCGGCGCCGTAGTAAAGCTTGCCCTTACGACTGGTCGCGGCGCTGACCGGGTCGGTGGCAATGAAGAAGGCGCCGAATACCGCCGCTCCGCTCAGCCAGTGAAAGGCCGGCGAGCCATGATGGCTGGGATCCACGGCATACAGCAAGGTGGCCAGCGCCCCCATGGCGGCGAGCATCGACAGCGGGATCTGCCAGCCGATCAGGCGCTTGTAGAGCAGCAGGGCGCCCCCGGCGAGCCAGGCCAGGGCGACATCGCGCCAGGCCGCCTGGGTGCCCTCGGGCAGCGGGGTCGTCGCCCAGAACTCGCTGGCGAGCAGGGCCTCGGGCTTGTGCTTGAAGGCATCCAGTGGAGTGGCGCCGCTCCAGGCATCAGGGGTGAGGCTGCCGTCGAGCCCGGTGTCAATGCCGATGACGCGGGTCAGCAGGTCGCCAGGCGAGAGCCCCTCGGGGCCGAGCAGGCCATGGGGCGCGCTCCACTGGGTCATGGCCGCAGGGAAGCTGATCAGCAGCAGCGCATAGCCGACCATGGCCGGGTTGAAGGGATTCTGGCCGAGCCCGCCATAGAGCTGTTTGGCGACGACGATGGCCGCCACCATGCCGACCATAATCAGCCATAGGCTGGTGCCCGGCGGCAGCGAAGCGCCAAGCAGCACGCCGGTGACCAGGGCGCTGTTATCGGCCAGCACCGGCCGGAGCGAGCGGCGGCGCAGGCGCAGCACGAGTGCCTCGAGTCCGACCCCGAGGCCGGCGGCGAGCAGCACATTGGAGAGCACCCCGAGGCCGAAGTGCCAGCTCAGGGCGGCGATGCCGGGCAGGGTGGCGAGCAGCAGCCAGCCCATGACCCGGCCGGTCTCGGCGGGCTGGCGGCTCACCTGGCTCTGGTGCATCAGGCTCATGAGGAGCGCTCCTGGTCGGTGTCCGGTGACGGGGCTTCGTGGGCGGCGCCCCTGGCGGCCGCCAGCCGCGCCTCGACGGCGGCGAGGTTCTCCCGGGCGGTGGCGAGCTGGACCTCGAGATCCGCAAGCTCGCCGTCACTCTGCCCATTACCTTGCCCCTGGCCCCCGCCGGCCTGGCTGACTCGGGCCAGCACCTTCTCGGCCTTGCGCACGGCGGCCTTGGCCGCGGCCTGGGCGATACGCAGCGACTTGAGGTCGGCATCGGGTGTCGCCGGCGAGGCCTGGGAGGACACCGGCTGCTCCTGGCGCCTGGTGGGGGCGGCGGCAGCGGGTCTGGGGCGTTTGTTGGCCTGGGCCCGTGCCTGGCGCCGCGCCTCCTTCTCGGCAGCCTCGCGTTCCAGGCGGGCCTGGCGGAACTCGAAGCGGTGCCTCGCATGTTCGGCCTTGTGGGCCTCGAAGGCCCTGGCGCGGATCTCGCCCTTGGCGGCGCGGTAGTAATCCACCAGCGGGATGTGGCTCGGGCAGACGAAGCTGCAGGCACCGCATTCGATGCAATCGAAGAGGTTGAACAGTTCGGCCTTGTCGTGCTCGCGAGACTTGGCGAACCAGTAGAGCTGCTGAGGCAACAGGCCGGCGGGGCAGGCCTCCTCGCAGGCGCCGCAGCGGATGCAGGGCTGCTCGGCCGGTGGCGGCGGCAGCTCCTCAAGGGTGGCGGCGATCAGGCAGTTGCTTGACTTGACCAGCGGCAGGTCGAGGCGCGCAAGCTCCATGCCCATCATCGGTCCCCCCATTACCAGCCGGGCGAGGCGGCGCTCATCGAGGCCCGCGGCGGCGAGCAGTTCGCCCATGGGCGTGCCCAGGCGTGCCTCGACGTTGCCGGGGCGCGCCAGGGCCTCGCCGGTCAGGGTCACGATGCGCGAGATCAGCGGGCGGCCGTCGCGCACGGCCTGCAGCGCGGCGCGCAGGGTGCCGGGGTTATGGCAGAGTACCCCGACATCCGCCGGCAGACCGCGGCTCGGTACCTCGCGGTCGAGCAGGCGCTTGATCAGCTGTTTCTCGCCGCCGCTGGGGTAGCGGGCGGGAAAGCGCTTGAGGGTGATCTCGAGGGATTCCGCCCCCGCCGCCGCGATGGCCGTGTTCAACGCCGTGGCCGCTTCGGGCTTGTCGTCCTCGATGCCGATGACGATGCGCCCGGCGCCGCTCAGGTGCGCCATCAGCCGGGCGCCCTCCAGCACCTCGGCGGCATGCTCGCGCAGGGTCATGTCGTCGGCGCTGATATAGGGTTCGCACTCGGCGGCATTGATGATCAGGGTGTCGATGGCGTGCCGCTCGCGCACCCGTGCTTTAACCTGGGTGGGAAAGCCCGCGCCGCCAAGGCCCACCACCCCGGAGGCAGCGAGGCGAGCCTTAAGAGTGGCGGCATCGCTGGTGCGCCAGTCGAGGGGGGGCATCCAGGCCCAGTCGTCCTCGATGCCATTGCCCTCGATGACGATACAGGTCTCCTCCAGGCCACCGGGGTGCGCGACCGGGTGCGTCTCGATGGCGATGACCTCGCCGGTGATGCTCGCATGCACGTCGGCGCTGATCAGGCCCTGGGCCCGGGCCACGACGGTGCCGGTGGCGACCCGCTCGCCCACCGCCACACAGGGCTCGGCGGGCTGGCCTCTGTGCTGGCCAAGCGGCAGCACCACTCGCCGGGGCAGGGCGGCCGGGGTAATCGGGGCGCGGGTGGCGGCGGCCTTGCGCGCCGGGGGGTGAATGCCACCGGGAAAGTCGAAGGCCTTAGTCATGGGCGGCCTCCTGGGACGACGGGTGAGATGATGCGTGGGGCGGTGCGTCGCGGTCGCTGGCGATCAGCAGGGCGCTTGGGCGATGGCCGGGGCCCGCGGGCAGGGGAGGCTGCCAGGCGTCGGCTGCGTCATCGCGCGGGATCATGTCGATGCAGTCCACCGGGCAGGGCTCCAGGCACAGATCGCAGCCGGTGCATTCGTCGGCGATCACGGTGTGCATGTGCTTGGCGGCGCCGAGAATGGCGTCGACCGGGCAGGCCTGAATGCACTTGGTGCAGCCGATGCATTCGTCCTCGCGGATGTAGGCGACGCGGGGGGCCTGTTGCGCCTCGCCGTCCAGTGCCGTGGCCTCGCGCCCCAGCAAGTCGGCCAGGGCAGCGATGGTGGCGTCGCCACCGGGCGGGCACTTGTTGATGGCATCGCCCTGACTGATGGCCTCGGCGTAGGGCTTGCAGCCGGGATAGCCACACTGGCCGCACTGCGTCTGAGGCAGCAGGGCATCGATGCGTTCGACCACCGGGTCGCCCTCGACGCGAAAGCGCTCGCCGGCATATCCCAGCAGGGCTCCGAAGGCCACCGACAGACCGGCAAGGGCGAGGATGGCGGCGAGCATGCCGTGGTCGCTGATCCATTCCATCATCAACCCTGCCCTACCTGCACGAGCCCCGAGAAGCCCATGAAGGCCAGCGACATCAGGCTCGCCGTGACCATGGCGATGGCGGCGCCGCGAAAGGGGCGGGGCACGTCGGCCACCGCCAGGCGCTCGCGCATGGCGGCGAACAGCACCAGCACCAGCGAGAAGCCCAGGGCGGCGCCGAAGCCATAGAGCGCGGCCTCCATGAAGCTCGATTGACGATTGAGCGAGAGCAGCGCCACGCCCAGCACGGCGCAGTTGGTGGTGATCAGTGGCAGGAAGATGCCGAGCACCTGGTAGAGCAGCGGGCTTACCTTCTTCACCATCAGTTCGGTGAACTGTACGATCACCGCGATCACCATGATGAAGGCGATGGTGCGCAGGTATTCGAGCCCAAGCGGTGCGAGCAGGTGATGAAAGGTCAGGTAGCTCGCCACCGAGGACAGGGTCAGCACGAAGGTAGTGGCCAGCGACATGCCCATCGCCGATTCCAGCTTGTTGGACACGCCCATGAAGGGGCAGAGCCCGAGAAACTGCACCAGCACGAAGTTGTTGACCAGCGCGGTGCTGACCAGGATCAGGAGATAATGGGTCATGGCCCGCTCATTCGGCGAGAAGTGGAGAACCGTCGGGGCGCCGCCAGGCGCCTTAGAGAGCGGCGATTATAGCGCGGGGGGCGGTCGCATCATACCGGGCTGCGCGCCTGGCGGCGGCGAGAATCATTCGAGCGATTCGGCCGGCAGGGTTCGGTTGCGGCCGGCCGCCTTCGCGGCATAGAGGGCCTGGTCGGCGGCTTCGATCAGGCCGTCGGCGTTCAGGGGGCGTTCGGGTGTGCTGCACGCGACCCCGACACTGATGGTGACCACCTGGCCGGAGTGCGGGATCGCCAGGGCCTCGATAGCCGCTCGCAGGCGGTCGGCCGTGAAGAGCGCGCTCGCTTGAGTGGTGGCGGGCAGTACCGCCATGAACTCCTCGCCGCCGGTTCGGGCCACCAGCTGCCCCGGGTGCTCGAAATGGGTGTTCATCACCCCGGCCAGTTGCCGCAGGCAGGCATCGCCGGCCGGGTGGCCGTAGCGATCGTTGAAGGCCTTGTAGCGGTCGATGTCGATCACCAGCAAGGCGGTCGACTGTGACTGTTCTCTCTCCGCCGCCAGTGCACTCTCCAGGTGATCATCGAAGCGACGCCGGTTTGCCAGGCCGGTCAGGGGGTCCCGCTCGGAGAGGTCGACCAGCTCGGCTTTCTGTTGGCGCTGAAACTCGATCAGCTGCTGGAAGTGGCGGGCCAGGGTGCCGATCTCGTCGTGTCGGGCCAGCAATGGGGCCGGGACATCGGTGCGCTCCGGGCGCCGCACCCGGCGAGTGAAGGCGGCGAAGACGCGCAGCGGTCGTAGTACGATGCGCTCCAGCAGCAACAGTACCACCAGCAGCACGACGACCAGCAGGCCGATGGTCCAGGTCTGGCCCAGCGCCAGGTTCTTGAGCCGACTGGCCAGGTGCTGGCGGGGAAGCTCGACGTGCAGGGCGAGTCGCTCGCCCGGCGGCGATGCGGCCAGGAAAGTGGTGGCGCGCATGGCGGTGTCGTTCAGCCGCTGCACACTGAGTGCCTCCAGTCCCGGGTGGCTGGCCCGAAGCACGCTGATGGCCAGGCCCGTGCTGTCGCGAAGCTTGGTAAGCGTCGGACCGTTCATGGGGCGGACCATGGCCAGCCAGCCGGCGAGCGGGCCACTGCCATCGCTGTGCAGGATGGGCTGGACGCTGACCAGCGCCTGCTGGGGGTGGGTCTGCAACCAGGCCATGCCGCCACCGACCCTGCTGTGTGCGATACGCGCCTGTGAGGCGTCGAGGTAGGGGCGCGCCCATCGACACCGGGCGTCCAGGTCGGCGCAGGCATGATAAGCCCCTGTTTGCGGGTCGAGGCCCGACAGCCAGAACAGCTGGCCGGCGGGGGTCAGGAAGGCGATCGCACTCAGGTCGGCATCCTCGAAGATGGTGGCATCTGCGATGTTGGACGCTAGGTAGTGGGGGTTGCCGTCACGCATGAACTGGTAGCTGTCATCCCAGGTGGCCCAGTCCTTGGTCAGCATATCGAGGTGGCGCGCTTCGTTGTCGATGGCCCGCTGAGCGCGCGCGAGGGCCTCTTGGGCCAGCAGGTCTTCACTGCGCAGCAGTTCCGGCTTGAGGATGATGTGCGTGAAGCCGGCGAGGGCGATCAGCGCGATGACCAATACCCCCAGCAGGGCGAGGACGAAGCGGTAACGCAGGGAGTGCAATGCTGAGCGCATGGGCATTCCAGCCGATTGGCGAGGCGGTGGGCCGCTTTCGCCGAGTGGGACGGAGTGGGTGTCAGTTGACTGAGCTATCGGCCAGCGCCTCGCCAACTTGAGTGGCGAGCAATGCCCCTATGCAAAAACGCGCAGCCGGGGCTGCGCGTTTTTGCTGAGACAGGGGGCGGAGTCGAGGTGAGCTCAGGTCACCCGCTGGCCCGGTTCGGCGCCGGCATGGGGCTCGAGCAGGTAGATGCCCGCGTTCTTGTCAGAGGGCGTGCCGGCGGCCAGCACCATGCCCTCGGAGACGCCGAAGCGCATCTTGCGCGGGGCCAGGTTGGCGACCATCACCGTCAGGTGACCTTCCAGGGCCTCCGGTGCGTAGGCGCTCCGGATGCCGGAGAAGACGGTGCGGGTCTCGCCGCCCAGGTCGAGGGTCAGCTTGAGCAGTTTGTCGGCACCCTCGACGTACTCGGCCTTGGCGATGCGGGCGATGCGCAGGTCGACCTTGCTGAAGTCCTCGAAGCCGATTTCGTCGGCGATCGGGTCGTCGGCCAGCGGGCCCTTGGCGGTCTCCTTCATCTTCTTCTCCTCGGCTAGGTCCTCCTTGGAGGCCTCGATCATGGCATCGATCTTGTCGCGTTCGATGCGCGTCATCAGCGGCTTGAACTTGGCGATGCCATGATCCAGCAGCACCGTGTGGCGGCTCTCCCAGTCCAGGGAGTCGAGCTGCAGGAAGGCCTTCGCGTCGGCGGCCATCTTGGGCACCACCGGCGCCAGATAGACCATCAGCTGGCGGAACAGGTTGATGCCCACCGAGCAGATGTCGAGCACTTCCTGCTCGCGGCCGTCCTGCTTGGCCAGCACCCAGGGTTCGGCCTCGGCGATGTAGGTGTTGGCCTCGTCGGCCAGCTCCATGATACGGCGCATGGCGCGGCCGAATTCGCGGGCCTCGTAGTCCTCGGCGATGGCGTCACCGGCGGCGATGAAGCGGGCCACGAGCTCCGGCTCGGCGCAGTGGGCGCTGAGCTGGCCGCCACCGAGCTTCTTGACGAAGCCGGCGCAGCGGCTGGCGATGTTGACCACCTTGCCGACCAGATCGGCATTGACCCGGGCCGAGAAGTCCTCGAGGTTGAGATCCAGGTCATCGACCCCGGCCGTCAGCTTGGCGGCGAAGTAGTAGCGCAGGTACTCCGGGTTCAGGTACTCGGCGTAGGTGGCGGCCTTGATGAAGGTGCCGCGGGACTTGGACATCTTGGCGCCGTTGACGGTGACGAAGCCGTGGCAGTTGACGGCGGTCGGGGTGCGGAAGTCGGCGCCGTGCAGCATGGCCGGCCAGAACAGGGCGTGGAAGTAGACGATGTCCTTGCCGATGAAGTGATAGATCTCGGCGTCGGCATCAGGCTGCCAATAGCTGTCGAAGTCCAGCCCCTCCCGCTCGCAGAGGTTCTGGAAGCTGGCCAGATAGCCGATCGGCGCGTCGAGCCAGACATAGAAGTACTTGCCCGGGGCGTCGGGGATCTCGAAGCCGAAGTAGGGCGCATCGCGGGAGATGTCCCACTCGTTGAAGCCGGACTCGAACCACTCCAGCAGCTTGTTGCGGATCTGCGGCTGCACGTGACCGTCATCGATCCAGCCCTGCATGAAGTCGGCGAAGTCGGGGAGCTTGAAGAAGTAGTGGGTGGAGCTTCTCACCTCGGGGGTGGCGCCGGAGATCGCCGAGACCGGATCGATCAGCTCGGCCGGCGTGTAGGTGGCGCCGCAGGCTTCACAGTTGTCGCCGTACTGATCGTCGGCCTTGCACTTCGGGCAGGTGCCCTTGATGAAGCGGTCGGCCAGAAACAGCCCCTTGACCGGATCGTACATCTGCTCGATGTCGCGGGTAGCGATATGCCCCTTGTCGCGCAGTCGGGTGTAGATCAGCTCGCTGAAGTGGCGGTTTTCCGGCGAATGCGTCGAATGATAATTGTCGAACCCCACCCCGAAGCGGGCGAAGTCGTCCTGGTGTTCCCGGGAGACGCGCTCGATCAGGGCCTCCGAGGTGATCCCTTCCTGTTCGGCGCGCAGCATGATGGCGGTGCCGTGGGCATCGTCGGCGCAGACATAGTGGCACTGGTGGCCGCGGCTCTTCTGAAAGCGCACCCAGATATCGGTCTGAATGTATTCCAGCAGGTGGCCCAGGTGGATCGCGCCATTGGCGTAGGGCAGGGCGCTGGTGACCAGGATCTTGCGCGAAGGGCTGGCGGAGTTCGACATAGTGGCGCGGGGTTCCCGTAACGTAGTGCGTGAGGGACGAGGTGGCGTCCTCGGGGCAGCGAGCGTCGCCGCCGGGCCTCGTCCCTGACGTGATGACCATGAAATCAGCCCCGGATTGTAGCATTTTCGCCGCCGCCTGCATCCGCTGGCGGTGTCGGTGAAGGGCGACGTTTGGCCTGTCTCTCGCTTGGCGGTAGAGTGCCCCCCGTTGCCATCGGCGGCGCCCATGGACCCTGGGTGTCCCGGCAGACTCATCGCCCCGCGTCACGCATGGCCCAGTGACTCTTCCAAACGAGGTATATGAACATGCGTTTCACTCCGATCCTTTTCGTGCTGGCCCTGGCCACCCTGATCGCCGGCTGCGCCGGCAGCGCCATCGCGCCCAACTACACCAGCCAGAACCCCGATATCATGCGTATCGGCAACGAGCGTCCGGCGGACCCGCAGGTTACCACCGAGAATCTCGGCTCCTACTGCGTCAAGGTCACCGAGACCTGGAGCGAGCAGGGCGAGACCCCCGACGGCCAGACGCTGTGGGCGCTGGACACGCAGCGTGCCGTGGTGCCCTGCAACTAGGCGGTCTCCGTCCGATAACATCACGCAACCTGAAGCGACACCTCGCATCATCGTGATCGCAAGGCCCGCGGCGCATATCGCCGCGGGCCTTTTTATGTTGCCGGGCTGTCATGCCCGTGTAGCGGTAGCGTGATGGCGTGTCACGCTGCCTCAGGCCAAGGAGACCAGGGCGCGGGCCAGCAGGTCATTATCGTAGTAGGGGGCGCTCGCCTCGCTGATCAGGCGAGTATCGATCAGGGTGAGGCCGCGCTCGGCGCACTGGCGGGTCAAGGTATCGATCGGCAACGCGGAGGAACTCCCGCCCTGGCGGCTGTCGAGGAGCACGAAGTTCAAGAGCTGATGGGTCGGGGTATCTTCCCCGGCATCCTGTCGCAGCTGATGCAGCAGGGTGTCTAGCTGGCGCTCCAGGCTCATGCCCAGCTGCTCGGGATCGATACCGGTATTGGGGATGAACACCTTGGGACCGGGATTGGTACGGATCGCTCGGCCCACCCCGCTGGCCAACAGGTTGGCGATCAGGCTGGTGTAGAAGCTGCCCGGTGGATAGCAGATCAGCTCCGCCGCTTCGATCAGTTTTCGACTCTTGTCGGGCAGGGTCGCGGTGCCGGGGTCCCAGCGATCGGCCCGGCGGGACAAGCCGAAGCGAGCGATCGGCGAGGTCAGTGGGGCCACCTCCTTGCCGGTCAGGCGGTGCTGACCCACCACGGTCGCGCCGTTTTCCAGTGTGGCAGCCAGATGATAGTTCTCATCGACGATCGCTCGCACGGTACCCCGTACCTGCACCAGCTGGGAGAACAGGAAGATGATCGGGTCGAGCTGATGCTGATGGCTCAGGTAGCCGCCGGCCAGGATCAGGTTGCCGATACTGGCGCCGCGCAGGTCGAAGTCCTCGGGCATGGCAGCGCAGAAGTGCTCGAGCTGATGAAGGATCAGCTTGCGCATCGGGTCGGCGATGTCGCGAATCAGCGGGTGCTCACCCGCCGCCAGGGCGGTCAACCGCGTGGACAGCAGTTCAGGCGGCGCCGTGTCGGGAAGGCGGTGCTGAAAGAGCCGGAAGACCTCGGGATGGCCGAGCAGCGAATCATCCGCCAGGGCCATCAGGCGGCTGCGCAGATCTCCGACGGCCGGCATGTCGAAGGCATGTCGCAGTTTGGCTGAGCTGCCGCCGGAGTCGAAGGGGGTGACCAGATGAATCGAGCGATGCGTGTAGAGAGGCAGGGTCCGCGACAGGCCATCGAGCGCAGACCCTCCACTGAAGAACAGGATCTGTGGTCCCAGTTCGGGTGACTGCTGGCAGCGTCGGATCCGAAGCGGGTCCGGAACCTGGGCACGGCGAGTGACCCGGATATCGATCATGATGGCGTCCTGTGGAGTGAAGCATGCATCCCTGAAGCCTAATGATCATCCACGCCAGGCCGGCTGAGTCAATCCGTAGCGTCCTGCGCGCCGGTTCGATGCTCGGGGACGGCTCAGGCATCGCCTGGGGCCAGATCGCCGGCCATCATCCTCACTTCGGGAGTGGGTCGGCATCCACCCGAGGACGGCTGCGCCAGCTGCTGTGCCACATAAGGGCCGAGTAGCGGTTGCATGCTCTTGAGCACTTGAACCGGCAGCGAGGAAGTGAAGCGATGGTCCTCGGCCTCGGCGCCCAGCACGTAGGCGGTCAGGGTGCCGAAATGATGCTCGCCGAGGAAGAAGGCGAAGGTGGCGGTGCGATTGCGCGCCCGTGAATCGGTCACCTCGCCGGTGCGGGTAACGGTCTCGATACGGTTGTCACCGGTGCCCGTCTTGCCGCCTACCGTCATGGGGGCGCCATCCGTGTCGAGGTAGCTGCCCGCCAGTCGCCGGGCAGTGCCTGCCTCGACCACGCCGATGACGGCCTCTCGCAGCACCTTTGCTACCTCCGGTGCCATGACCCGAACGCCGCGCGTCATGCGGGTGAAACCCGTCTCGTAGGGCGTGTCGGCGGCGAAGTGCAGGCGGTCGATGCGCACCGTGGGCTGGCGTATGCCGTCATTGAGGATGATCCCCATCAGCTCGGCCAGCGCCGCCGGTCGGTCACCGGAGCTACCGATGGCGGTGGCCAGCGACGGCACCAGCCTCGCGAAGGGATAGCCTAGTCGTGCCCAGCGGTGGTGCAGGTCATCGAAGGCCTCGACCTCCAGCATGCGGCGAATGCGGCTGTCCCGTGCCTGGCGATGGCGGGTGCGCGACAACCAGGCATAGCTTTCCTGGCGTTCCTCGATGCTCGCCAGCATCGCCTCCTCGCGGCTGGCCTCGGGGTGAGTGCCGAGATAGCGAAGGAGCCACAGCTCGAGTGGATGCGTGCGACTCAGGTAGGCACGATCATTCAGGGAGTACCGGTCGGCGCCATACTGCCAGTAGAGGGCATCCAGGGCGGCATCTTCCAGCGCTTGGCTGTCTCTTCTTTCCTGCGACAGACGCCCTTGCAGGGTCTGATGGAAGTCGGCCAGCGACTGCTCGGGCATCAGGTGGCGATAGATCACCGCCAGCCGCAGTGGCGTTGCTGGAATGTCACGCAGTAGTCGCGTCAGGCGATCCTCGGGCTCGAGCCCGCGGTATCGCCTCCAGAAGCGGTCCAGAAAGATACGGCCCTCCTGGTCGGCGAAGCGCGAGAGATAGAGCCCGCGGCGGGTATCGCCATCGTCTTCCAGCAGGCGGCGGTTGTCCGGGTCGGCATAGACGTGGTGATGCACCAGATCGCGTAGCAGTCGCACGAAGGGCAGATTGATCGACTGGCGCAGCGCCTCGGTGAGGGTAGGGCGTCGGCCGTTATGCTCACGACGAAAATTGGCGAAGGTGTGGATGCCACCGCCCGTGATGAAGCGTTCATGGGGGCTCGCCGAGTAGCGGCGCTGCATGGCGGCTTCGAGCAGTGTCTGAAGGGGCAGGTCGGGGTCGTGAATCAGGCGATCCATCACCCAGCGCATCAATGCATCGCGGCGATCGACGTCGATGCGGCGAAGCGCGTTCCGGGACTCGCCGGCATAGCGCTCATGGAGTTCGGCGATGATCTCCAGGTAGGTCGCCAGCACCCGCAACTTGGCCGTGGAGCCCAGTTCCAGCTTGCTGTCCTGGTTGATGTCGAAGGCCGTGCCGTTGGTGTCGGTCTGCACGCGTACCTGAAAGCCCTCCTCGCCGCGCTCGAAGAGCGTGAAGCTGTAGCGTACCGCGGCGGCGTCTTCGGGGCGGCCGAGCAGGTGTTTGCCGAACAGGCCGGCGGTGGCCGCCGTGGCGGGATCTTCCAGGCTGGCCAGATAGTCACTGACGGCGTGCTGAAGATCGGCGTTGAGGGTGGTGGTGGCCCTCAGGTCGAGTCGGTCGAGCTCAAAGAGCGAGACGCCCAGTAGGGTGGCCAGGCGCCCGCGGGCCAGGCGGAGTCCCTTGTCGCTCTCGATGCGCAGCGAAACCGGCGACGCCGCGAAGTCGCGGAAGGCGAGGGGCTCTGCGAGGGCGGCATCGTGTAGCTGCGGGTCGAGCAAGCCCTCCTGGCTCATCAGCCGCAGATAGGAGGCGCTGAGCCTGGTCAGGTCGTCATGCCCGCGATGCAGGTAATGGGAAGGACGACGCTGGGCGATCATCAGCGCCAGCACCTGCCTCAAGGCTCGACCGCGAGCGGCCAGTGCCGCGTCGCCGTCCTCGGTCGACATCAAGGCATGTCGAACATCGTCGAGTTCGACACCGAACCATACCCAGAGCCCATCGCCCAGCCCGTGCACCTCGCCGTGGCCACGGGCGGCGGAGAGAGGCACGGAATTGAGGTAGTCCAGTGCCACGTCCTGGCGTGCGGTCAGTGTTTCGGGACCTTGGCGGTAGGCACGCACACTGGCGGATACCATCTGGCGAAGCTTCTCCTGCGCCGAAACAGTCAGGCCGCCAGGCGAGTGACGGTACTTCTCGAGCTGAGTGGCGAGGGTACTGCCGCCCGATGACTGGCCGGGCAGGTGGATGGCTTCACCGACCTGAGAGATCGCGGCACGCATGAAGCGCGGCCAGTCCACGGCGGGGTTGGCATAGCGATGCTCGGTATCCAGCAGGGCCCGGTTCTCGATGAACAACAGGCTCTTCAGCACCAACTCAGGCACGTCATCGAAGTGAGCGAAGTGGCGCTGGGGGCTGGCGAAGCGGTACATCGTCTCGCCACGGCATTCCGACAGCATCAGTCCCGCCCGGGTTTTCTCGGCGTAGGGCACGAAGAAGCCGCGACGGGCATAGTCGATCATCGCAGGCGACATGCGCGCCTGCTGGCGCACCGCAAAGCCGCGATCTTCCAGGCGCTGCTGCCAGCTAGGCAGACGGGTATAGCCCAGGCGCTCGTCGAAGGGACCATGGCGGGGAAAGATCAGGCGATCGCTGGGGCCGTCCGCGAGCGCATAGCGCAGGCGCTGGGCGTACTGGGAGATTTCCCTGGCCTGCCAGCGCGATGACTGCGCTTCATTAACCAGCATCAGGGTCATGAGGGCCAAGGCCGCCAGGGTGGCCAGCAGGCATAGCCAGCGGGCCCAGTGAAACCGAGGCCTTGGTGGCGGAGCCAAGGGCGTGAGAGGTGCCTCGTGCAGGAAGATATCACGTGGTGAAGAGGGGGGGACGTCGCGGTCACCCATGGGCCAACTCCTGACGAGGCGGCGCTCCCTGCCCCTCATTGTGATCTATCCCAATCCTTCCTCAAGCGTAGCCGGCGCGGCCATGAGCGCGTACATTTTGCTACATATTAGCCCTGCACTCGCGACATTCCCGACAGACGGCGGCTCCTGGGTGGGGGCGCCGAGCTCGTGGCCTCAAACCTGGTGTGGGATAGGGCGATTCCCTTGAGTCCTGTTGGCGGGCGCCGACGGCGGTCCAGGGTGGTATCCTTGGCGTGGCACCAACCGGTGTGATTTATCCAAGATTGGGAGACAAGAGCATGGCAAAGGCCACAGCACGGCATATTCTGGTGGACAGCGAAGCCAAGTGCGAAGCACTGAAGGCTGAGATCGAGGGCGGCCGCGACTTTGCCGAGGTCGCCAAGGAGAACTCCTCCTGCCCGTCGAGCCGTCAGGGCGGAGACCTGGGCTCTTTCGGCCCGGGCCAGATGGTGCCGGAGTTCGACAAGGTGGTGTTCAGTGGTGAGCTGAACAAGGTGCATGGCCCGGTCAAGACGCAGTTCGGCTACCACCTGCTGGAGATCACCAGCCGCACCTGATGCGGACGGGGCGCTGATCGAGAAGCCGTGTGTGGAGAGCCTCCACCACGGCTTCTTGTGTTCTGGGCCGATGAAGACAAGGCCTGATCCATGAGGGAGAGTCACCATGAGGACGGTGATGGGAGCAAGCACGGGGTGGATCCTATTGCTTGCCGTGCTGGCCTGGGGAGGCATGGCCATCTGGCAGGCCTATAAGCCATTGCCGCCGGGACTGGGGCGCAGCGAGCCCTTGCGTGCCGTCAACGATGTGGCCTTCCTCGTAGATGAGACCTGGACGTCGGCGGACGGCCGGCGCCATAGCGATCAGGCGATCTTCGACGAGGTATTGCGGCTGGTCGCCCAGGCCGAGCGACTGGTGGTGCTGGACATGTTTCTCTTCAATGATTTCGGCGCCGAGACGGACGATGCCTTTCGGCCGCTGTCCCGCGAGCTCACCGACGCGCTGATTCGGCGCAAGGAAGAAGTGCCGGGGCTCACGGCAGTGGTGATCACCGACCCCATCAATACCGTGTATGGGGGGCTGTCGCCTTCGCATCTGACGGCCCTGCGCGATGCCGGTATCGAGGTGATCATCACCGATCTGGCGCGATTGCGAGCCTCGAACCCCACCTGGGGAGGGTTGTGGCATCTGTGCTGCCGGGTCTTCGGCAACGCCAGCAATGCCGGCTGGCTGCCCAGTGCCCTGGGGCCCGGCCGTGTGACCCTGCGAAGCTACCTCGAGATGCTCAATTTCACCGCCAACCATCGCAAGACCCTGGTGGTCGACGAGGGCGAGCAGTGGACGGGGCTTGTCACCTCCGCGAATCCCCATGATGCCAGTAGCCATCATGACAACGTGGCGCTGCGCTTCTCGGGGGACGCGGCCCTCGATCTGCTCGACAGCGAACGGGCGGTGGCAGCCTTCTCGGGCGCTGCCGGGGCGATTCCGCCTCCCACCGATGCGGTGTTTCGCCCTGCGTCGTCTGCGACGTCGTCCCCGGTCTCGGGTGAAGTTCAGGTGCTGACCGAATCGGCCATCCGCGAGTCGCTGCTGGCGGCCGTGGCCGAGAGCCGGGCCGGCGATCGGCTGGATATTGCCGTCTTCTATCTCGCGCACCGCGAGCTGATCGAGGCCATTAAGGCCGCTCAGGCGCGAGGAGTAGGCCTGCGGGTGCTGCTCGACCCCAATCGGGACGCCTTCGGCCTTGAGAAGAATGGTATTCCCAATCGTCCGGTGGCACACGAACTTCACGCGGCCGGCGTTCCGCTGCGCTGGTGTGACACCCACGGTGAGCAGTGCCACGCCAAGCTGCTGCTGCGACGACCGGCGGAGGGGCTCGCCGAGCTGATTCTCGGGTCGGCCAACTTTACCCGCCGCAACCTGGATGGTCTGAACCTCGAGACCAGCGTGCGGCTGCGGGCCTCGCCGGATCGACGCGCCATCGAAGCGGCCAGTGCCTTCTTCGAGCGCCAGTGGCGCAATGCGTCGGGCCGCCACTATAGCCTCCCCTATGCCGCCTTCGCAGATCCCTCCCGCCGTCGCTACTGGCAGTATCGGCTGATGGAGGCGTCGGGCCTGTCGACCTTCTAGTGGCTTGGCCTGCTGCCTGGCAGCGGTGTGAACGTTGACGCGCGCCGCCATGGCAGCGTCGCCGGTCGGGCAGGAAGCGGCTAGGCTTGCCAGAATGGCAATGGCTCATCGAGAGAGTCTGGCCGACTGTCTGGCATCCAGCGAGGAATGGGGCATGAACGAGGAAACCTTCAATCTGAGTATTCGCAAGTTTCTCAAGCAGGTCGGCATCAACTCCCAGCGGGAGATCGAGCAGGCCGTGGATCAGGCCATCGCCGAGGGACGTATTCAGGGCACGGAGGCGTTCGAGGCCAAGGCGACCCTGGTGATCGCCGGCCTTTCGCTCAGGGTCGAGGTGGACGGTCGTATCAGTCTCGAGTGAGGGGGCCTCTCTGTCCCGCCGCGCCCTCAACCCAGGAGGTGCCATGACGCCCGCGATCAGCGTCACCGATCTGTCGAAGACCTATGCCTCGGGCTTCAAGGCGCTCACCGGCGTCAGTCTCGAGGTCCAGTCGGGCGAGATCTTCGCCCTGCTGGGCCCCAACGGCGCCGGCAAGACCACTCTGATCAGTATCATCTGCGGCCTGGTCAACCCCAGCACGGGCCGGGTGCTGGTCGATGGCCATGACAACATCCGCGACTACCGGGCCGCCCGGTCACGGATCGGCCTGGTCCCCCAGGAGCTGACCAACGAGGCCTTCGAAACGGTATGGAACTCGGTGAGCTTCAGCCGCGGGCTGTTCGGCAAGGCGCCGGATGCGGAGCATATCGAGCGGGTGCTACGCTCGCTGGCGCTATGGGAGAAACGCAATAACCGCCTGATCACCCTGTCTGGGGGCATGAAGCGGCGGGTACTGATCGCCAAGGCACTGTCCCACGAGCCCACGATCCTGTTCCTCGACGAGCCGACGGCGGGCGTCGATGTCGAGCTACGCCGCGAGATGTGGGACGTGGTGCGTGGCCTGCGCGAGAACGGCGTGACCATCATCCTGACCACCCACTACATTGAAGAAGCCGAGGAGATGGCCGATCGCATCGGCGTGATTCAGCGCGGCGAGATCATCCTGGTCGAGGACAAGCAGACCCTGATGAAGAGTCTGGGGCGCAAGCAGTTGACCCTCGAGTTGCTGGAGCCGCTGGTGGCCTTGCCCAATGCCCTGGCCGACTACCCGCTGACGCTCTCCGAGGATGGCCATGAGCTGATCTATCGCTACGATGCCCAGCAGAAGCACACCGGCATCGCGGGCCTGCTCGGCGAGCTCAGGAGTGCCGGCATCCACTTCAAGGACCTGCATACCGAGCAGAGCTCGCTTGAAGACATCTTCGTCAGCCTGGTCAGGGAGAATCCATGAACCTGCGTGGCATGGCCGCCATCTACCGCTCGGAAATGGCGCGAACCCGGCGCACCCTGCTGCAGAGCATCGTCTCGCCGGTGCTCTCGACGTCCTTGTACTTCGTGGTGTTCGGCTCGGCGATCGGCTCGCGGATCACCGAGGTGGCCGGCATCAGCTATGGCGCCTTCATCGTGCCGGGGTTGATCATGCTGATGTTGCTTACCCAGAGCGTCTCGAATGCCTCCTTCGGCATCTTCTTCCCGCGCTTCTCGGGCAGCATCTACGAATTGCTCTCGGCGCCGGTGTCCTATGTGGAAATCGTGATGGGCTACGTGGGGGCGGCGGCCAGCAAGTCGATCCTGCTGGGCCTGATCATTCTTGGCACGGCGGGCTTCTTCGTGCCCCTCGAGATCGCCCATCCGGGGTGGATGCTGCTGTTCCTGGTACTGACGGCGATCACCTTCAGCCTGCTGGGCTTCATCATCGGCATCTGGGCCGAGGGCTTCGACCGCCTGCAGCTGGTCCCGTTGCTGGTGATTACGCCGCTGACCTTCCTTGGCGGGACCTTCTATTCCATCGACATGCTGCCGCCCTTCTGGCAAGGCGTCACCCTGTTCAACCCGGTGGTCTATCTGGTCAGCGGCTTTCGCTGGAGCTTCTACGGCATCGGCGACGTCAGCCTGGCGGCGAGCCTCACCATGGTGTTGGCCTTCCTCGCCGTGAGCGTTGCCGTGGTGAGCTGGATCTTTCGCAGTGGCTACCGGCTCAAGCCTTAAGCGAGGCGACAGCTCGATGCTGAACTTCCCCGGCGCGGCGGTGGTCGCAGTCGGCAGCGACATGATTTTGCCAGCCAAGGAGACGCCATGCTCGACGCCATTCAGCAGTTCTTCCAACGTACCCTGGTTGCATCGGGGCAGTCCTCACGAGAGCCGACTCTTGAACTTGCCGCTGCCGCCCTGCTGTGTGAGGTGGTTCGAGCGGATTATCAGCACGATCCACGTGAGCTGGATGCGCTGCGCGCCATGCTGCTGAGTCACTTTCCGATCGAGGAGGGCACGGTGGACGAGCTGATGGCCCTGGCGCAGCAGGAAGTCGAGGAGGCCGTGGGTCACTACCAGTTCGTGAGCCTGATCAAGGAGCACTACGGTTATGCGCAGCGCGCACAGCTGATCCGGCTGATGTGGCAGCTCGCCTATGCCGATGACGAGCTGAGTCCGCTTGAGGAGCACCGTATTCGTCGCCTGGCGGACCTGCTGCACGTCGGCCATGGCGATTTTATCCGTGCCAAGCTCAGCGTTCAGGACGCCCTCAGCGGATCGCGCTGACGGCGTCCCGGCTTGGGTCGACGTACCAGGGCAGGCCAGCACGGTCATTGTGTTCAAGCTCCGCGATCACCTGCCCCCCCAGCAGCAGGATGATGGCGCCCACCTCGAGGCTCAGCAGCACGATGATGATGGTGGCGAGCGAGCCGTAGACCGCATTGACCAGCGACAGATTGGCGAAATAGACCACCAGCAGCTGCCGCACGCCTTCCCAGAGCAGCGCCGCCACGAAGCCGCCGACCAGGGCGCGGCGCAGGGCGATATGGACCACCGGCAGCACCTTGTAGATGGCGCTGAACATGGCAAACATGCCGAAGAAGCTGATCAGGTTGAGCGCCGGCTCCGATAGGCTCGCCAGCGGCAAGCTGACGCCAAAGAGTGCCAGCATGGCGTTGTTGAGGGCGCCGATCATCGACACCAGCAGGGTCAGGCCCAGCAGGCCGGTACCCAGCACCAGGATGAAGGCATAGGGTAGCAGCACGGATACCCAGACGCTGCGTTTCGCCGGATGATCCGGGTGGTGGAAGATGATCGCCATGCAGTCCTCGAGCATGCGGAAGGCGAAGGAGCTGAAGACCAGCAGCATCGGGATGCCGAACAGGCCGATGGCGTCGCGGGATTCCAGTAGTGCCTTTACCGCCTCGAGCAGGATGCTGGCATGGCCAGGCGTCAGGTGGCGTGCCTGGACCGACAGCACCTCGAGCAGGTGACGCTCGTCGGCCACATGGGTCAGCAGCACGCAGAGCAGCGCGAACAGCGGCACGATCGACAGCAGGATGTTGTAGCCGACGCCGCCGGCGAGCAGGATGCCGCGGTTGCGCAGAAAGGCCGTGAGCACTCGCCAGGCGAAGCGCGCCAGGCGATAGAGGAGTCGGGGGAGGTGGGCGAAACGACTCGGCATGCACGACATCCTGATGATCAAGTGGCGACTGGCAATGGCTCGATATCATCATAAGCGCTGTGGCAGGCCGGCGGCCATGTGTGCGGTCGGGTAGGGTGAGTATTGGGGGGGGGGCATGACGACTTCATATACCGACAACCTGCTGATCTACGATGGCCAGTGTCCCTTCTGCTGCCGCTATGTGCGCTGGCTGCGCCTGCGGGAGAGCGTGGGCGAGATACGCCTGGTCGATGCCCGTGGCGATGATCCGGCGATCGACGAGGTGCGGGCCTTCGGGCTCGATCTCGATCGGGGCATGGCGTTCAGGCTCGACGGCCAGTGGTACCACGGTGCCGAGGCGCTTCGGGTGCTGGCGCTATTGAGCAGTCCGCTGGGCGTCTTCAACCGCTGCAATCGTCGTCTATTCGGTGGCCGAGCGCGCGCTCGGGGCTGGTATCCGTTACTGCGCGGACTGCGTCGGGTGGCCTTGCTGCTGCTCAGACGTCCGACGCTGAGCGGGACTCGCCCAGGGCGTTCGGGGAGCCCCTGTCTGGGCGGGGAGGAGGAGCGGTGACGCTACCACCAACGCCTCGCTTTCAGGCCGATGCCATGCTGGCGGGGTTGGCGAAATGGTTGCGGGTGCTGGGCTTCGATACGGCGCTGGCGCCCGAGTTGGATGACGCCAGCCTGGTGGCGCGCGCCAACCGTCAATCGCGGACCCTGCTGACGCGAGACCGTCACCTCTATGACCATCTGTCGCCCCATCATGCCCTGCTGATCCTGCCCGACGATCCTCTGGAGCAGTTGTGCCAGGTCATCGATGCCTATGCACTTTCTTCACCGCCCGGACTCTTCACGCGCTGTTTACGTTGCAATACCCCGCTGGTCGAGGTGACACGCGAAGCGTATGCCGATGCGCTGCCGGCCTCGGTGCGGGCCTCACCGGGGCTGCTATCCCGTTGCTCGACCTGCGCACGGCTTTACTGGTATGGCTCTCACGCCCGGCACATGCACAGTACCCTCGAGGCAGCGTTGCCCGCATGGCGTGCCGCTTTGGCCGTCTCGACGGATTAGCCGTCGGCCTTTGGTCCTGCGCCGGGACGGGCGCGCCGATTGACGTTTGCGCTTCGGGTGACAACGCTTGGCAGGGTGGGCTCGTCGCTTTCGTGAGCCGTTCGGCTTCGAGCGTCATCCGCTGTCCGGAGCGTCGAGGCATCCAGGATCCTGCCAGGAGCTCGCCGATGATCGTCAACTGTGTCGCCTATGAACACGGGCATCGCCAGCGGGATATCCGTGTCGAGGACATCGCCGAGGCCATGCAACAGCCCGACTGCTTCGTGTGGGTCGCCCTGCATGACCCGGATCCCGAGGAGTTCCGGAGCCTCGAGGAGGTCTTCGACCTCCACGAGCTGGCCGTGGAAGATGCCCTTCACGGCCAGCAGCGACCCAAGATCGAGGAATATGGCAAGGCGCTGTTTGCCTTCATGCGCCCCATCACCCTGGTCGACGGCGAATTCGATGAGGGGGAGCTCGCGGTGTTCCTCGGCGAGCGCTATGTGCTGTCGGTACGCCAGCATGCGACCCAGGGCTTTCTCGGGGTACGGGCGCGCTGTGAGCGGGAACCGCATCTGCTCAAGCAGGGGCCAGCCTTCGTGCTCTACGCGCTGCTGGATGCCATGGTGGATCGCTACTTTCCGGTGGTCGAGTCGCTGGAGAATGAGCTGGAGGAGATCGAGGATCAGATCTTCATCCGAGGCACGGCACGCCTGAGTCTCGAGCGCCTCTATCAGCTCAAGCGCCGGACCATGCTGCTCAAGCATGCCGTGACGCCGCTGGCCGAGGCCACGGCTCACCTGATCGGTGGGCGGGTACCGGCGCTGTGTCTCAATACCCGCGAATACTTCCGCGACGTGTATGATCACCTTCACCGCATCGAGGTCGGAGTCGATGCCATTCGCGAGACCATCATCACCGCGATCCAGGTCAACCTCTCGATGGTTGCCATCGACGAGAGCGAGGTGCACAAGCGCCTGGCGGCCTGGGCGGCGATCTTCGCCGTGGCGACGATCCTGGCCGGCATCTGGGGTATGAACTTCACGCACATGCCGGAACTCGACTGGCGGCTCGGTTATCCTCTCGCCCTGTCGATCATGGGGCTTGCCTGCGGAACCCTCTACTGGCGGTTCCGCCGGGCGGGCTGGCTCTAACCCTCGGCACGACACTTACACACCACGGTGACAAGGAACCCTCTCCATGCTGGAAGTATCGCGACAGATCGTCATCAGCGACGACGAACTGGACCTGCAGGCGGTGCGCGCCCAGGGCGCCGGCGGACAGAATGTCAACAAGGTCGCCTCGGCAATACATCTGCGCTTCGATATTCGTGCTTCTCGATTGCCCGAGGGCGTCAAGGAACAACTCCTGGCGCTGCATGACAAGCGTATCAGCCGCGACGGCGTGGTGATCATCAAGGCCCAGGAACACCGCACCCAGGAGCGCAACCGTCAGGAGGCGCTGGCCCGGCTCAAGTCGTTGATCAAGCGCGTGCTCTATGCGCCCAAGAAGCGGATTCCCACCCGCCCCAGCAAGGGCGCCAAGCAGCGGCGCATCGAACAGAAGAAGCAGCGCGGCAAGCACAAGGCCATGCGCGGCAAGGTGAGCCGGCAGGCCATCGACTGACCCAGGCGCATGGCAGTCAACGCTGGTTTTTTCTATCTTGAATGTTCGGCCCGGAGGGCTTACGACCGGGACTGTAAGGATTCAATGGCCTGGTGGATCGTGGATCCGCTGGGCGGACAGGAGACGATGGGATGGCAGATCAGTCGATGGGTGAATTACTCAAGGATAACCGCGTCAAGGCGTTGGTCGTGGTGCTGGTGCTGGCGGTGCTCTATGCCTTCTATGCCGGTTCCAATGCCAGCGGCGAGCGTGAACAGCGAGAACAATTGGACGCGCGAGTGGCCGAGCTCGAGAGCGAGCGTCAGGCCTTGAGTGATCGTGTCGCGGCCTTCAGCGAGACCTACGATTCCCTCGAGGCGGCGGAATCGGCCCTTGCCGACCTGAACACCCAGATCGACGCGGCCAAGACACGGCTGGCGACGCTTGAAGAGACCGTGGATGAGGCGCAGTCCCGCCAGGATGCCTTGGCCGCGACGCTCGAGGAGCGCGAGGCGCAGCTGGAGGAACTCGACACGGCGATCGCCGCCCGCCAGGCCGAGCATGAAACGCTGGTCGGCCAGGTCGAGCAGGCCGAACAGGCCCGCGACGAGGCGCAGGCGACCCTCGAGGAGAGCCGCAGTGCGATTGCCGAGGCCGAAGGGCGCCAGGCGGAGCTGAAAAGCAACATCGCCTCCCGCGAAGAACGTCGTGTGGCACTGGACGAGGAGATTGCCGCTCGAGAGGAGCGGGTCGCCTCGCTGGAGGCCAAGATCGCGGCCGCCGAGCAGTCCTTCAGCCATGTCGACGCGAATCTGACCCAGGCGCTCGATGAACTCGACGCGACTCAGCAGCAGCGTGCCAGCGTTCAGGAGCAGGTGGCCAACCTGACCGATCAGGCTGATACCCGCCGCAACCAGCTCGACCGGCTCGAGACTCAGCTCGCCGAATGGCGTGACGAGCTCAGCCAGGTCGAGGTGGGTTCCATGGCACAGGAAACCCAGCAGGGCGCCGAGACGGGGGATGCCTCGAGCTCCGCGCCGGGGGCTGAAACAGCGGCGCCGGAAGGTGGAAGCGAGGATTCCACACCGCAGCAGGCTGATCAGGCGAAGGCCTCACAGGAAGAGCGCAACCAGGAGGAGCTGCTGCAGGATCGCCAGGCCGAATGATCCTCGGCAGTAGTGCCTGAAGCACCAGTAGCATGAATCACGGCCCCCGTTCGCGGGGGCCGTGTCGTTTCAAGCGGGCGGGTTCTGCTGGTCGAGGCCCGTCTCGATCAGGCCGGGCCGCTTCCTGGACTATGATGCTGGCGGTGACCGGGGCGAGGCAGCACGCGCCAGCAGCGCGAGGACTTCCTCGTCGCTGGTCTGGCCGAAGGTCTGGTACCACTGTCCCACCGCCATGAAGTCGCAGGGTGTTTGCAGGCACACGACCCGATCGGCGAGTTCCTCGATCTCGGCGAGGCTGTCGGCGGCCGCCACGGGCACCGCCACCACCAGCTCCCGTGGCCCCTGCTCGCGCAACGCCTCTACCGCGGCCTGCATGGTGGCCCCGGTGGCCAGGCCGTCGTCGACCAGGATCACGCGGCGCCCGGCGATGTGCGGCCGTGGCCGGGGGCCCCGGTAGGCAAGCTCGCGGCGTGCAAGCTCTCTCGTCTCGTCGGCGATGATGGCGTCGAGGCGGTCCTGATTGACGCCGAGGCGTGCAATCAGGTCATGATTGAGGATGCAGACGCCGTGGCCGGCGATGGCGCCCATGGCGAGTTCCGGATGCCACGGCACACCGAGCTTGCGCACCACCAGCACATCCAACTCGCCGCCCAAGGCCTGCGCCACCTCGAAGGCCACCGGTACGCCGCCCCGGGGCAGCCCGAGCACCAGCGGTGGCGGGGGCTGGCGGTAGGTATCCAGGGCGGCGGCGAGCTGGCGTCCGGCATCGTGGCGGTCGTGGAAGATCATGGTGGGGTGATCCTGAAGGGCTCACTTTCAGCGTAGGTCAGAAACGTGGCGCGAAGAGGGATCTTGGTCTCGTCTCTCGACGACGCCTCTCGGACCCCCTCGGGGTGAAAAGTTGACTAGCATGCTTGGGATTGCCCGGTTCACGCGGGTTATACTCCGCCTCATGGCGGCATGCGATGCCGACGATCAACGATACAGGAGAGGATCGTAATGGAGGGTGTAAAGCATATTGTCGCCGTGGCGTCGGGCAAGGGTGGCGTAGGCAAGTCCACTGTGACCGCTAATCTGGCACTTGCCATGGCCGCCGAAGGCTATCGGGTCGGGCTCCTGGATGCCGATATCTATGGCCCCAGCCAGGCGCAGATGCTGGGCATCGGCGAGGGCGTGCGGCCGCAACAGGCGGGAGAGAACCGCTTCGCGCCTCTGGAAGCGCATGGCATTCAGGCGATGTCGATGGCCTTCATGGTCGATATCACCGAGCCCATGGTGTGGCGAGGCCCGATGGTCGCCGGGGCCTTCCAGCAGCTGCTCAACCAGACGGCCTGGGATGACCTGGACTATCTGTTCATCGACATGCCGCCGGGCACCGGCGATATCCAGCTGACACTGGCGCAGAAAGTCGAGGTGGACGGTGCGGTGATTGTCACCACGCCCCAGGACATCGCCCTGCTGGATGCGCGCAAGGGCATCGAGATGTTCCGCAAGGTCAATGTCCCGGTGCTGGGGATCGTCGAGAACATGAGCCTGCATGTCTGCTCCCAGTGCGGTCACCAGGAGCCGATCTTCGGCGCCGGCGGCGGCGAACGGATCGCCTCTCAGTACGAGACAACCCTGCTCGGCCAGCTGCCGCTGAGTCTCGGCATCCGCGAGCAGGCCGATGGCGGCCGCCCGACCGTGGTCGCCGAACCGGACGGCGAGGTGGCGACCACCTTCCGCCAGGTGGCGCGTGCCGTGGCCAAGAGCGTCGAGGCTCAGGAGGCCGAGGGGCCGAGCATCTCCTTCGGCGACTAGGAGCGATCAGGTCACGAGATCGATGTCGGACCCCAAGGCCCGTTCACGAGGCTTAACGGGGCGCAAGTCTTTTGGAACACCGTCAGGGCCGTTATGATAGCGGCCCTGTTTTTTCCTATCCCCACGACGCCCCAAGGAATCACCCATGAGCATCAAGTCCGATAACTGGATCCGTCGCATGGCCGCGAGTGACGGAATGATCGAACCGTTCATGGAGGATCAGGTGCGTTACGTCAACGAGCAGCGGGTGATCTCCTATGGCACCTCCAGCTACGGCTACGACGTGCGCTGCTCCGACGAGTTCAAGGTGTTCACCAACATCCATTCGGCGGTGGTGGACCCCAAGGCCTTCGATGAGAAGAGCTTCGTCGATGTCAAGGGCGATGTCTGCGTGATCCCCCCCAACTCCTTCGCCTTGGCGCGTACCGTGGAATACTTCCGTATCCCGCGCAATGTGCTGACCATCTGCCTGGGCAAGTCGACCTACGCCCGTTGCGGCATCATCGTCAACGTCACGCCGCTGGAGCCCGAGTGGGAAGGGCACGTGACCCTCGAGTTCTCCAACACCACCAATCTGCCGGCCAAGATCTACGCCAACGAGGGCGTGGCGCAGATGCTGTTCCTGGAATCCGACGAGGTCTGCGAGACGTCCTACAAGGATCGGGGTGGCAAGTACATGGGCCAGCGTGGCGTGACCCTGCCGCGTACCTGATGCCGTGCCGCTAGCGACGAAGCAAGGCCGGGCTCATCGAGCCCGGCTTTTTTGTGGGTGCTGGAAGGTCAGGTAATGGCCGGCAACTGTCGTCTTTGCTCTGTGCCGCTCGGGCTAGGAGTGCGGGCTGTCCAATGCCGGCAGGCACACCACGCCGTGGCCCGGCATGGGTTCGAGCGGGCTGTTGAAATGGCGGTTGAGCTCGGGCAGCAACTCGCGCAGGCAGCGCAGGAACAGTTCGGTGACCGGCGAAGGCGGTCGGTCCTTGGGATAGACGGTGCACCAGGAACGCCTTAGGGGGAAGCCGGGCAGCTTGGGCGAGGCCAGCAGTCCAGAGGCGATTTCCAGCTGCACGGCAAGCCGCGGCAGGACCGCCACGCCCAGATGGGCCATGATGCCCTGCTTGATCGCCTCGTTGGTGCCCAGCTCGATGGTATGCGGCAGCGATACCCGTTCCCTTGCCGCGAATTCCTCGAAGGCGGTGCGCGTCCCGGAGCCGGGCTCGCGCATCAGCACATAGTGGCGCGCGAAATCCTCGAGGCTTGGTTTGGCGGCGGTCAGCAGGGGGTGCCCCGGCCACACCACCGGAATCAGCTCGTTATCGAGGATCGGCATGAAGGCCAGCTGAGCATCCTGGGGCACCATGCCCATGATCACCAGATCGTCGCGGCGCTCGGCGAGGCGCTCGAGGGCCTGGCTGCGGTTGCAGACCCGCAGCCGGATGGTGACTTCGGGATAGCGGGCGCGAAAGCGCGCCAGGATATGAGGCACCACGTACTGGGCGGTAGAGACCGCCGCCAGGTTGAGCTCGCCACGAATGGTGCCGGCAATCTCTGAGAGCTCCATCTGCAGGCTGGACACCTGGCCGAAGATCGAGGTCACCGAGGCGGCCAGGGCATCGGCGGCGGGCAGCACATGGAGGGTCTTGCCGGCATACTTGAACAGCGGTTGTTCCAGTGCCTGCTCGAGCTGACGAATCTGGGCGCTCACCGCGGGCTGGGTGAGGCCGAGTTGCTCGGCGGCCCGGGAATACGACTGCTGGCGATGCACGGCCTGAAAGACCTGCAACTGACGAAAAGTCAGGCGATTGAGCAGACTGGGTCGAGTCATCGGCATTCCCGCAACGGATCAGCTATAAGGTATAGCTTATAGGTTGGCAAAAAAATATCAATTTTTCTATTGGTTCGACACCCGGTAGCGTGAAAAACGTCCTGTTACGACGCCTAGCTGGATACCCGTGAGCCGCTGGTCGAGGGAGGAAGAGGGCGACGGCCGACCTCCCGGGGGCTTTCGAGTGTTTCGCAGGCTAGATCAGGACGCAACCCGTTACCCTGGAGATTCGATACGTGTTCCAGAAACTGTTGATTGCCAATCGCGGCGAAATCGCCGTGCGCATTGAGCGCGCCTGCGCCGAGCTTGGCATCCGGTCGGTGGCCATCTATACCGAGCCCGACCGCTTCGCCTTGCACGTCAAGCGAGCCGACGAGGCCTACCAGGTCGGTGATGACCCCCTCGATGGCTACCTCGATCCACGACGCCTGGTGGATCTGGCCCGCGAGACCGGCTGCGATGCCATCCATCCCGGTTACGGCTTCCTGTCGGAAAATGAAGAGTTTGCCCGCATCTGCGAGGCCGCCGGCATCACCTTCGTCGGCCCGTCGGCCGCGGTAATTGCTCGGATGGGGGACAAGACCGCGGCTCGGTGCGCCATGCGTGAGGCGGGCGTGCCTGTTACGCCGGGGTCAGAAGGTAACCTGGCCGATTGCGACGCCGCGCTCGCCGAAGCCGAGCGCATCGGCTATCCGGTGATGCTCAAGGCCACCTCCGGTGGAGGCGGCCGGGGCATCCGGCGCTGTGACAGTGCGGCCCAGCTGGAGCAGGCCTGGGAGCGCGTGGTCTCGGAGGCCACCAAGGCCTTCGGCTCCGCCGATGTCTTCCTCGAGAAATGCGTGGTGGATCCCCATCACATCGAGGTGCAGATCCTCGCCGATCAGCGCGGCAGCGTGATCCACCTCTTCGAGCGCGACTGCTCCATCCAGCGTCGTAATCAGAAGCTGATCGAGATCGCGCCCAGCCCGCAGCTGACCCCTGAACAGCGTGCCTATGTCGGCGAGCTTGCCGTGCGCGCGGCCAAGGCAGTGGGGTACGAGAACGCCGGTACCGTGGAGTTCCTGGTCAAGGGCAACGAGATCTACTTCATGGAGATGAATACTCGGGTGCAGGTCGAGCACACCATCACCGAGTCCATCACCGGAGTGGATATCGTTCGCGAGCAGCTGCGCATCGCCAGCGGTCACAAGCTGGCCTTTCGCCAGGAAGATATCCATCACCATGGCTATGCGATCCAGTTTCGCATCAATGCCGAGGACCCGAAGAACGACTTCCTGCCATCCTTCGGGCGCATCACCCGCTACTACGCGCCCGGCGGCCCCGGCGTGCGAACCGATACCGCCATCTACACCGGCTATCAGATTCCCCCTTACTTCGACTCGCTGTGCCTGAAGCTGGTGGTCTGGGGGCTGACCTGGGAAGAGACCCTCGACCGAGGCATCCGGGCGCTCAATGACATGCGTCTGCAGGGCGTCAAGACCACGGCGCCCTACTACGAGGAGATCCTGCGCCATGCCGACTTCCGTAGTGGACACTTCGATACCGGCTTCGTGCCGGCGCACCCCGAGCTGCTTAACTACTCGGTCAAGCGCAACCCCGAAGAGGCGGCCCTGGTGATTGCCGCCGCCATCGCCGCCCACGCCGGCCTCTAAGGAGACATCATGACATCGACACCTGCTTCCGCTTCTGCCGTCAACATCACCGACGTGGTGCTGCGCGACGGTCATCAGTCGCTGATCGCCACCCGGCTGCGCACCGAGGACATGCTGCCGATCTGCCCGGCCCTCGACGCCATCGGCTTCCATTCCCTGGAGGTCTGGGGTGGGGCGACCTTCGATGCCTGCGTGCGCTTCCTCAAGGAAGATCCCTGGCAGCGCCTGGTGCAGCTCAAGGCGGCCCTGCCCAACACGCCCCTGCAGATGCTGCTGCGCGGCCAGAACCTGCTCGGCTATCGCCACTATGCCGACGATGTGGTGGAGCGCTTCGTCGCCAGGGCGGCCGACAACGGCGTCGACATCTTCCGGGTCTTCGATGCCCTCAACGACCTGCGCAACCTGGAGACCGCGATGCGTGCGGTCAAGGCCAGCGGCAAGCATGCGCAGGGCACCCTCTGCTATACGGTCAGCCCGGTCCATACCCTGGAGCGCTACGTCGCGGATGCCCAGCGGCTGGTGGACATGGGTGCAGATTCCATCGCCATCAAGGACATGGCCGGCCTGTTGACGCCCTATGCGACCGAGCAACTGGTCGCCGCGCTGGTCGAGTGCGTCGAGGTGCCGGTGCACCTGCATTCCCATGCAACCTCAGGGCTGGCGGCGCAGTGCCAGCTCAAGGCCGTGGAAGCCGGCTGCCGACACATCGATACCTGCAACTCGGCCTTCGCCGGTGGCACCAGCCATCCCTCCACCGAGGCCATGGTGGCGGCCTTCAAGGATACGCCCTACGACACCGGTCTCGACCTGGAGGCGATCAAGGCGGTGGGCGATCAGCTTCGCGAGGTGCGCAAGAAGTACTCGGGCTTCGAGAGCGAGTTCACGCGTGAAGACGTGGCGGTGCAGATCAACCAGGTGCCCGGCGGCATGATGTCCAACCTGGCCAACCAGCTCAAGGAGCAGAACGCCCTGTCGCAGATCCGCGAGGTGTTCGCGGAGATCCCTCGAGTGCGCGAGGACCTGGGCTTTCCGCCGCTGGTCACCCCGACCTCGCAGATCGTTGGCACCCAGGCGGTGATGAACGTGCTCACCGGTAGCCGCTACAAGTCGATCACCAACGAGGTCAAGCGCTATCTGCTGGGGGGGTACGGTCAGCCGCCGGCAGCGGTGGACGAGGGGCTGAAGAAGCGGGCGATCGGCAATCAGCAGGTCGAGGAGGGGCGTCCCGCCGATCAGCTGAGCCCGGAGATGGCGCGCCTTACCGCCGACATCGGCGAGCTCGCCGAAAGCGAGGAAGACGTGCTGACCTATGCCATGTTCCCAGACCTGGGGCGCGACTTCCTCCAGGGGCGGCGTGAAGGCAGCCTGGTGCCCGAAGCGCTGCCGGCGATGGGCGATGCTCAGCGGCCGGTCACCGAGGCCACGCCGACCGAGTTCGTGATCGACGTGCATGGCGAATCCTATGAGGTGCAGATCACCGGCGTGGGCAGCGATGCCGGCGGTAAGCGTCAGGTCTACCTGACCCTGGATGGCATGCCCGAATCGGTGGTCTTCGAGGCGCGTGACAGCTATGACGCCGCCCCGACGAGCAAGGGCGGGCGGGCGCGCGCCTCAGGCAAGGGGCACGTGACCACCGCCATGCCGGGCAATATCGTCGAGGTGCTGGTGGCCGTCGGCGATACGGTCGAGGCGGGCCAGGCGGTGCTGATCAGCGAGGCCATGAAGATGGAGACCGAGGTACATGCCCGACAGGCCGGCAGCGTAGTGGCGATCCACGTGGCCAAGGGCGATCGGGTGACCCCCGGCGAGGTGCTGATCGAGATCGAGTGATGATGGCGTTGCAGCCGGCCGGCCGAAGCGGCTGGCCGGCTGCACTCTCGTTCAGGCGCGACCCCCTTCGCCAGCGTATCGTCAATTCCTCGCCCAGCCAGGGCTAAGCGCCGGTTTTCGCCCCTTTCCCAGCCCCTTCTTTCCCAGCCTCTTTTGCTTGATCATCTCTTTCTTGTCGTCCTTCCTCTGCCGCTCCGGGCATCGAGCCGATGTGCCGACCCGGTGAGGCAAGGGGGCAGCATGGCTGTTTTTCGTCTCCCATGCGGCCGATGTTGCTGCGCCAGCGGGTCCACGTCGATCCTTCGTCGTCGATGCCGGCGTGGAGGGCTGTCCTTGGCTCGAGCGGCATGAGTCGATGACAAGCGGCGGGCTTTCGCGCTAATCTGTTTTGCATCGCAGCATGGCCAGGGAATGGCCTGCATCCCACCGACGACCGGGAGAACCCTATGCTTGCTGCCTATAACAATATGACCCAAACGGCATTGTCGTTTTTTGACCCGCTGGGGCTTGGACAAAGCGCGCTGGACTACTGGCGCGATGCCGTCGAGCGCCAGGTGCTGTTCCTGGATGTGATGCGGGAGCGCGGCAATCAGTACCTCGAGCACATGGAGCAGACCAAACCGAATGTGCTGGGCTTCGAGTCCGAAGTGATCATGGACGGCCGCGACCTGCCGCGGCCGGTCAATTATGAGCTGATGCGCATCCTGCCCCCCGAGGGTGTCGAGGTTGACCCCGACATGCGACCCTTCGTGGTCGTCGATCCCCGGGCCGGCCACGGTCCCGGGATCGGCGGCTTCAAGCCGGACAGCGAGCTCGGCGTGGCGCTGCGCGCGGGGCATCCTTGCTATTTCATCGGCTTCCTGCCGTTTCCCGAGCCGGGGCAGACGGTCGAGGATGTGGTCGAGGCCGAGATCGCCTTCCTGTGGGAGGTGATCGCCCGTCATGATCACCTGACCGAGAAGCCCATGGTAGTCGGCAACTGTCAGGCCGGCTGGCAGATCATGATGGCCGCGGCGCTGGAGCCCGATTGCTTCGGTCCTATCCTGATCGCCGGGGCGCCCTTGTCCTACTGGGCCGGGGAGCGGGGCAAGGCGCCCATGCGCTACTCTGGCGGCATGACCGGCGGCAGCTGGGCGACGGCCCTGGCCGGTGATCTGGGTGCCGGGCTCTTCGACGGTGCCTTGCTGGTACAGAATTTCGAGAAGCTCAATCCGGCCAACACGCTCTGGACCAAGCAGTACCGCCTCTACGCCAATATCGATCGCGAGGCCGAGCGCTACCTGCAGTTCGAGCGCTGGTGGGGCGGACATGTGGTGCTCGGCGCCGAAGAGATCCAGTACATCGTCGACAACCTGTTCGTCGGCAACCGGCTCAGCAATGCGCGCCTGACCACTCGCGATGGCCGTCGGATCGACCTGCGCAACGTGCGCTCGCCGATCGTGGTCTTCTGTTCCAAGGGCGACGACATCACCCCACCGCCCCAGGCGCTTGGCTGGATCGGCGATCTCTATGGCGATGTCGACGACATCGTCGCCAATGAGCAGACCATCGTTTACTGCCAGCACGATACCACCGGTCACCTGGGGATCTTCGTGTCGGGCAGTGTGTCCCGCAAGGAGCACGCCGAGTTTACCGCCAACATGGACTATATCGACGTGTTGCCGCCGGGGCTCTACGAGACCACGGTGACGGAAACGGCCGCGCGCGGAGCGGCCGAGGCCGTGCACATCGATGGGGACTATCTCCTGGAGTTCACTCAGCGGGATATCGATGACGTCAACGCCATCGTCAAACCCCATGCCGAGGACGAGCGCCGCTTCGCCACCGTGGCACGGGTCTCCGAGATCAATCTCGGGATCTACCAGATGCTCGTACAACCCTGGTTGCGGGCGGCAATGACGCCGTCGGCGGCACGCTGGATTCGGCGCATGCACCCGATTCGGCTGGGGTACAAGTTGTTTTCCGATCGCAATCCGCTGATGGTGCCGGTGCCGGTCCTGGCCGATCGGGTTCGCGCCGACCGTCACGAAGCGGGTCGTGACAATGCCTTTCGGCAGCTGGAGTTCACCCTGTCCGATCAGGTCGAGGCGTCGCTGGAAGCGTATCAGCAGGTGCGTGACCAGGCGACGGAGCGGCTCTTCCAGCATGTCTATGGCCAGCCCTGGTTGCAGACCATGGTGGGTTTGGGGGTTGACGGCGAACCGGTACGGCGACGCCCAGGCATCGAGCCCGAGCACAAGCGCTTCGTCGCCAACCGCCAGGCCGAGTTGCATGCCCGGGTCGATCAGGGCGGGTATCATGCCGCCGTGATGCGCTCGGTGATCTACGTGCTGGGCGGTGCGCCCTCTACCGATGAGCGCAACTTCAAGCGTCTGCGGGCGACCCGTCAGGAGCTGGAGCCGGATCTCAAGATGGCCGACTTCAAGGCCCTGGTGCGGGAGCAATTCTTCATCCTCAAGCTCGATCGTCACAAGGCGCTGGACGCGCTGCCTGCCATGCTGGAGGGGGCCGATAACCAGGAGATCGACGATTATCTGACTCATATCGAGCATGTGCTGGCCGCCAGTGGTCCTCCGGGAGAGCGGGCGGCGAGACGCCTGGACACGATTCGCCGTTGCTTCGATCGCGCGCGTCCGACCGAGCCCACGGCGGTAGCCCAGCCGTCCGTGGCGGCTGCTGGCGATCAGGCGTCGTTGACGCAGGCCAGTCGAGAGGTTGAGGAGGCGGTGCAGACGGCAACGCCCAAGGTGGAACCAGGCGAAGACCGCGCCGAAGGGCAGGGCGCAGCGGGGAAGAAGGACGCTGAAAAAGGTGCCGAGAAGGGCGCTCCCCGGACCGCGGCGACCGAAGGCGCAGCGGGGGCTACCAAGACGGTCAGCGCGTCTGAGTCGCCGTCGGCCAAGGCCAGTGGCAGTACCGCCGGTAACACCGCCGCGAAGACTGCCCCTGGCGGCCAGGCCAAGCGCCGGCGACCGGCTTCGCGCAAGTCCAGCCGCAAGACGCCGCCCTCCGGGGACGCCTGACCGTCGCCCTGGCCGTAGCGAATACGGTCACCTGTGACGCAGACAAAAGCGCCGCCCCTGGGGGCGGCGCTTTTGCATGACTTCGACGGACGGGCGTCGGAGGGGCTAGGCTCCCTCGACCCGCGCCGACACCCAGCGGCCGGCATCGGGAATGCCGATCGTGAATTCCTCGCTCACATACGGAGAGCTGATCAGGAAGTCGGCGCTGGCGGCGTTGCATGCCACGGGAATGTTCCACAGGGCGGCCAGGCGCAGCAGTGCCTTGACGTCCGGGTCGTGGGGCATGGGGGCGAAGGGATCCCAGAAGAAGATCAACAGATCCAGTGCCTGCTCGGTGATGCGGGCGCCGATCTGTTGATCGCCGCCCAGCGGGCCGCTCATCAGCCCCTCGACCTCGAGTCCCAGCTCCTTGGAGACGCGGGTCGCCGTGGTGCCCGTGCCTACCAGCTGATGGGTTGCCAGGGTGTCATGCCAGCGCTTCGCCCAGGCCAGTAGCTCATCCTTCTTGCCGTCGTGGGCGATCAGCGCGATGCGCTTGCGGCGCGGCAGGTTGCGCGTCGTCTGCTGCCCTGGGCGTTGCTCACTCATGGTGTCTCCTTCCTCTCTGCGCGATGGATGGCGTCGTGGCCGTTACTGGACGTCCAGGATCTGCATGGTATTGGTGCCGCCGTGGGCGTTCATGTGTTCGCCGCGGGTGAGGATGACGTAATCGCCGGCCTTGGCGATGCCGCGCTCGGTCAGTTCCTTGAGGGCCGCCTCATTCAGTTCGCCGGGGTTCATGTTCCCGGAGTCGAAATAGAGCGAGACTACGCCGCGATAGAGGGCCATGCGCCGCTGGGCGATGGGGCTATGGGCGAAGCCGATGATCGGCAGGCCCGAACGGATACGCGAGGCGATCAGCGGGGTATAGCCGGTGGCAGTCATGCAGGCGATGGCGGCCACCCCCTTCAGATGGTTGGCGGCATACATCGCCGACAGGGCCACGGTCTCGTCGGTCTTGCTGAACCCTTCGTGCATGCGATGCCCGGACTCCTGGGCGCTGCGTTCGCGCTCCGCGCCCAGGCACAGGCGGTTCATCGCCTCGATGGTCTCGACCGGATAGTCGCCGGCGGCGGTCTCGGCCGAGAGCATCACCGCATCGGTGCCGTCGAGCACGGCGTTGGCGACATCGAAGACCTCGGCGCGGGTGGGCAGCGGCGATTCGATCATCGACTCCATCATCTGAGTGGCGGTGATCACGGCACGGTTGAGGCTGCGGGCACGCTTGATCATGCGCTTCTGCACACCGATCAGCTGGGCATCGCCGATCTCGACGCCGAGATCGCCGCGGGCCACCATCACCGCCTCGCTGGCCTTGATGATGCCGTCGAGGGTCTCGTCATCGGCCACCGCCTCGGCGCGCTCGACCTTGGCCACAAGGCCAATCTCCTTTCCGGCCTCGCCCAGCAGTTCGCGAGCCTCGAGCATGTCGGCGGCCGTGCGCGGGAAGGAGACCGCCAGGTAGTCGACGCCGATATCGATGGCGGTCTTCAGGTCGGCCTTGTCCTTGTCGGTCAGGGCCGCGGCGGACAGCCCGCCTCCCTGCTTGTTGATGCCCTTGTTGTTGGAGAGCTTGCCGCCCACCACTACCTTGGTGTGCACCTCGGGGGCGCTCACCTTTTCCACTTCCAGCACCAGGCGGCCGTCGTCGAGCAGAAGCATGTCGCCGGCTGCGACGTCCTCGGCCAGCGACTTGTAGTCACAGCCGACGCGCTGCGCGTCGCCGGCATTGCTGTCCAGCGACACATCCAGGATGAAGGACTGGCCTTCTTCCAGGTGGACGGCGCCATCGGCAAAGCGGGCGATGCGGATCTTCGGACCCTGCAGGTCACCAAGAGCCGCGACGCTCCGGCCTAGGCGGTCGGCAATCTCACGGACACGACCCAAGCGGTGACGGTGATCATCCGCCGAGCCGTGAGAGAAGTTCAGTCGCACGACGTCGACACCGGCAGCGATCATCTCCTCGAGCACGCCCTCGCGGTCGCTGGCGGGGCCGAGCGTGGCGACGATCTTGGTGCGGCGGATGGGGCCGTTTAGGGCATTCGACATGCGTCTCTCCTGACGAGTTGGCTTGACTGGTGGTGCACAGTGGCAACCGTGATGCGTGGCTTGATCTGAATGGCAGATAGCCATGTAGTGATTTTACTACATCATAGTACACCACGCCCCCGGCCGGCTGAAAAGCCCGACGGCACCGGGGCGCACCTCCATGCTGTCACCACAAGATGACAGCCTGAGTCGTCTGGGTGAAGCAGCACCAAAGCTTGCCGATGCCCAGTAGCGCGGTCTAGGGTCAGATAGCGAGTCGGCTCAATGACTGGCGCCGTTTCCGGCGCTGGGGTAGGGTAGGCGCATTTTTCTGCCGCTAATGTATGTCGGCAAACGGCTGTTGCCTCGGGGCGTCATGGCCCGGGCTGATACTAATTTGGAGCACTATGGGCAAGTCACTGGTCATCGTCGAGTCGCCGGCCAAGGCGAAGACGATCAATAAGTATCTCGGCAACGATTACATCGTGAAGTCGAGCGTGGGTCATATCCGCGACCTGCCGACCAGCGGCTCGGGTAAGGCATCCAGCGACCCCAAGGAGCGCGCTCGCCAGGCGGCGGCGACCCGCAAGATGTCGCCGGACGAGAAGGCGTCGTACAAGAAGCGCAAGGCCTGGGATCAGTTGATCCGGCGCATGGGTATCGACCCCGAGCATGACTGGGAAGCGAACTACGAGATCCTGCCCGGCAAGGAGAAGGTGGTCGCCGAGCTGAAGAAGCATGCCGAAAAGGCCGATGCCGTCTATCTCGCGACCGACTTGGACCGAGAAGGGGAGGCCATTGCCTGGCACCTGCAGGAAACCATCGGCGGCGAGCCTGAGCGCTACAAGCGGGTGGTCTTCAACGAGATCACCAAGAACGCGATCCAGGAGGCCTTCCAGGATCCCGGCCAGCTCAATATTCCTCGGGTCGAGGCCCAGCAGGCCCGTCGCTTCCTCGACCGGGTAGTGGGCTTCATGCTCTCGCCGCTTCTGTGGAGCAAGGTGGCCCGCGGCCTGTCGGCCGGGCGAGTCCAGTCGGTCGCGGTGCGCCTGATCGTCGAACGCGAACGCCAGATCCGCGCCTTCGTGCCCGAGGAGTTCTGGGATGTCCATGCCGATCTGGTGGCGGGCGACACGAAGCAGGGCGCCGCGCCGATCCGCTTCGAGCTGGTGCGCCAGGATGGCAAGGCGTTCCGGCCGACCAGCGAAGCCGAGACGCTGGAGCGCATCGCGGCGCTAAAGACCGCCTCGCTTGCCATCACCGGTCGCGAAGACAAGCCGACCCGCTCCAAGCCCAATGCACCCTTCATCACCTCGACCCTGCAGCAGGCCGCCAGCGGTCGCCTGGGCTTCTCGGTCAAGAAGACCATGACCATGGCCCAGCGCCTCTATGAGGCGGGCTACATCACCTATATGCGTACCGACTCGACCAACCTGTCGAAGGATGCGATCGAGGCGGTGCGCGGCCATATCGAAGAGGAATACGGCGCACGCTATCTGCCCGAGGCGGCCAACCGCTATTCGAGCAAGGAAGGCGCCCAGGAAGCACACGAGGCCATTCGCCCCTCCAATGTGGCGTACAAGGCCACGGATCTTGCCGGCATGGAGCGCGACGCGGAGCGTCTCTACGAGCTGATCTGGCGTCAGTTCGTGGCCTGTCAGATGACGCCGGCGGAATACCTGTCGAGCACCCTGACGGTAGAGGTCGATGGGTATGAGCTTCGGGCCAAGGGCCGGGTGCTCAAGTTCGATGGTTACACTCGGGTCATGAAGCCCGCCGGCAAGAAGGAAGAGGATCAGTCGCTGCCCGATCTGGCCGAGGGCACGCCGATGCACCTCGAGACGTTGGATCCGCAGCAGCACTTCACCAAGCCGCCGGCCCGCTTCACCGAGGCGAGCCTGGTCAAGGAGCTCGAGAAGCGGGGCATCGGCCGGCCCTCGACCTATGCCGCCATCATCTCGACCATCCAGGATCGTGGCTATGTGAAGCTCGAGAGCCGCCGCTTCTACGCCGAGAAGCTCGGCGATATCGTCACCGAGCGGCTCAGCGAGTCCTTCCCGGACCTGATGGACTTCTCCTTCACGGCGCGGATGGAGGACAACCTCGATGAGGTGGCCGAAGGCGAACGCAACTGGCGCGAGCTGCTCAATGCCTTCTACGGCGAATTCCGCAAGGAACTCGAGGTGGCCGAGAGCGAGGAGGGCATGCGGCCCAACCAGCCGGTGCCTACCGATATCGACTGCCCGACCTGTGGTCGCAAGATGCAGATCCGTACCGCCTCGACCGGGGTCTTCCTGGGCTGCTCGGGCTACAACCTGCCGCCCAAGGAGCGCTGCAAGACCACCATCGACCTGATTCCGGGCGACGAGGCGGTGGCCGCCGACGCCGGCGACGAGGCCGAGACCGATGCGCTGCGCGCCAAGCACCGCTGTGGCATCTGCGGTACGGCCATGGACAGCTATCTGATCGACGAGACCCGCAAGCTGCACATCTGCGGCAACAGCCCCGATTGCGGTGGTTACGAGATCGAGCAGGGCCACTTCAAGATCAAGGGCTATGAAGGCCCGGTCATCGAGTGCGACAAGTGCGGCGCCGAGATGCAGCTCAAGAGCGGGCGCTTCGGCAAGTACTTCGGCTGTACCAGCGATAGCTGCAAGAACACCCGCAAGCTGTTGAAGAGCGGCGAGGTGGCGCCGCCCAAGATGGATCCGATCCCGATGCCGGAGCTGGCCTGCCAGAAGGTCGAGGATCACTACGTGCTGCGTGATGGGGCCAGTGGGCTCTTCCTTGCCGCCAGCCAGTTCCCCAAGAATCGCGAAACGCGTCCGCCGCTGGTGCGCGAGCTCAAGGCGCATGCCGACGAGCTGCCGGAGAAGTACCACTTCCTGCTCAAGGCGCCGAGCGAAGATCCGGATGGTCGTCCGACCCAGATCCGCTTCTCGCGCAAGACCAAGTCGCAGTTCGTGATGACCGACGAGGATGGCAAAGCCACCGGCTGGAAGGCTACCTTCGACGCAGGCAAATGGCAGGTCGAGGACAAGCGCAAATGACGTCAAGCGGTCGAACGAATCAGTTGCTCTACCAGGCTGAGCTGTTGCTGGCCGTCCTGGCGGGAAACGACGAGCACGCCGTGGCCCGTCGTCAGTCGGCTGAGGAGGGGGCGCTGGCGTTGCTCGAGCTTTCGCTGAATTCGGCGCTGCGCGAGCTGACCGAGCATGCGCGCCTGCCCCGTCACGAATGGCGGGAGCTGCTCGCCGCAGATGCTAGCCCCGTGGCCGAACTGACCCAGCTTCGCTCGCTGGCGGCGCAGCCGGAGAGTTGGCTTGGCTGGCTGCTGGGGCGCCTCCAGGCGCTGCATGGCGTGGATGGTGCGGCTCGGCGCGAGGTGGCAAGCCCGATGACCATCGCCGTGGCCGGACAGCGTGACCTGGGCGATGAGCTCGCGGGATGCATCGCCGAGTTCAAGGCGACCCTGGCGCGACTGCGCGAAACCAGCGTCGAGTGGTGAGTCGCCAATAGCGCGGGGAGGAAAGCGATGCACGATGCCCAATCAGTGCATCGCTGCCTTCCGCCCGACGGAGAATCTCGGGTGACGGCTGTGCCCCTGCGGTGGTAACCTAACCCCATCGACAACGACCATGGATGATCGCCATGGT